>JAOPYO010000017.1 GCA_025964575.1 Actinomycetes bacterium
GATCTGAGCGACGCCGTTCAGCGGCCCCCCGGGCATCCGGAAACCCCCCGGGGGCCGCGCAGAGGGGCGCCGGTCCTCACCGCCGAGGACCGGCGCCCCGACCTTTTCCGGCTCCTCTCGGCTCCCCCGCTTTCGTCGCCGAGCTCACCTACTACGCCCAAGCCCGATCCGCCGCCCATGACGCCGACGACGACCCGCCCTCGGTCGGCCACGATCTGTTCCTCTACGAGGACAGCGTCCAGACAGTATGGGCACGGAATGCGGTGCCATCACGCACGCTGCGCTGTTCATTGAGATTGCGGGGTTCTCGCCCTTCAGAGCGAGCTGCCAAGACCGGGTTTGCGCAGGAAGGCACCCTGAGTAACTCGGCCTGGGTCCACTGCGACTTCGCCGATGAGGTCATCCTTGGGCTACTTGCCACCGAGTGGCACCAGACCTGACCCCGGACCCAAGCCCCGAAGAAGCCCAGACCAACCCTGGCTCTGCCACAACCAACCGGACCGGTCATCCCACAAGCTACAGAACGTCACAAGACATTTGACCTGCGATCGTTTCTCTTACGACAGGACGCGTAGCCTGATCGTGGCCGGTAGATCGCGCAGTTGAGCGGCCATCTCAGGGCTACAGCTCGCGCTGATATCGGTGATGACGTATCCGAACTCGCCGCGGGTGCCTAGCAGTTGGCCCTCGACGTTCACGCCGTGGTCGACGACGATCTGGTTGATCGTCGCCAGCACGCCCGGGGTGTTGTCGTGCAGATGAGTGATGCGATGCGCCGTCGGCTGGGGCGCCGCCACGACGGCGGGCAGGTTGACGCTGAGCCCGGTGTTCCCCGCAGTCATGAAGTCCCGCAGCTTGCCCGCGACGAAGTGCCCGATGTCTTCCTGGGCCTCCTCGGTGGAGCCCCCGACATGTGGCGTAAGGATCACGTTGGACAATCCTCGCAGGTCCGAGACGAACTCATCCCCGCGGCCTTTCGGCTCATCAGGGAACACGTCGACAGCCGCGCCGGCGATGTGCCCGGACATGATGTGCCGACGGAGCGCGGCATGGTCGACGACGAAACCACGAGAAAGGTTCAAAAACAGGCTGCGCGGCCGCATCCGCGCGAATTCCGACTCGCCGAACAGTCCGCTGTTTCCAGAACGGCCGTCCACGTGCAACGTAACCGTCTCGACGGACTCAAGCAGTTCTTCCAGGGAACCGCACCGGCGGGCGTTGCCCAACGCGAGCTTGTCCGCGGTGTCATAGAAGTACACCGACATGCCGAGAACCTCAGCGAGTACCGACAGCTGACTGCCGATGTTACCGTAGCCGACGATCCCAAGCCGGCGTCCGCGGATCTCGTGACTTCCCGTCGCGGCCTTGTCCCACACCCCGGCGTGCATTCCGGCGTTGACATCGGTGAGCCGACGCGCCATCGCGATAATCTCTGCCAGCGCCAGCTCCACGACGCTTCGGGTGTTGGAGAACGGAGCATTGAACACCGCGACCCCCAGCCGCGCCGCGGCGGCCAGGTCGATCTGATTCGTCCCGATGCAGAACGCACCGATCGCGAGCAGGTCCGGCGCGACCGCCAGTACCTTGTCGCTGACGGTGGTCTTGGAACGGATACCCAGCAGGTGAACGCCATCAAGGCGCTCGGCGAGTTCGGCCTCGTCCAGCGCCCGATCGACAGTCTGGACCTGGTCGCCCGCCCCCACCAGCAACGCGACGCCACCCGGGTGGATACCCTCCAGCAGCAGTGCCCGCACCGGCTGATGCACACTCGCTCCCTCCGCTTGTCCCTCCCGACAGGACCGCTCAACCAGCGTGAACGTCCTCTACGGGAGGTTACTCATGACCATCATCGTATCGACGCCCGCTACGGCCGGGCCGACCGCATGCGATGAGCCCGGCCGATTCAGCCGGGCCAAACGTACGTATGCCCGCTACGCGGACTGGTTGGCCCACTGCTGTGCCGCGGCACCGCAATCGCCGCCGACCACAGCAGCTCGGCTGAGGCAGCCCAGGCTTGATGCCGCGCCCGCCAGCGGTCTCGGCCTGAACAGCCAGATCACCCATGCGCTCCAGATCACCGCTCATCCGCAGCGGTGAGGATCGTACGCACCTCACCGGCCACCGCCAGCTGACGGGCTGAGCTTGGTCCTGCGTCCTCCTAGGGCCTGATCGACGTGATCGTCGATCAGGCCCTTCACCTGGCGCTTCTCGCGAATCCATGGTGGAGATGAGGGGATTCATGCTCATGGCCGTCTCCTTCCTGCCCCTGGTCGCCTACGGCTTGGCCGCACCCAGAGGCACCGGGCCGCCCGCGCTGCTGTCGGCCGTCATCGCCTGCACCATGCTGCTCACTCTCGGCAGCGCGCTGATCTACCCGTTCGAGATGGACACCGTCATCAGCCTGTCCACCGGCCGCCTGATCGCCACCCGCTACGGCCTCTACAACACCATCGCCGCCGTACACCTGCTCACGAAAGGCGGACAGCTCGCGGTAGCGGAGCAACCACAACAGGCTGCCGCCTGACCCACATGCCCGCGCGGTCAGGTTCCGGGTGCTGAGTCGAGGTCGTTGCGGATGCGCCGGGATGGTGTGAACTCGTAAAGGTCGAGGGTGGCGGGTGGGTCGGCCAGGCCGGGGCCGCCGGCGGCGATCCAGGTGGTGATGTCCTCGATGGCGCCGGTGTCGTGGACGAGGCCGAGCCAGACGGGCCGGCCGCCGGCGGCGCGGCCTTTCGCGGATGGTTGGACGATGATCACGTTGGACTGTTCGCAGACGTCCAGGCAGCCGGTCAGCCGGAGTGTGGCGGTGGCGTCCAGATCCTGGCGGAGCCGGTCGAGCTGGCCGGTGTGGTCGACGGCGGAGTTCTTGTCGGGGCGGCCGCAGCAGCAACCACGGCAGACCGTGACCATGGGGCCGGCACCGGATCCGGCCGCCCTCGCGGAGGGGACGGCCGGGCGGGTGGTCCGTCGGCTCACCGGCCGCTCACCGACGGTGCGGCGGCGCGACGCCAAGCGGCGGCGCGCAGCAGGCGCAGGCCGTTGAGGCCGACGATGACCGTGGAGCCCTCGTGTCCCAGGACGCCCAAGGGCAGCGGGAGGTGGCCGGTCAGGTCCCAGATCACCAGGACGGTGATGAAGGCCGCGGCGATCGCGAGGTTGGCGAGGACGACCCGGCGGGCCCGCCGGGACAACTGGATAACGGCGGGCACGGTGGCGAGTTCGTCGCGCACGATGACGGCGTCGGCGGTGTCCAGCGCGAGGTCGGAACCGGCGCGGCCCATGGCGATACCGGTATGGGCTGCGGCGAGAGCCGGGGCGTCGTTGACGCCGTCGCCGACCAGAAGCACCCGCTGGCCTTCGGCCTCCAGCGCATTCACGGCGTCGACCTTGTCCTGGGGCAGCAGTCCAGCGCGTACATCGCTGATGCCGACCTGGTCGGCGAGCCGGGCGGCGGCGCGGGGGTTGTCGCCGGTGAGCAGGACAGGGGCGGCCCCGGTCAGCGCGGTGATGGCAGCGACGGCGGGCGCGCCGCCGGGACGGAGCCGGTCGGCGATCCCCAGCACTCCCGCTGGGGTGCCGTCGACGAACACCACGACGGCGGTCTGCCCGGCCTCCTCCAGTTCGGCGACTGCCGCCCGTGCCAGATGGGCGTCGCCGGATGCGGGAAGCAGGTGAGCGGGGCTGCCGATCTCCACCCAGAACCCTGCGACCCTGGCGGACACCCCACGGCCGGGGGCGGAGGTGAAGTCGTCGGCATGCCGGAGTGTCAGCCCGGCCTCGTGGGCGGCGGTGACCACGGCACGGGCCAGTGGATGCTCTGAGGGGTTCTCCGCCGCGGCGGCCAGGGTGAGGAGCTCTTTGACCTCGATCCCGGCGCCGGGCAGTACGCGAAGGTCGGCGAGGCGGGGGGTGCCTTCGGTGAGGGTGCCGGTCTTGTCGAAGGCGACCCGGCTGGTCTGCCCGAGCTGTTCCATCACCACCGCGGACTTGACCAGAACGCCGTGGCGTCCCGCATTGGCCATCGCGGCCAGCAACGGCGGCATCGTGGCCAGCACGACCGCGCACGGGGACGCGACGATCATGAAGGTCATCGCGCGCAGCAGCGTCGCTTGCAGGTCGGCGCCGAAAGCCATCGGGACAAGAAACAACGCCAGCGTCGCGGTGACCATGGCGACCGAATAGCGCTGCTCGATCTTCTCGATGAACAGCTGGGTCTTGGCTTTGGTGGCCGAGGCTTCGGCCACCAAAGCCACGATCCGGGCGATCACGGTC
The DNA here is from genome assembly GCA_025964575.1 of Actinomycetes bacterium. GTDB lineage: Bacteria > Actinomycetota > Actinomycetes > Streptosporangiales > Streptosporangiaceae > Actinomadura_E. Next base: position 4,273 of record JAOPYO010000017.1, read on the forward strand.
TCCCCTGCGGGCCGGTCCACCCGCACCGTCAGCGCGCCGGTGCCGTTGGCGGTCCCGGCGAACACCTCATCACCGACGCTCTTTGCAACCGGCAGTCCCTCACCGGTGATAGTGGCCTGGTCGACGTCACTGGCCCCGTCAATGACCTCGCCGTCAGCGCCGATCCGCTCGCCCGGACGTACCAAGATCACATCACCGACCTGCAGAGTGGCGGTCTCCACACTCTCCTCGCCGGTTGGGATGAGCCGGGTCGCGGTGTCGGGAGCCAGATCCAGCAGCCCGCGCACCGAGTCGGCGGTGCGCTGGGTCGCCACCGCCTCCAGCGCGCCCGAGGTGGCGAAGATGACGATCAGCAGGCCGCCATCAAGGACTTGCCCGATCGCCGCCGCACCGATCGCGGCCACCACCATCAGCAGGTCCACGTCCAGGGTCTTGTCCTTCAGAGCCCGCAGCCCCGCCCAGCCCGGCTCCCAGCCGCCGGTGACGTAGCAGGCCACAAACAGCGCCCACGACAACCAGGCCGGCCCACCCGCGACATGGGCGACCAGCCCAAAGGCGAACAGAACTGTGGCCGCCGCCGCCCAGCGAATCTCCGGCAAGGACCACGCCCGAGTACGGCGCGGCCTCACGGCCTTTGCGGGCGCCGTGGCGGTGCCGGGCTCCGTCAACGTCGTGACCACCGCAAACTCCTTCACCTCAGATCTACGCAACCCCCACACTGTACAGGAACCCATGAAGAGATGTTCATGTGTACATGACTGGTATCATGCGGTCATGGGTCATGGAGTGGACGGCCGCGACACCCCGCCAGCGGTGCTGGACGCCGACACCGCGGCCTCGGTGGCGGCCACCCTGCAGGCCCTGGCGGCCCCGAGCAGGCTGCTGATCCTGGCCCGGCTGCGCCAGGGTCCGTGCCCGGTCACCGAACTCGCCGAGGCGATCGGCATGGAGCAGTCTGCCGTCTCCCACCAGCTGCGGCTACTGCGCAACCTCCGCCTGGTCACCCGGACCCGCGCCGGCAAACGCATCGTCTACGGCCTCTACGACAACCACGTCGCGATGCTCCTGGACGAAGCCGTCTACCACAGCGAGCACCTGCGCCTGGGAGTCCGCGACACCCCTCCCATCGACGCCACAGGCTGACCACCACCACCGACCGCGATCACGTTCTAGTGTGGGCGGCCAGGCCTCGTGAGCTGGGCATCCGTGCTGTACGGCGTGGCGCTATGCCGACCGCGCAGCGAGCCGGTTCCGGCCGGGCGGAAGGAGGCCGGTGAGTCACTGGAAACGCTCACCATGGGCCTTTCCACTCAGAGAGCACCATCCGAATTTATTCAGTTACTTAGAGTGATGTAATGTGGCTTGGGTGATCACGTCTCATCATCTCGTCCTGACCCGACGAAGGGTGTCCGCGAAGCTGTGGCGGAGTGTGCTGGGGATGGCGGTCATCGTTCACCTCGGCCTGTGCCTCGCGGACGCACATGCCGATAGGGGCGGGCCGCCCAGAATTGGTTTTCCTGGCGTCGCCATCAGCGCCGGCGGTGGCGGGAAGCACGTCCTGGTGCCGGCAGGTCATGTCGTTTCATGCCGCTCCAGCACCCCCGCCGCATGCCGCGCCCATCACCCGCCCATTCCCGGTGCACCTGAACAACAGCACCACACCGGCTGCCACAGCCTGGTCGTGATCCATGCGCCAGTCCATAGAGCCGTCTCACTGCCGGTGCCGTGGCTCTGCGTGATCGCGGTACCACTGGGCAGCGGTGAACGGCCTGCGGCCGCCCGCGCTCACTCACCCGGCGGTCTGCCACCTGCCGCCACCGGAGACTTGCTGTGCCCGGTCTGCAAATCCCTGCACCGCACCCCAGGCGCAGCCGTATGGCCGCCTCGGGCTGCCCGCCTGCCATAGCTCAACCTGACGGCGGTCGGCGTGCTGGGCGCCGCCGCCGTCTGGTTCCTGTGCCGCTACGGGAACATCACCCGCGTCCCCACAACACGACGGCAAGCCGAACCGGTCCGCGATAAGGCGTCACCCGTGGTGCTCGTGCCCGTTCTCATGGTGCTCGCGCCTGGTCGCCTGTTCCGAGTGCCCGGCCTGTTCCGAGTGCGCCTTGTGCTCGCCATGACCGGCATGCTCGTCGTGGGCGGCGTGCGCATCATGATCGGTGTCGGGTGAGCCGCCCATCATGCGGAGCATGGCGATGCCGCCGGTACGGACGAACCGGATCAGCAGGATGGCGGCGAAGATCAGGAAGGCGATGTTGAGCCAGGTGGTGTAGTTCCAGGTGATGCCTTCCTCCATCACCATGGCGTTGCGTTCGCCCGGAACCAGGCCGGTCGCGCCGAAGATCAGCTCGACCAGGTAGCCGGCGATCACCATGGAGGCGTAGAAGGTGGCGGTGATGAACAGCGCCATCTTCAGCCCGTAGTACTTACGGTAGATGTTGATGATCGGCAGGATGATCAGGTCGGCGAAGATGAAGGCGACGACTCCGCCGAAACTGATCCCGCCGTTCCACAGCACCGCCGCGAGCGGGACGTTGCCGATCGAGCAGACGAAGCTGAGGATGGCGATGACCGGTCCGACGATCGGGCCCCAGATCTTCGCCAGGGTCGGGTGGTCGGTCAGGAACAGGGTCTGCCAGAACGAGCCGGGCACCCAGGCGGCGATCGCTCCGGCGATCAGCAGGCCGATCACCAGGTCCCGCAGGATCGCGGCCCACTCCATCACGAACACATGCGAGATCGACGTGAACGCCTCGCGCGAGAACAGCCGCTGCCAGAAGGAGCCTTCCTTCTGGACGGACATGTCCATGGCGGCGTGACCTTCCATCGACCCGGCCAATCCTTGGTCGGCCTGTTGCCGCGCTTCACGCAGTAGCTTGTCGCGCAAGAACAGCCGGAACAGTACCGCCAGGACCACGATCATGATCGGGCCGCCGACGAATTCGGCGGCGGTGAACTGCCAGCCCATCAGCAGCGCCAGGATGATGCCAAGTTCGATCACCAGGTTGGTGGAGCCGATCTCGAACGCCATCGCCGCCGTGAAACTCGCGCCCTTGCGGAACAACGACCGGGCCAGGGCGACCGCCGCGTACGAGCACGATGACGATGCCGCACCGAGACCGGCCGCGATCGCCAGTGTCCGTGGCCGGTCGTCACCCAGCAACCTCACGATCGTGGATCGTCTGACCACTGCCTGCACGACCGCCGACAACGTGAATCCCAGGATCAGCGCCCACAGAATCTCCCAAGTCATCGACCCCGCCAACGCCAGCGCATGCCCGATGGCACCCATATCCGGCCTCCTTTCGATCTCCTCGTGCCCCCATACCAAGGCAATACCCTCCGGGGGTATTCCGCAAGGCATGGAGTTGGATTGCCGGATAGGTGACCGGACCGGCACCGCTCCGCCACCCATCCGGAGTGGGTCAGCGCATGTGGCCCAGGAAAAGGGACCTGTCCCACATGGCGATTGGTGCGATCGACCTCGCGGTCGCCCCCATCGGTGGTAGCCGGTGGCTGTGTGACGTCAGATACCCCCCCGCGGGCGACGGCCACCACGACGCGCCCTTCTACTACATTAGATAGGACGTCGGACTCTTGGTGATCAGGCAGAATGGTCGGGCTGTAGGGCGAGGGGTGGCGGCGAGCATGACGAGCAAGGGCGCGCTGGAACGCGTGATCATGGATGTGCTCTGGGCCGCCGAGAAGCCATTGCTCATCCGCGAGCTGAGGGAACGTGTCAATGCCAAGGGGGATCGGCCCCTGGCGTACACGACCGTTCAGACCGTGGCCGACCGGCTGGTGAGCAAGGAACTGCTCGTCCGAACGCCGGACGGTAACGCCTACCGATATCGGTCGGCTCAGAGGCGGGAAGACCACGCGGCGTCGCTGATGCTGGAGGCGCTGTCGGCGTTGCCCGATCACGGCCCGGCGCTGGCGCGGTTCGCGCAGGGTATTGATCCCGCAGACGCGCATCGGCTACTGCAAGCACTGTCCCAGCGAGCTCTCAGTGCTTTGAGTCTTCCGTCCGAGCCTGGTGGCGAGTAACCGGTGATCGCCTACGGGGCACTCATGCTCTCGGTGGTGCTCCTGGGACAGGGGGCGGGGCCGCTGCTCGACCGCCAGAGGTGGGCACACCACCATCCGGCGGCGGCGATCACGCTGTGGCTCGGTGCTCTCTCAGGCGCGGTGGCGGCCACCGTGGGCTTGGTCGCGCTGGTGGTCTTCGGTTCGCCGGGACCTGGGCACGGCATCGTCGAATGGTTCGACCGCTGCGTCAAGGCGCATGCCCACACAGGCGCCGCGCTCGCTGTCATGCTGAGTCTTGCCTCCCTGGCCGGCATGGCTGGGATGACCAGAACCATCACCGTCCGCCTCCGGGAGACACTCGCAGTACGGCGACGCCACCGTGAAATCCTGGGGCTCTTGGTCAGCACCCGGCAGGATCTCGACGACGTCTGCGTGCTGGATCACCCGATCCCCGTCGCCTATTGCATGCCGGCCCGCGACCGGCCCATCGTGCTGAGCAGCGGCGCTCTGGATCGACTCGATCCTGCGCAACTCGCCGCTGTCCTCGACCATGAGCGCGCGCACCTGAAGGGGCGCCACCACCTCATCCTTGCGATCGTCGATGCCGTGGGCAGCGCAGTCCCCTTGGCCGCCACCTTCCGCCACGCTCGTGCAGCACTACCCAGGCTGCTCGAACACGTCGCCGATGACGCCGCCGCCGCACGGCACGGGCGAGCAGCGGTCGCGGGAGCGCTCCGCAACCTCGTGATCATGCCGTGCCCGCCCGGCTCCCTCGCCGCTACCCCCTCCGGCGCCGAGGCCTTGGAACAGCGGCTCGCCCGCCTTGAGGGGATGCGACCGGCCCCTCATGGTCGCCGCCTCGCCTGGACAGGGGCCGCGATATCAGCCGCGATTCCCTTCGCCATCGTGGCCGGCTGGATCACCGCGATTACCTTCACCTGCTGATCCGCGGCGAGATGACCCTCTTCTCACCGTTGGCTAGGGCGACTGGAGATCACTCCTACGTCTCCCCCGCGCAGCAGGCCAGGTCGGAACCGTCGTCCGCCGCCGGTTGGTCGTCGGCCGGCGCACATTGGCTCAGCCATTCTCCCGTCCACGTGGGCTCGCGAGTCAGTGGATTGTCCGCCGGCAATGGATTCTGTTCGTCCACTGTCCACCGAGACATGGCGCGGAACCGACGGTTGTGGTGGTCAGGCGATGTGGACGCCGCCCTGGAACTGTGAGCGGTAGGAGCCGGAGCTGATGTCGGAGATCTTGACGACGTCTCCGGTGTGCGGGGCGTGGATCATCTTGCCTGCGCCCAGGTACAGGCCCATGTGCCCGAGGGATGCGTCGAAGAAGACCAGGTCGCCTGGCCGCAGTTGGTTGTAGGAGACGCGAGTGTAGACAGTCCACTGCTCGTAGGTGGTTCGCGGGAGGGACACGCCGGCGGCCCTCCAGGCGGCCTGGGTGAGTCCGGAGCAGTCGTAGCGAGGGCCGGTGCCGCCCCACAGGTAGGGGGTGCCGAGCTTGCTGCACGCGAACCGGATGGCGGTGAGCGCCTTGCCGGAGGCCTGGATGTTGCAGGTGCCCTGCCCGGGGGTGGGGCCGCCGGCAGCCGAGATCAGTTTCTTCTGTTTGGCGACCTGCTTCTCCAGGGCGGCCCGCTGGGCCTTCAGTGACGCCCTGGTCTGCGTGATCTGGGCGATGGCCTGCTGGGCCTGGCCCCGGTCGAACTGGAGGCGTTGGGCGGAGGCGACGAACTGGGCGAGCTTTGAGCCGCGGTTCTGGGAGAGCGCGGTGATGACCGAGAGCCCTTCCAGCATGGTCGAGGGGTCCTTGGCCGACATCAGGTCCGCCACGCCGGTGTCGTCTGTGCTGCCGTTCTTGTAAGCGGCGGCGGCCATCTGCGCGACCGCCTCGTGCAAGGTGTTGAAGGTCGCCTGTTCGGCCTGCGCCTGCTTGTTCGTCACCGCGAGCTTGCGCCGGGCCAGCGTCAGGTCCTCCTGGGACTTGTCGTATTTCTGGACGAGCACGTCGACCTGCGTGGTGAGGTCGTGCAGCTTCTTCTGCGCGGCCTTGATGTTGGGCTTGGGCTGGGCTGTGGCCTGCCCTGTCACGGCCGGCATTGCCAGGAGGGCGGCAAAGGTGAGACTCACGGCCGTCAGTGCGCGGCGTTTGAAAGCCCGGTGTGCGGTGGCCACGGTTGTGGCACGCCCCTCTCTTCCACGGCCGCCTACCGGGTTAGCTGACGGATTCGGGCGAGGAAGCCGCGCCCTACAGTGCTCCGGAACTGGCCGGAGGCACCGATTCACCCCAGGGAAGAGTGGTTCCCCGGCTCCCTCATCTGCGGAGGACGCTGGGGGCGGCCATCGGCAGGTGTCGGAACTCGGCGGGAGTCCGATCGCCGCCACCGTGCGGGGGCTGGGGAGCGATCGTGCTCAGCGGATGACACTAGCTCGCAAAACACCCGTGTCACAACTGTTACATCGAGATCTCGGTAAATTGCGACGTGTGTCACGTAGACAGGATCTAAGCAACGAAGCTGGATGGCTCCCACTGTTACCCCGCAAACGCCTCGATGACCCGATCCGGGTCGGCTTCCGGCGGTTGATCATCATCCGTACGGTGTCGTCACACCCGGGCGGAGGCCGCTGACCCGGTCAGCTGATCCATCCCCTCGTGGTAACCCCAGGGCGCGGCTTGCCGCCGGTGGTCCACTGTCCGGCCTGCCAGGTGAGCCACAAGGTGGTGCCGCGGCCGTCTTGCGGATTGCGGTGGATCGCGAGTGGGACCCCGGCCAGTGAACCGTTGAACTGGATCGGGCCCAGGGTCACCTGGTATCCGCCATGCTTGGTGTTCATGTTCTTGTCGAGGGCACTCTTCGCGTCCGGGACGAACGTGACAGGTGCGTAGGGACTCAGTGCCTCGGCGAGATCGTCCTGAAGCCTCTTTGCGAACGGCCGGCCGACGCAGAACTGCGACGGTGGCCTCTCGTCGACAGCGGCGCACGTGTGGTCCAGCACATACAACAGCGGCGGCCGGTTGCCTGAAGGGTCTCCGCTCATGCCCTGGGTGACCAAGGTCCTGATCGCCATTGCATACGGTGCGGCTGCCGGATCAGGAGCCATCCTCGTGGAACTGGGCTGCACCTGTACGCGTTCGGAGGCGTCATGCGCCCACGGTGCGACAACGATCACCGCCGAGCAGCCGACGGCCAGGCCCGCGGCCACCACCAATGCCGTCGTACGGCGCTTGAATCGGACACGGCGGGCCATCCGCACCACGTCGTCCGCGAGCTCAGGCTCTGGAGAAGGCGCCTCCTGGGCCACCATGTCGAGCAGATCCCGGTCGTTCACGGTGCGCCGCTCCCTTGTTGCTCCGTGGCCGGATCGGACTGCGCGGCGTAGGCCTCCCGCAGCTTCTCCAGCCCCCGTGCCGTCTGACTGCGTACGGTCCCGGACGAACACCCCAGCAGGTCTGCGACCTCGGCAGGCTCCAGCCCCACCCAATGCCGCAGGACCACCGCGGCGCGCTGGCGCGGCGGGAGCGCCGCCAACGCGGCGCGCAACCGCTCCTTGGTGTCCAACCGGGAGTACGGATCATCTGGACCCGGATGATCCGGAAGGTCGGCCCTCGGCAGCTCACGGCGATGGTGCGAGCGCCGCCGCTCGTCTGCGGCGACAGTGACCAGCACCCGGCGCACGTATCGCTCCGGGTCGGAGGAGATCCGGTGCCAGCGCAGATAAGTGCGTACCAGCGCGGTCTGCACCAGGTCCTCGGCGGAGCTGCGATCGGTGGCCAGCAGATAGGCCAGACGCAGCAATGCCGGAGACCGCTCTGCCACGAACCGCCGGAACTCAATGTCCCGCTCGTCATCGGACACGCTCACCTCCTCCCATCAAGACGGACGCAACGGTGCTCTGCGTTGCACGGCGGCGCCGATCGGAATCAATCCGGGCTGCTGATGCCCTACCGATCAACGGCGAGCCCGGCCTCGGCGAAGTGGAACCGCAGCGCATCGGTCAGACGACGCTGATCAAAGCCCATAGCCGTTTCGAAGGCGTGCTATGCGAGAGAGAGGTGGAGATTTCGTTGCCTTCCAGGTCGCGGATCACGGTGGCTCCGGCCAGGCCCGTTGCGTGGGCCGATGGACGATCTGTGAGTAGCCGGGCGAGCCATGCACTCTCACTGATGGTCGTCCTGGAGGGAACGGCTTCTGTGTTGCTGCTGGGGGTTGTTTCCTAGTCCGGTGAGGGTGGTCTGGACGAGGCGGTGGACCGCTGGCGGGCTGTGCAGGCTGCTGGCTGCGGATAGGGCGTGCAGACAGTAGATGGCGAGTTCGTTGGCGGGCATGTCTTGGCGTACGGCTCCGGTCGCTGCCGCCTCGGCCACCAGGTCCTGGATGAACTTGCGCAGGTGCTGATGGGCGGCGGCGACGTGCTCGCCGTGGTGGAGCTGGGCGGCGAGGTCGGTGTCGTGCTCCCGCTGGTGGGAGATCGCCGCCGCGTAGGCCGTCAGCACCGCCTCCAGCCGCTGCATGGCCCCGTCGGTCTGGTCGCGGATTTGGAGCAGTTGCTTCAGGTGCTCGTCGATCTGACGTTCATGCCAGGCGCGCAGGATGGACTCGACGTCGGGGAAGTACTTGTACAGCGTCGCGCGCCCGATTCCGGTGTCCTTGGCGATCTGCGACATCGTCACGCCGGTCAGCCCATGCTCGGCGACCAGGGCGGCGGTGGCGTCGAGGGTGGCCTCGCGGACCGCGTCGCGGTGCGCGGCGATCGTCTGGCTCCAGATTCTCGGCATACCGCAATCATACGCAGTGACCTTGTTATAGACAGATGAGTTGACAGGGACACATTGTATCGAAAAACTGGGAGCTCCACTCGCCATGCCGAGACAACACGGAGTGCTCCATGTCCGACCTGCCTCCCCACCCCGAGACCGACCCCGCCGGTCATACCGACCCCGCGTCCGGGCCTCCGATCGGGGGTTGGTCCCGGCGCCGCAAGGCGCTGGTCATCGCCGCCGTCGTCGGTGTGCTGGTGTTGTTCGCCGTGCTGCACCTGACCGGCGTCGTCGGTGGGGAGGGTCACTGATGATCGAGGCGGTCGGGCTCGTCAAGCGCTATGGGAGCGTTACGGCGGTGGAGGGTTTGTCGTTCACCGTCCCGTCTGGCTCGGTGACCGGGTTCCTGGGTCCCAATGGGTCGGGGAAGTCGACCACGATGCGGATGATTCTTGGGCTTGATGCGCCCAGCGCGGGGTCGGTCACGGTCAACGGCCGGCCGTACGCCGGGTATCGGCGTCCGCTGCGCGAGGTCGGGGCGATGCTGGACGCCAAGGCGGTGGCCGGCGGGCGCTCGGCCTTCAACCATCTGCTGTGGCTGGCGTTGAGCAACGGCATCCCGCGCTCACGGGTCGATGAGGTGCTGCGCCAAGTCGGGCTGGCTTCGGCTGCGGGTAAGCAGGTCGGCGGGTTCTCCCTCGGTATGGCCCAGCGCCTGGGCATCGCCGCCGCGTTGCTAGGCGATCCGCCGGTTCTGATGTTCGACGAGCCGGCCAACGGCCTGGACCCCGAGGGCGTCGCGTGGATCCGCGCGCTGCTCAAGTCGCTGGCGGCGCAGGGTCGCACCGTGTTCCTGTCCAGTCACCTGATGAGCGAGATGGCCCTGACCGCCGACCGGCTGGTCATCATCGGACGCGGCCGGCTCATCGCCGAGACCAGTGTCGCCGACTTCCTCGCCGCCGGAACCGACAACTACATCAGAGTCCGTTCGACCGATGCGGAGGCGCTGGCCGTCCTGCTCGCCGAGCGCAGCGCCACCGTCACCAGCGAGCCGGACGGCGCCCTGCGGGTCACCGGCGCGACCGCCGATGAGATCGGCGATCTGGCCCGCGTCCGCGGACTCGGCCTGCTGGAGCTGTCGCCCCAGCAGATGTCCCTGGAGCAGCGCTACATGGAACTGACCCGCGACGCCACCGACTACCAGGCCGCCGATCCTGCGCCGTCACCGTCGCTCACCGCGAACTAGAAAGGCCCCTGCCATGACCGTCATCACAGCGCCATCGGCCTCACTGTCGGCCGAGCGCCGCCGGGGCGACTTCGCCAACGTGCTGCGTGCGGAGCTGTCCAAGCTGCGCACCGTTCGCTCCACCTACTGGACTCTGCTGGTCGCCTTCGCCTCCAACATCGGTTTCGCGGTCCTCGCCGCAGCCGTCCTGGCACCCCGGCTGAACGCCCGCGACCTTGCCCACGTCGACGTGGTCCAGCTCGCGCTGGCCGGGCTGCACCTGTCCCAGATCGCCTTCGGCGTGCTCGGCGCCCTGGTGATCACCGGCGAATACAGCACCGGCATGATCCGTACGACGCTGGCCGCCGTCCCGCGACGTCGTACCATGCTCACGGCCAAGGCTCTGGTCTTCGCTGGCGCCGCGCTGATCACCTCCACCCTGTCCACGTTCGCCGCCTACCTCGCCTTCCAGGCGGCTCTGCCCGCGCACACCCTGACCGGGACATCGCTGTCCGACCCGGGTGTCGCCCGGGCGGTGGCCGGTGGCGGTCTGTACCTGACCGTGTTCGGGCTGCTCGGCTTCGGCCTCGGCGCTCTCCTGCGCTCCTCGGCCGGCGCCATCGCGACTCTGCTCGGCGTGCTCTTCGTGCCGCCGCTGCTGCTGGACCTGCTCCCGGGGTCGTGGAAGACCACCATCGGCCCCTACATCCCGATGTTGTCAGGTGGCCAGATATATGTCGCCGCCCACCGCGAACCGGCCAGCCTCGCCCCGTGGACCGGGTTCGGCGTGTTCTGCCTCTACGCCGCCGCAGCACTGCTGGCCGGATTCGCGCTCATCAACCACCGCGACGCCTGAAAGGGGATGCCGCATGGCAGGCCCATCCGCACACCACGCCTCCGGCCGGTCGGAGGATCTGTACGCCGGCCGCCCGCCGTGGGACATCGGCCGACCGCAGCCGGCGTTCGTCGCTCTCGCCGAGGACGGCGCGCTCCGCGGGCGCGTGCTGGACGTCGGCTGCGGAACCGGGGAACACACGCTGATGGCCGCCGCTGCCAGTCTGGACGCCACCGGGATCGATCTGGTCGCCGGCGCCTTGCGGATCGCCGAGCGGAAAGCGTGCGAGCGGAGCCTGGCGGCGCGGTTCCTGCGCCACGACGCCCTGCGCCTGGGCGAGCTCGGCGAACTCTTCGACACCGCGCTGGACTCACTCGTGCTGCACTCCTTCAACGCCGCCGACCGTACCGTCTACTTGGACGGCCTGCGTTCGGTCCTGCGACCGGGAGGCCGGCTGTTCGTGCTCTGCTACAGCGACCGGCACACCGGCGAGCCGGACGTGCCGCACAAGCTGTCCCGAACCGACATCGAGTCCTGCCTCTCCGACGGGTGGGTGCTGGAATCGGTCCAGGCCACCATGTGCTCCTCCAACCTGCACGCCGACGGCATCGCCGCCTGGCTGGTCACCTGTACCCGGATCTGAGACCCGTCAGAGAGGATTCCCGGTCATGCCCGCCTCCCAAGCCCGTGTTCCCACCGACCGTGCCAGCCGCTACCTCACTCACCTGTGCAAACACAGCGGCCAGATGAGCGCCCTTGCCCTCGACGGCCACGGTCATGGCGATGGCGGCGCGGCGTCCATGCCGCGGCATGCCGAATGGTCCGACACCGACGGGGTCATCGACTTCGGCTGGGGACGCTGCACCCTGCACGCCACGGGCGAGGGGCTGGTGCTGCACGCCGAAGCCGACGACCACCAGCAGTTGCGCCGGATCCAGGACGCCATCGCCGTACGTCTGGAACGGATCGGCCGACGCGACCGGCTGACCGTCACCTGGCGGCAGACTCCGCCGGAGGCGGGATCTGTCGAGTCGGCCGGTGAACACAAGAGCGCGGCGGCGATCATTGAGGCCCTTCTGACACTCGCGGGGCGGGCCGACCCCTTCCCGCTCTACGCCACAGCGCACCAGATCGGGCCGGTCTCGGCCATCACCGACAGCTCGTTCCTGGTCTGCGGCTACGCGGCGGTCAACCAGGTGCTGCGCGATCCGAGATTCGGGCCGCCCGACACGTCACCGCGCCGGCCCGAAGAGGCGGACCCTGCCGGTCGTGACGCGCTGCGCTCGATGAACCGGTCGATCCTGCGGGCCAACCCACCCGACCACGGACGCATGCGCTCCCTGATCGCCCAGGTGTTCACCCCACGCCGAGTCGCCTCCCTGCAACCAGCGATCGAAGACGCCGTGGACAACCTGCTCCACCAGCTCGCCGAGACCGGAGCAGACGGCCGGACGGTCGACTTCATGGACCAGTTCGCCTTCCCGCTACCGGTCACCGTGATCTGCGAACTGCTCGGCGTCCCCCAGCCCGACCGCCACCGATTCCGTCCACTGGCCGCCGACCTGACCGAGGCCCTGGAACTGTCAGCCGGCACCTCCGGCCCAGGCCCGGCCGACGCAGCCGCACGCGAGCTGGCCGGATACCTCACCCACCTGATCGGCGAACGCCGCACGGCGCCAGGCGACGACCTCGTCAGCGCCCTGGTAGCGGCCCGGGACACAGGCGACGGCCGCCTGTCCGACCAGGAACTGCTCGCCAACCTCATCCTGCTGCTCGTCGCCGGCTTCGAGACCACCACCAATCTCCTCGGCATCGGCCTGGCCATCCTGCTCGACCGCCCCGACCTGCGCGCAGCACTGCACACCGAACAGATCTCGATATCAGGGTTCATCGAGGAAGTACTGCGCTACGACTCCCCGGTCCAGGTGACCACCCGCCAGGCACACGCCGAGAACCTGACCGTCGAAGGCGTGCCCGTACCCCAAGGCAGCGAAGTGATCCTGCTGATCGGCGCAGCCAACCGCGACCCCGCACGCTACCGCGACCCCGACCACTTCGACCCCACCCGCACCGACATCAAACCCCTCAGCTTCGGCGCCGGCTCACACATCTGCATCGGCGACAGCCTGGCCCGGCTCGAAGCAGCAACCGCGTTCCTACGACTGCTGACCCGTTTCCCGGCCCTGTCCGCGGCACCCGACCAGCAGCCCACCCGCCGCGACCGCCTCGTCCTCCGCGGATACCAAACCCTCCCCGTCCACGTCACCTCTAGCCAGGTCACCGCACGCCGATGATGCCTCCTGATCGGCTGCTGACATTCCTCGCAGCATCCCGTCTAGCTGGGCGTACGGGCGCTTCACGAGCGTCGTCGGATCGCGATAGTCGAAGCGACGGACGCCTCCGAACCGCCGCTTCGGTCACTGCGACGGGTTCAGCGCACGTGGTGACGGAGACCGCGTGCTCCACAGCTACGTATGACTGCACCAGACACCCTTCACCGGACCGCGTGTCTCCTACGAACCATAGGAGCAGACCGCCGCAGGGAGGATCCTCCTGCCGGTGGCGTGTCTCCTCCGTCCGGCCCGCGCCCGTCGAAGCCGGAGAGACCAATGTGGGTTGTCGACGATCTACCGCAGCCATCACATCCCTCAGCGTCACCGCCATAGGCGGCAAGCCCGACCTCGCGCACTCGATCCGTCGCCGCATCCGGCATCTATGCATGCGATATCGCGTTACGTACTCGATACCAATCCTCAACCGAGCGCGATCTCGAGGAGGGTGAACCTTGACCCGATCCGCCGTATCTTTGCAGGTCACTTGACATCTCATGACTCATTGATACTGTCTATCTACGCGATGCGTCCCATGCGTCGCGGTTCCGACCCGGACCCGGCTACCAAACATGCACCGCTCCCAATGCGCGATGCATGTTGATGACAGTCAGTCCTTTCGAGGGTCGGAACGCTCGATCGGACATCCTCAAATCGCGTTCGCTTCATCATGAACCTGGGCCGCAATCGGTCCTGTGTGCGGGCCTCAGCGGGCCTGCGATCGAAGCGACAACGCCGAGTCCGCCGTCGCGCGGAGCCGGGGACCCAATGCGGGTGGCTCGGAGGGCACAGTCCTCCGGTCAGTGCTACCTGCGGGGGTGAATCGGCGCAGTCTCTCGCTCCTGTGTGAGGTGCGCTGTAGGGCGACTTCCAAGCCCGAATCCGTCAGCTAACCCGGTAGGCGTCTGGAAGAAGGAGCTCTCCTTGTCCAGCTAGCAGGCATCAAGAATTCCCGCGAGACCCCCGCGCCTCGCTCGGCGCGCGCACACCACCTCGGGGTCAACCCCAAGACTCACTGGAAGATCTCCAGTCCCTCGGCATCGTGTTCTCCCACGGCAATCATCAGGGCATGACGCCCGGGACCGTCGGCGAGAAGATCTACGATCCACGCCTCGCATGCCGAGGACCACGCGCCTGATGCTCCGGCGCGGCCGTTCCCGCGATGGTACGTGCGCGGTCACCCCGCGAAAGCGCGCTGCTCGCACATTTTCACTAATGACCTGTTGCTGCACACAGGTCCCATTACCACTCTCACGTTCAGTTCTAATCAGTGGCGGCGCCCGCCCTACGGGCGTCCACCGCCGAGTCCGCCTTGCGCGGAACCGGGGACCCACATTCGCGAGAGATCCGGATCAACACCTCCGGACCTCGCATGGGGTGAATCGACGACTGCCCCTTGGCTCGTCGTAGGGCCGCTTCCAGGCCCGAATCCGTCAGCTAACCCGGTAGGCGACATGGAAGAAGGAGAACACAGCTGTGCCAGTTCGACACCGAACCACCCGCAAGAGCCGTACCCTCCGGACGACCGGCGCCGTGATCGTCGGGGCGGTACTGGCCGCAGGTGTGAGCGGCGGCATCGCGCATGCCGACACCCACCAGAACACCTCACACTCGAACGTGGCGAAGGCGGCCTCCGCCCAGGCCATCATCAACCTCGCCAAGGCGCAGATCGGCATCACGGAGAACAGCGCCGGCGGCGGCACCAAGTTCCAGCAGTGGTACGCATCCACCAACCAGGCCCGGCTGACCGTCCAGCGGGACGGCGGCGCGGTGGCCGACTACGTCAACGCCGCGTGGTGCGACATGTTCGTCTCCTGGCTCGGTGCCCAGACCGGGGCCAAAGGGTTCGGCGCTGACGCCTACACCATCGAGCACGCCAAGTGGTTCCAAAAGCAGGGTCGCTGGGGCAACACCCCTAAGCCGGGCGCGGTCGTGTTCTACTCGATGAACGGCAGTGGCGGCATCGACGGCATCGATCACGTGGGCCTCGTCGTCCAGGACAACGGCGATGGAACGATCCAGAGCGTGGAAGGCAACACCAGCAACGCGGTCCTAGAGCAACAGCGTCCCACGAGCTTGGTCGTCGGCTACGGATACCCCGCCTACCTGAAGTAGACGATGCGACACCCAGGTCGCAGCTGGCTTTGGCACCGTTCTCCATGGAGTCTCCATGGCGGGAACGGTGCCAAAGCCAGTGCCGATGACAACTTCCGGCAGGGAAATCGGCCAGATCGAGAAGGTGACCAACGTCCAGGTGGACCTGACAACCGGCAACGTTGCCGTCACCAGCACCGGTCCCCTCGACGATCGAGCCGTCAAGGAAGGAGTCGACGAGGCCGGATACGAAGTCGTCGAATCCTAACTCTTGAGCTGGTCGGCCGGCTGCTTCTCCGAGACGCTCAGCTCCTGACGGGGTCAGGGCGTTCCCGGCCCCCAAGCCGGTCTACTTCAGCAGTGACCGCATGGTGGCGATCTGAGCGGACTGGCCTGAGACGATGTTGGCGGCCAACGTCTTGGCGGGGTCGTACGAGCCGTTGGCCTGCTCAACCTTCGCCATCGTGATCGCGCCCTCATGGTGCTTGATCATCATGGTGAGGAACATCTTGTCGAACGCCGCACCGGACGCCTTGTCGAGCTTTTTCATCTCGGCGGCGGACATCATCCCCTGACCTGGGCCCTTGTCCATGCCGGGCATGCCGGGCATACCGCCGCCGCTCGGGCTCGGCGTGACGCCCCAGCTGTTGAGCCAGCCCGTCATGGTCTTGATCTCAGGGCCCTGGGCCTGCTCGATTTGCCCGGCGAGCGTCTTGACCGCGGGGTTCTTGGCTTTGGTGACGGCGAGCCTAGCCATCTCCACTGCCTGCTGGTGGTGAGCGCTCATCGCCTGCGCGAACATAACGTCCTGGTCGTTGTGCTGTGCGGCGGGAGCAGCGGAAGTGGACGTGGACACCGACGGGTTGGCCATGCTCATGTCGCCCAGGTCGCTGCTCTTGTTGTCCTTACCGCCGCAGCCGGCGATGCCGGCGATGCCGGCGATGCCGGCGAGCCCGATGATGGTGGCGGTACAGAATGCAAGAGTGCGCTTTTGCATATCGAGTTCTCCTTGTGCATGGCTGGTGCGGGCCGGTGCTACGAAGGCGAGACCGGCCCGAGGATAAGAGGAGACCAACCGATGCCATACGACATCGGCTCCCGGACTCCTATATCCGCAGCACAGAGAGCTGATGGAGTTTGGGCGGGCGCGCCAGCGGCGGGCCGCGCCACACATATGAGCCTAGCCGGGGTTCGGGGGCGCCAGTCGCAGGGCCTTGCGTCACGAGCAGCGCCGTCAGGACCAGCAACGCTAGACAAACCTGCCCCGGATGGTTCTCATAGCCCGGCAAGGAGAGCTGCCGTCTAACCACGTCCGCGGTGTTAGACGACCTGCTGCATGCTCGAATCTTCAGTATCGCCAACGCGAGCGCCCGTCGCCGTCACGGGCCTGGCTGGATCATCGCACTCAGCGTTACCTGCCAACCCATCACGGGATGACCCTTTTTCCACCGTTAGGTGGCGCAAATCAAGATCTCCTCCTACGATGCGTCGGAGGTTAGTCGTTCATCGCTTCCCGCTCCCGGGAACGGCGGCTGGCCCGCCGAATCCCCTGGCTCGATACGGCGCCGGGGAACCGGGGACCCGGTCTCACTGGGGTGAATCCGCTGAAGCGTGAGCTCAGCGGTAGGGCTGACTCCGGCCCGAACCCGTCAGCTAACCCGGTAGGCGGTCAAGGAGAGGATCTCGCGTGGATCGACGTCTGCACCGAGCCACATCACACGTACTGGTCCGGTTCAGCAAGTCAACGCTTGGGTGGACTGCATCGGTTGCGCTCGCCACCACGTTGGTCGGCGTGCTTCCAGTGGATTCAGCGATCGCCCAGCCGAAGCCGTCGCGTAAGGAACTGACTGCCAAAGAGAAGCAGCTCGCCGACCAGCTCGAGAAGATGACTGAGCAGTACAACGGGTTGCAGGTCCGCCTCAAACAGGCCGAACGCGCCGCGAAGTCCGCTGCGGACAACGCCAAAGTCCAGCAGCAGAGCATGGAGACAGCGCGGCTCAAAGTCGCCCAGATGGCGGCAGAGAGCTACAAGAACGGCGGCCTCGACCCTGCCGTGGCACTCGCCGGCGCCAAGGACCCGCAGGCGCTACTGGACCAGACTTCCACGCTGAACTACTTCACCGCGCAGGGCAGCAGCCAGGTCCGCGACCTCTTCCAGGTGCTGCAGGCGAGCACCCGGGCACAGAAGGCCGCCCAAGACCGGGCCGGCCAGGTCAAGAGCCTCGCCCGAGAGGCGACACAGAAGCAGCAAGCCCTCCGGACCGCCCTCAAGCAGGTCCGCGGCAAGCTCGGCCAATCAACCGCAGTGCCCGGCGGACCCACCCCCAACGTCGCTGCCGGTGGCGCCTCGGCCAAGGCCATGGGTGCTGTCAGGGCGGCGTTGGCCCGGCTCGGCACTCCCTACTCCTGGGGCGGTGGAACGGCCTCGGGTCCCAGCTACGGAGTGGCTCAGGGCGCCAACATCAAAGGCTTCGACTGCTCCGGGCTCACCCTGTACGCCTACGCCCGGGTCGGCATCAGCCTTCCGCACTACACCGGCAGCCAGTACAACTCCGGCGTGCACGTCACCCGCGCCCAGCTCAAGCCCGGAGACCTGGTCTTCTTCTACTCCGACCTGCACCACATGGGCATGTACATCGGGAACGGCAACATGGTCCACGCTCCTCAGACCGGCGACGTCGTCAAGATCAGCCCACTCTCGAGTCATCCCTCCTTCGCCGGTGGCGTCCGCGTCGGCTAGCTAACACAAGCGCGCCAACGCTTTGCCGGTCTCAGAACGTGGTTTGGTGATTTTGGTCAGATGTTGGGTCCAGCCGCATGCACACTGGCCAGGTTGGTAACAGACAAGTCACGGAGGTTCGGTTGTGAGCAGTGGCCATGAGAGGTCCGCCGTCTACGCGGCCATCGTGGCGTCGATCAGTGTGTTGACCTCGTGCGGTAGCGGCAACACCAATGCACCTCAGGCCTCTACCTCCGGCGCTGCCGCCGGAGGGACCACCACATCCGCCGGCACCCCTGTAGGGAAGGCCAAGGGTAAGAAGTCCAAGCCCTTCACGGGAAAGACCATCGTGTTGGATCCCGGGCACAACGGTGGCAATGGGGCTCATCCGTCGGACATCAATCGGAAGGTGGACATCGTCAACGGGCGCAAGGAGTGCGACACCACCGGGACAGAATCCGCCTCCGGCTACTCCGAGCACGCCTACACCTGGGACGTCTCCAACCGGCTGAAGAAAATCCTGCAGGCACGCGGCGCCAAGGTCGTGCTCACCCGGAACAACGACACCGGCGTCGGCCCGTGCATCAATGAGCGGGCGGCGATCGGCAACCAGGCCAAGGCCGACGTCGCACTGTCCGTGCACGCCGATGGGGCCCCCAAGAGCGGCCACGGCTTCCACATCATCGAACCGGCCCCGATAAAAGGCCACACCGACAAGATCGTCAAGGACTCGAGCCGCCTCGCCCTGGCCCTGCGGGCCGCATACCTGCGGGGCACCGGCATTTCCTACTCCGACTACATCGGCAAGGACGCCCTCGACGTACGAGGCGACCTGGGCGGGCTGAACCTGTCCACGGTGCCGAAGGTCTTCATCGAGACCGGCAATATGGCCAATCCCGGAGACATCGCCAAGCTGGCCGACCCCAACTTCCGCCAGCGCATCGCCGAATCCCTCGCCACCGGACTCGCTGCTTATTTCGGCTAGCCCGACGGTCCGGCGCTCGCCCACCTATACACCCCTATGGGGTATGGTTCAAGTCCGAGATGCCAACGACGACGGACGAGGCCGGCTGACGTGGGACGCGCAGCGAGGACGATGAGGCGGGGCAGGGCCCGCGTCATTGTTGTGGTCGCGGTCCTGGCCGGTCTGTTCTTCATGCACGGCACCGCAACCGGTGCGGTGGGGTGTCACGACGGTGCGAGCGGCGCGGCACCTGCTGCCGGCGCGATGCACGACGAGATGAATACCGCCGTCGTGGTCGCCCATCCTTCGAGCGTTGCGTCGCAGGCGGACTGGGCCGGGACAGATCACGTGGTCTCACTGGATAGCCATCGCTGGGCCGGTCATGGGCAGCTCTGCTCGGCGAACCTCCCCAGAGCGGTGACGGCTCAGACCCCGGCGCCCGGCGCGTTGGTGGCGCTGCTGCCGGTGCTGCTGTTGCTTCGCCGGGTGAACCGCCGTGGCGCTCGGACGCGCGCGCCCCCGGCAAGCGGCGCCAGCCTGCTCCTGCAATTGTGTATTTCCCGGACGTGACGGGCACGCTCCGGTCAGGGGCTTCGCCATGGCGACCTGCCTGACCGGACCATGCGTCCCGTCATCCGCACGGCGCATTGCGCGCGTGCCACCCGGAAAGATCACAAACAGATGTTGTTCTCCTTCACGCGTTCCCGGCGCCTCGTCGCCGGTCTCGGCCTGTCCACCGCGCTCGGGATCGGACTGGCCGCCTGCGGCGGCTCCGGCCACGACAACATGCCGGCCATGTCCCACAACAGCCCGACGGCCTCCCCCAGCGGCTCGGCCCATTCCATGGAGTCCATGGAGGGCATGCCCGGGATGTCAGGGGCCGCCAGCGACGGCCTCGCGGCCACCGCCTCCGGGTTCAGTCTCATGCCCCAGGAATCGAAGCTGGTCGCCGGACAGGCGGCGTCCGTCCGCTTCCAGATCGTGGGAACCAACAGCAAGCCGGTGACCGCGTTCGAACCGGACCAGACCAAGCTCATGCACTTCTACCTGATCCGCTCGGACTTGACTGGCTTCCAGCACGTCCACCCCACCATGGCCAAGGACGGCACCTGGACCGCGCCGCTCACGGCGATCAAGCCCGGCTCCTACCGCGCGTACACCTCGTTCATCACCAAGGACAACGCAGGCAAGGCCGTACCACTGGTGCTGAGCCAGACCATCACCGTGCCCGGCACCGCGGCCACCTCCGCGCTGCCCAAGCCGTCCACGACCACGACCATCGATGGCTACACCCTCACCCTCTCGGGTGAGCCGATGGCCGGGATGGCACACCCCCTCACCGTCACCGTGTCCAAGAACGGGAAGCCGGTCCACGACCTGCAGCCCTATCTAGACACCTACGCACACGTGACGGCCGTCCATAAGGGCGACCTGGCCTTCGCCCACCTGCACCCGGAAGGCACCGCGAAGACCGCCAACGGCGGGCCGACTCTGTCCTTCCACACCGAATTCTCCAAGAAGGGGAACTACCGGCTGTTCCTTCAGTTCCAGACGGGCGGCACCCTGCACACCGCCGCGATCACCCTGACCGTGAGTTGAGCCGAGCCGCGGCAGGCCTGGTCAACAGGCCTGCCGCACCAGGCGTCGTTTCCCTCCGGGCACGGCAGGACCGTAGATCTCGGAGGAACATCCTGATGCCAAACCTTCTCGCTGGGCTGCCTCTCACCCGGCGTCATGACGCCGGGTGGTTTCAGGAGTGGCAGATTCAGGACTTGGTGAGGGATGCTCGTCGGCGCGCGGCACATCCACCATCAGCGGTCTCGCCTCCCGGGCCGACCGGCGGGGCAAGGTCTGTGACAAGGACTCAGTCGATCCTGGCTCCAAGAGTGCTCACCCGCCGGCGGCTACCGGAACCGAGCCCCCTCCCTGTCAACGTCGGCTGAAATTCATGCGTGGTCGACGCTCCCGCCCAGATCTACCGCTCGTCACGGGGCTGGTGCCAAGACGGGACTAAGCAGATAACCCCCACTAGGCTCCAGGAAGACCACCTTTTGGGAAGAAGCCAGTCTTCAGAGTGAAAGTCCATGTCCTGAAGCGATCTGGTCGAGGTCGTACCAGGAGGACCTCACCATCGCCTGGCCGTGAGTGCGAGAGGGACGGTGCGGTGGAGCCCGGGGCGTTGCTCGGCGGGAAGTATCAATTGGGAACTCGGCTCGGCCGGGGCGGGATGGGTGAGGTGTGGTCCGCCACCGATCGGGGGCTGGGCCGAACCGTCGCGATCAAAATCGTGCTCGCCGACCTGCACGGTCATGCGGCGTTGATCGCACGGCTGCGGAACGAGGCCAGGACTGCAGCCGCGTTGCAGCACCCCGGAATCACGGTCGTGCACGACATCGGCGAGCACGACGGGCATCCGTTCTTCGTGATGGAGCTGCTGGACGGTGTCGACTTCAACGCGATGCTCACGGCCAGTCCAGCGGGACTGCCCGTCGAACGGGTGGTGCCACTCATGGCGCAGGTCGCCGACGCGCTGGCGTACGCGCACCGCAATGGTGTGGTGCACCGCGACATCAAGCCCGCCAACCTGATGGAACTGACAGAAGGCGGCGTGAAGATCTGCGACTTCGGTATCTCCCGGTACGCCGACGCGACCGTCTCCCTCACCACACCCGGGAGTGTCCTGGGTACACCCGCATATATGGCGCCCGAACAGTACGAGGGCAGCGCCGTGAACGCGCAATCCGATCTCTACTCCCTCGGATGTACCCTGCACGCGCTGCTGACTGGAGCACCGCCGTTCGCCGGGCCGTCACTGCCCGCCCTGATGCGTCAGCACCTCACCGCCCCCCCGCCCAATCTCACCGGGCTCCGTCCGGACGTCCCTGCCGAACTCGAACATCTCGTCCTGCAGTTGCTCAACAAGGACCCCGGTGACCGTCCCGCATCCGGCACCCAGGTCAGCGAGGTGCTTCGAATGCTCCCGACCGGGCCGCCCCGGTCGCGTGCCACGTCCCCGGACCAGTCCGTCCTGCGGACTCCGCCGCCCGCTGTCCCGTCCGCCGCCTCCGGCGGGGTGGAGCGCCCGCTAGACCGGGTGGGGGCCGGAAAGGCCGAGCCGAGACCCAGTCGGCCCCGCCCTCGTCTCCCGGAGATCCGCACGAAAGCGGCCGCGGGTCCTACCGGCAGCGCTCCCCGCCAATCACGGCCCGGGAACGAGAAGGCGGCCAAGCCCTCGGGCTCGGCCGCTCCAGAGACCTTCTCGGGCGGGGTCGCTTTCATAGTCGGGCTCGTCGGTCTAGCTCTGGCTGGCCTGCTCTCCTGGACGGCGCACCACAACTTCGTCGACCAAGCGTTCCCCGAAATCGGTCGTTTCGGAGATCATCTCAACCTTTGGTTGACGATCCTGTTCGTTGTCCTCGATTCCGCTGCCACTTTCTTGGTGCTTGTTTTCCTCTTCTACATGTCGCCAGGGCAGGCGCGGAGCCGTAGGAGCAAACTTTTCCGTTCAGCGTTCGTCATTTTGGTCGCCTACCCAGCTCTGGAGATCATGCTGCGTTCGCTTCCCTGGTACGTGAGCCTGTTCCTCATCCCTCTTTACACTCTGTTCTACCTCTTCATCCTCGGTATGTGTCTCACCTACGCAGAGAAGGAAAAAGGCAAGGACAACCAGGGGTGAGACCAGCGACCGGCTGGAATCGGCCGACGCCTTCCTCGACGGACTCGACCGGATCGAGCAGGGCACCGCGCTCGCCGAGGGCACCGGGCCAGAGGACTTCTGGGCCGGGATCGACCCGCTCACCGTGCTGCCTGGCCAGGCGGTGGACGGCGACACCGATGGCACCAGCGAGGCCCAGATCCTGGAGCAGGTCGGCGGCGGCGATAACCGCGAACACCAATAAATTCGTGATCTCACCACCAGCCGCGGCACGTCGCCGAATTCTGGATGGCGGTAACCCAGCGATCAGCGGTTCACTACGGATCTAGACCGGCAGGCCAAAGCCGGAGCGACAGCTCAACGCCCTCAACACAGCGGATCTTCACCGACAAGGAACTCCGGCAACCACGCGCTCCATCCCAACCTCAATGCCTGCCACGTCTTCCTCGCCGAGGGCGGTCCTGGTCGCCCCCAGCCTGGGATCGGGGCGTCCGATTGCGCGCGGCGACCACAGGCACGTGCTCAACGGGCGGGTCGGCGCCGGCCTGACTGGCAGGGTCTGTGACAGTGGTCATCGTCGATCGCCGCCAAGCACAGAGCGTAGGTGCGGCACAGGCCGACCATCACGGATCACTTGATACTTCAACTTTCTCGCGTTAGCTTCACCCGAGGTGCCAAGTGATCATTGCCCAAGCAGGACGACCCTAGACCCCGGAGACCATCGATGACCGATCGGACCGACCAGACGATCAAGGCTTTGCGTACGGGCCACGACGAGCTCACCGCTCTCGTCAGCGGCTTCACCGCCGGTGACCTCACCCGCGGATCCGGGGCCTCGCAATGGGACATCTCACAGGTACTGAGCCACCTGGGCAGCGATGCGGAGATCGCCTTGGGCGGTCTCGAAGCCGCACTGAACGCCACGGGCGCCCCAGGCGGCGAGTTCAACCAGGGCGTCTGGGCGCGGTGGGACGCGATGTCCCCCGCCGAGCGGGCCGAGGCCTTCGTGCTCGCGAACGGGACGCTGGTGCACCGCTACGAAGGCCTTGACGCGCCGACCAGGGAGCAGCTCCGCATCGACCTGGGCTTCCTTCCCGCACCCGTGGACCTGGCCACCGCCGCCGGCCTGCGCCTCAATGAGTTCGCCCACCACCTCTGGGACATCAAGGTCGTGTTCGACCCGGCAGCGACCCTGGCCCCGGAAGCCACCGAACTGCTGATCGACCAGGCGGGCATGCTCATCGGCTTCATCGGCAAAGCCGACAACCTCCACGGCCGCACGGTGACCATCGCGGTGCACACCACGTCCCCGCAGCGTTCCTTCGGACTCGACGTACGCGACACGGTCGCCCTCATCCAAACCCCCACCGACCCCGACAGAGTGCTCACCACTCCCGCGGAATGGTGGCTACGCCTGATCTCCGGCCGCCACGCCCCCGAACACACCCCGGCCACGGTGCAGCTCACCGCAGACACCATCACACTCGATGACCTGCGCAAGGTCTTCCCCGGCTACTAAGAACTGATCCGGACACCTCCGCAGACGCCGAGGCAACGTGGCGCAATGGGGCCGGGCGTTGGATGGAGCTACCGCGATGCCGGGGGCAGGGGTTAGCGACACGAGCTCGCGACGCCAATCCCCTGACCGGTGCGTCCGAGTCAAGCTCAGCGGGTGGACAGGATCGCACCGCGCTCGTCGTCCCTGCCCGCGACGAGGAAGCGGGTGCTGCCTGGGATACGGGCGAAGGCGCGGACCTCGAAGTCCCTGAACCGGGAGGTCCGGATCTTGGTTCGGGTCCAGGTGCCGGTGGGAGTTCGGTAGGCGAGGGCGGACTCGTAGGCGTTAACGTCGAAGGAGCCGATGAGCCAGACGCCACCGTCCGCGTCGATGATCGGTGCGCCGAACTGGCTGAGGCGTCCCGTCTTGCCCATGATGCTCTCGGCCGTCCAGCGGTTGCCCGTGGGGTCGCCGTGCAGGAGAAGGGACGACAGGTCAGGGCCGGGCGGGGCCATGGGTCGGTAAGGGAAATCGTCCTCCTCGGCGGATCCCTTTTGCGAGGGTATGCCGCCAACGTCCTCGACGGTGATCCAGATGCCGTCGGCGGTGGCAGTGATCTCCAAAAGGTGTCCCCTCTCCATCAGGTGGTGTCTCTTGGTGGACGGCAGGACGTCGCCCAGCGGTACTTCCTTCCAGTCGAGGC
The DNA here is from genome assembly GCA_025964575.1 of Actinomycetes bacterium. Taxonomy (GTDB): domain Bacteria; phylum Actinomycetota; class Actinomycetes; order Streptosporangiales; family Streptosporangiaceae; genus Actinomadura_E. The sequence goes on from JAOPYO010000017.1 coordinate 29,095, forward strand.
CGTTGTAGTGGTGCAGCGTCCCCTCGAAAGTGAGCGCCCAGACGTCCCGGGCGGATCGGGCGCTGGTGTGGGAGGGCATGAACGGCAGGGTGGTTTTCGACCATCCGGACGCCGTATGGCTCCAGCACAGGCCGCCGGATGTCCTCTCCCCCGTGCCGTAGAGCCGGATGTCTTGCGGGGAGAACACCTCCATGTCCGTCACGGAGAAGCCCGGGAGGTGCTGCGCGACCGTCCAGCGGGCGCCGTCCCAGCGCAGGACGGTCCCATCCGCCCCGCTCTCGGTCACCGCCCAGACATCGGACGTCGAGGACGCCCCGGCCGCCCGCACCGCGCCGATCCGGCCGCCCGGAAGGTCGGCTTTGCTCCAGCTCTTGCCGTTCCAGTGCCTGGCCGTCGGCCACCGCGTCTTGTCCGCCGAGCCGCGTCCGCCGAACACCCACACGTCTTTCGGCCCGACCGTGACCACCTGGGGATCGACGCGTACCGACGCGTCCTCGACCTCCATCTTCCATGGCGTCGGCCCTGCGGCCGGAGCCGGGTCCCCGCAGCCCGCAACTGCGAGCAGCAGCGCAGCACAGGTCTTCGGCAAACGGAATCTCATGGGCCCCCTCCATTCGGAACGATTGGTTCATCGTGCTGGGCTGGGGCTTCGCGGCGGATGAGTACTTGCACTTAGATCTCGCGGACCTGGTACTCACCCAGATCGGACTGGGCTACGATCGGCGACCCACCGTGAAGGACCGGCTTGATCATCGTTGGCCTCGCCGTGCCGTATGTGGGGCATGCGCTGCTGAATCCGTGGGCCATATCGTTGACCGGGCAGCCGACGCTGACCGGCTACTGGCAGGGCGAGGTGGTGTTGGCGCCAGGCGACCAGCGGCGGGTGGTCATCGATCTGCGCTCCGATCCGGGGAGAGGTAGGTGCCCAGATTGCTCGCCGATTGACGGTGACCTCAGGGTGTGCGCAGGAGCACGGCCCATGACCTATCGATTCACCGGCAAGGTGCAGGGCCGCCACGCTCGCCGCTTCTCGCTCAGCGTCACTCCATGTGAACGCGCCGGCATGTGTCTGCGCCGGCTCGACGGAATTTGGGACAACGTCGAGGTCCATCACCAGACGGCGACGGTGGCGTTCGACGCTTAGGCAGATTTTTCGCGGCGCTCCCGTTTGTGGTCGGGCTGCTGTCGCGGCACCAGGGTCGGGTTGACGTTGTGGAGCACGGTGTCGCGGTTGACCACGACGCGGGCGACGTCGTTCCGGCTCGGTACCTCGTACATCACGTTGAGCAGGATCTCTTCGAGGATCGCTCGGGTCGCTCGGGCGCCGGTGCGGCGGAGCAGTGCCTGTTCGGCGATCGCGCCGATGGCGTCGTCGGTGAACTCCAGCTCGACGCCGTCGATCTCGAAGAGCTTTTGGTATTGCTTGATCAGCGCGTTGCGTGGCTCGGTGAGGATCCGCCTCAACGCCGTCCGGTCCAGCGGCTGGAAGGTCGACACGACGGGGAGCCGGCCGACGAACTCCGGGATCAGCCCGAACTTCAGCAGGTCCTCGGGCATGACCTCGGCAAAGGCGTCCTCCTTCTCCCGTTCCTGCTTGGTGCGGATCGCGGCGCCGAACCCGGCGCCCTTGCGGTTGGCCCGCTGCTCGATGATCCGTTCCAGGCCGGCGAACGCACCGCCGACGATGAACAGCACGTTGCTCGTGTCGATCTGGAGGAACTCCTGGTGCGGGTGCTTGCGGCCGCCCTGCGGCGGCACACTCGCGGTGGTGCCCTCCAGGATCTTCAGCAGCGCCTGCTGGACGCCCTCGCCGGAGACGTCTCGGGTGATCGAGGGGTTCTCGCTCTTGCGGGCGATCTTGTCGATCTCATCGATGTAGATAATGCCGGTCTCGGCCTTCGTGACATCGTAGTCGGCGGCCTGGATCAGCTTCAGCAGGATGTTGGACTTGGCGAGCTCGACCGGCTCTTCCTTCGCGGCGTACTGCCCGTTCCCACCGGCTCCCGCCCGGATGCGTTTGTAGTGGTTGTAGACCGCCACCGAGAGCACCTTCTTGGCGTTCTCCTGCTCGACGACGTACTGCTCGAGGAACTCGTAGATCTCCCGCGGTTTCGGCAGTTCCTGCAGCCCGCCCTCGGCGGACTCGTTGAGCTCCTCCTCGATAAGCTCGTTACAGAGCTCGACGCACTCGTCACAGATATAGACACCAGCCGGACCCGCGATGAGCTTACGAACCTGCTTCTGGCTCTTCCCGCAGAACGTGCACTTCAGCAGGTCGCCGTTACTGGTGCGTGCCATTCGGAAACGTCTCCTCAACGGTTGTGCGGGCCGGAGCGCGGGAGGACCAGGTCAGGCCTGGGGGTCAGAGGATCACGGGCAGTGACGCCAGACGCCAGGTGCCCGGGTCGGGGACGCGCACTTCTTCCGGGGCGACGGCCAGCGCCAGGTCGGGAAAGCGGTGCAGCAGTGCGGTGAGCGCGACCTCGGTCTGTACGCGGGCCAGCGACGCCCCGAGACAGAAGTGTGGCCCGTGGGCGAAGCCCAGGTGGCCCGAAGGTCCTGCGGCTCGGCTGATGTCGAGCCGGTCGGGGTCGGCGAACGCGCGCGGGTCGCGGTTGGCGGCGGCGATCGCGGCGGTGACGGGCTCGCCCGTGCGCACCAGCGCGCCGCAGAGCTCGACGTCCTCCCGCGCGTAGCGGGGTATCGACAGCAGTGTCGGACCGCACCAGCGCATCAGCTCCTCGACGGCGCGCGGCATGAGCCCGGGATCCTCGCGCAACGCGGCGAGCTGTCCGGGGTGGGAGAGCAGGGCCGCCACGGCGTTGGCGATCAGGTTCGTGGGCGTCTGTCCCGCGAGGACCAGGTGCCAGACCAGCGTGACCGCCTCGGTGTCGCTGAGCCGATCCCCGTCCTCGGCCTGCACGCGGATGAGGTCCGAGACCAGGTCGTCACCGGGTTCGTCATGTCGGCGTGCTATCGCCGCCTTGGCGCCTTCCATGATGCCCGGTATGGCCTCGGCGAACCCCTGGCCCGAGCCTGCCGCGATGGTGGCACCGTACTCGCGCCACCGCGGGCGGTCGGGCTCGGGAATGCCGACCAGCTCGCAGATCACCTCGATCGGCAACGGCCGCGCGAAGTGCCGCAGCAGGTCCACCGAGCCGCGCTCGGCGTGGCCCGGCAGGTTGTCGAGCAGGTTCTCGACGATCGGCTCGTTCCGCGGCCGGAACTCGGCGGCGCGGCGCGCGGTGAACGCGGGTGCCACCAGCCTGCGCAGCCGCGCGTGCTCCGGCCCCTCCATTTCGGTCATGGTCCGCATGTAAGGCAGACAGTCTTCGGGTACGTCCGGTCGGATGAAGCTGCCGGCGTTGATCTCGAACCGCGGGTCGCCCAGCATCGCCCTGGCGCTCTCGTGCCGGGTGAGGGCCCACATCGGGCCGAGACCGGGGATCAGGAGCCGCGCCAGCGGCGAGCGCTCTCGGGCGTGCCCGTAAGCGGCAAAGGGGTCGCGTAGCACCTCGGTGTCGGTGAGGTCGATCTCGGGGACGCCGCTCACATCGAGGCTGGTGCCGGTCATGAATTCTCCCGAATTTCGGATGTTCTAATCATATGATCTCATCATCTGGATGGTCACGGTATCTTGGATCGCGGCGCGCGGCAATCGCTGGGACGAGGAGGACGATGGGCCGGCTCACCAGGACAGAAATGCAAGGGCTCAACCGCGCCAAGGTGCTGGCCGCTGCCAGGGACGAGTTCGCCGAGCGCGGCTTCCGCGACGCCAAGATCGACAGCATCGCCGAGCGCGCCGGGCTCACCCGCGGCGGGGTCTATTCCAACTTCCCCGGCAAACGGGCCCTCTACTTCGCCGTCCTGGCCGACCTCGCCGAGCGTGCACCCGAGCCGCCACACCCGGAGCCGGACCGCACCGCTCGCGAGGCTCTCGGTGCGCTCGCCCGCGCCTGGGTCGCCCGGCTCCCCCTCGCCACGGATGAGCAGCACGGCGCGGCTCGGCTCAGTATGGATCTGATGCCCGAAATCATCGCCGAGGAGCGAACCCGCCAGCCGTTCGCGCAGCTGATGAAGCTGGACGCGATCCTGCTCGGACTGGCCCTGGAGCGGTTGCGGCCGTCCGGTACCCCGCCCGGCCGCCGGGTGCGCGTCGCGGAGGCTGTCCTCACGACCCTGCATGGCGCGAGCCAGATGGCCGCCGCCGCGCCCGGCTTCATCGAACCCTTCGACGTCATCAGCGTCTGCGAGCACCTGGCGGGTCTCGATCTGGGCGACGGGTGGGCGCCCCCGCACGTGCCATGGATCCCGCAGGCGCGGCCCGCCGACGAGCCGTGGTCCCCTCCGCGCGCGGTGGACGCGGTGCGCGGCGAGCCCGCGCGGCTCACCGGCGACGGCGTGGTGGCGATTCTCGGGCTGCACCGGCTCGAAGCCGTCGAGGAGGCGGTGCGGGCCGCACCGCCCGGGACCCAGGTCACCGCCGTCCTGGTCACCGGCGACCCCGATGAGCTGGGACCGCTGGCGCGACTGGCCGTCGCCGACCTCTGCGGCTGCCTATGGCAGGCATTCCCGCCGTCGGCATGGCCGCGCCTGCAGCTGGTGTTCGACGACTCGGGCGCCCTCGCCGCGGCGGCCGGCGTGCCCGCCGTCAGCGACGCGACCGAGGTCGCCATCCGCATCGAGGCGGGCCGGATCGTCGCCCGAGCCGACGGCCGCGGCGCGTGCCACGCGGCCGCGTCCGCCGGTCAGCCCCAGACCTCGCCGGAGGGACACCGCAGGTAAGCCGACGAGCTACGCACGGTCGCCCTCATCCCAGCCGACGGCGAACTCGGAGACCGAGTCCCTGTGAGGTAGGCGCGGCCGCCACGGACGCGATGCGGATTCCTGGGTACACAGGTCCATCCAGTCGTCACGAATTCCCTGACGAACTGCCAACTCTTTCTGCTACGAGAGGCATGAGTTCGACCGTCACCGGCGAGTGGACGTTGACCTTTGATGTCAGGTAGGCGCGCCTGGTCATGTACGCCAGAAAGGCCAGTCCGGCTACCAGGTAGCAGTTGGCGATGAGTGTCAGCCACCCGTGAAATCCGTACTCGCGTGGTCCACCGGAACGAGGTGTCCACCACATCGGCGCCATGATGAAGAGCAGGTACCCGCACAGCGCGGCGATCCGGCTGCCGGTCCCGCCCCGCGCGAGCACGACAAGGGCCGGCATGATCCACACCCAGTGATGCGTCCAGGAGATCGGTGAGACCAATAGGCCGGTTGCGCCGGTCACTGCCGCCGCGCCCAGCCAGTCGTTGTGTCTGCCCAACACGGCTGCCACCGTCAGCCCTGCGACCCCGATCGTGAGCGGCACCAGGAGATACCAGGCACCGACGTGATCCACTCCTCCGAAGATCCGGAGGACCGCGCCGTAGGGGGATTGGTTGCTGATATAGGGGGCGCCGACACGTTTGGTGTCGTAGAAGACGTGCAGCCAATAGAGCCGGGAGGCGCCCGGCGCGATGAGATACGCGATAAGTCCGCAGAGGACGAAGGTTCCGGCTGCCGTCACAGCTGCCCTGGTTCGCCTCGTGAGCAGAAATAGAATGATGAAGATGGCCGGGGTCAACTTGATCGCAGCCGCTATGCCGACGCCGATCCCCGCATGACGACCGCGAGAGACACGCCGGACGTCGATGAGTATGAGGGCAAGAAGAAACAGATTGATCTGACCCAGGAACAGCGAATGCCACATGGGTTCCAGCAGCAAGCCCGTGACCACGACGGCGGCGACCGCGGTCCTCGAAGCACGGTAGCCGGCCAGCTTCAAGGTGGTCACGCATGCCGACGCGAACGCCACGACCGATGCCAGCTCCCACATCACTCGAGCGATGACGATCGGTATCGCGGCTATGGGGTTGAACAAGGCGGCCGCAAAAGGCGTGTAGGTGAACCAATGAGCAGCGAGCTGGGCTAGGTAGAGATGCGTGTCCCGTGTTACGGCACGCCCACCCAATGTGTAGATGTAGAAGTCCAACGCGTTATACGTGGCGGCGAACCACACGATCAACGCGACTTCGACTGCCAGCGCACCGTATATGGCGGGCGCAACCCAACGTCTCACAACACCGCTCCGTCGATTAAGGCTCCGGTAGAGCGATCAACGGTGTCGTGGGCCCCGCCCGCACGGCATCGGGCCGTCGGCCACATTCGCGGAGGCGTCTGTAGCCCGGGGGCTTACGCCAACGGGCCAATGCCCTGGCGGGGATAGGGCGGTTACGATCGGCGCATGTCCGTCACGCCACGTCCCCCGCTGCTCAAGCGCGTGCCACCGGGCGTATGGATGGCCTTCATCTGGTGTGGGTTCATCGCGTACACATTCGTCCGGCCGCAGAATGGGCCGCGACCCATCCCTGTAGCCGGGGTTCCTTCCGACCCGTTGTCGGAGCTCCTGGTCATGGCCGTCGTCCTGGTGCTGCCCGCCGCTCTGCTGCACCGCAGACCGCTGCCGGCCCTCGCCCTGTTGCTCGCCGGTTCACTCGCCGAGACGCTGGCGCTGCATTCGCGGCAGACCGCGCTCCTGCAGATTCTGGCGGTCGACATCGCCGTCTACTTCATCGCGGCCACCCGTCCGCGCCGGATCTCGATCGCCGCCGCCGTCATGACGTTCGGCGTGCTGGTCGGCTACTTCGCCTCGCGGGTGGTGCCCGGGTTCGGCACCTCAACGCAGTTGGCCGTCGCGTCGACGGTCGTCATCGCCTGGCTGATCGGCAATTCGATGCGCCAGAGCCACGTCTACGCCGAGACGCTGCGTGCCCAGGCCACGGTCCAGGCGGTCACGGCCGAACGGCTGCGGATCGCCCGCGAGTTGCACGACATGGTCGCCCACAGCATCGGCATCATCGCCATCCAGGCCGGCATGGGCAGCCGGGTCATCGACACCCAGCCGGCCGAGGCCCGCAACGCCCTTGGCGCCATCGAGGCCACCAGCCGGGAGACGCTGTCGGGGCTCCGGCGGATGCTCGGCGCGCTCCGCCGGGCCGAACCGGGATCTGAATCAGATGCGGCACCGCTGGACCCGTCACCGGGCCTGGCGGACCTCGACCGGCTGGCCGCGACGACGGCGGACGCCGGTGTCCGCGTCGACGTGCAGTGGCGGGGGCAGCGGCGTCCGCTTCCCGCCGACATCGACCTGTCCGCCTTCCGCATCATCCAGGAGGCGGTCACCAACGTGGTGCGCCACGCGGGCACCGGCCACTGCCGGGTGACTGTCGACCATCAGGACGAGGAGCTGTCCATCGAGGTCGTCGACGACGGGCGCGGCTGCACCATCGCGGGCACCGGTTATGGCGTCGTCGGAATGCGCGAGCGGGTCGGCCTGCTGCACGGTGACCTCTCCGTCGGGCCCCGCCCCGAAGGCGGCTTCCGGGTGGCGGCCCGGCTGCCGGTGCCCGCCGGGGCCCGATGACGGTCCGCGTCGTGCTCGCCGACGACCAACCCCTGATCCGCGCCGGCCTGCGCGTACTCATCGCCGACACCCCCGACCTCGACATCGTGGGAGAGGCCGGAACCGGCGCTCAGGCGGTCCAGCTGGTCAGGGACATCCAACCCGACGTGGTGGTGATGGACATCCGCATGCCTGGAATGGACGGCATCGAAGCCACCCGGATCATCACCGCGGGTTCCGAGACGGCACGTGTCCTCGTCCTCACCACGTTCGACGATGACGACTACGTCTACGCCGCGCTCCGCGCCGGTGCGAGCGGATTCCTCGTCAAGGACATGGCGCTGGAGGACATCCTCGCCGGGATCCGCGTGGTCGCCGCCGGCGACGCCCTGATCGCGCCGAGCGTCACCCGCCGCCTGATCCAGGAGTTCGTCGGCCGACCCGAGCCCGCCCCCGAGCGACGGGCGGCCAATGGCATCACCGAGCGGGAACGCGAGGTATTGACCCTCGTCGGGCGCGGCATGTCCAACAGCGAGATCGCCGCCCACCTGCACATCAGCGTGGCCACCGCCAAAGCTCACGTGGCGCGGCTGTTCACCAAACTCAACGCCCGCGACCGGATCCAGCTCGTCATCATCGCCTACGAGACGGGCCTGGTATCACCACCTCGGTGATCAGCGCACCGCCACCACCTCCCAACGACTGCTGCCGCGATCACGACGGGCACATGGCGGCCGGCGTCAGCGCAGCCACCAAGCGGCGACCCGCCAGCAGCCGTCAGCGCGAAACGCCGGTGAGACACGCACTGATCGCCCACGGTGTGTGACCACGTCGGTTGCCCGCGGGCGGCAGGACATGAGGGGACCCTTCTGCCATGCGTGATGTGGCATGTGATGCAGCTCATAACGGCTTTGCGAAATATCCGGGGATGGAGTCCCCGTTTACAGGTAGGTCTCCGAAACGGGGAGTCATTCGCCGATTTGCACGACAGACGACAGAAGGGAGCGCCGCCGTGGGCACCGTGAGCACGACCGCCGAGCGGAGCCGCGTTCCCCGGCTGCGGGCGGATGCGTCACGCAACCGGGAGCGGATCGTGGACGCCGCACGTGAGGAGTTCGTGGAGTACGGCGCCGAGGTGACCCTCGACGAGATCGCGCGGCGGGCCGGGGTGGGTAACGCCACCATCTACCGGCACTTCGCCGACCGCTCAGAGCTGATCCGCCAGGTGACCCTGGAGGTCATGAACCGGATCGTGGAGCTGGCCGAATCGGCGCTCGCCGAGGCACCGGACGCGTTCGAGGCGCTGCAGCGCTTCGTGCACGGCGCGGCCGGCGAACGGATCGGGGCCCTCTGTCCGATTCTGTCCGACGATTACGAACTGATCGCCGCCGAGCTCGCCGAAAAACGCGTTCGCCTCGAACGGGCTTTGGAGGACATCATGGACCAGGCGCGCAGTTCGGGCCTGCTCCGCCCTGACGTGACCGGCGGTGACATCATGATCGCACTGCCGCTTCTCACCCGGCCGCTGCCGGGTACCGCGTGCCTGAATCTCGACAGGTTCGTAGACCGTCATCTGCAGCTTTTCCTCGACGGCCTGCGTGCTCCGGCGCGGTCTACCCTGCCCGGAACCGCCGCGACGTTCGAGGACCTCCAACGGCACCACTGACCACGACCACGCCGACCGCCTGAGTCCCCGTACTCCCAAGCGCTACATCACTACTTACCTTTTTCGTGCCGAATTCACCGAATTCGCTTCCTCCGCACCGTTAGTGAGTTAACCCATGCCTGAAACGGCCCAGGTCCAACTGGACCCCCGCCGCTGGAAAGCCCTCGCATTCATCGCCATAGCCCAGTTGATGGTCGTGCTCGACGCGACGATCGTGAACATCGCGCTGCCCTCTGCCCAGACGGACCTTGGTATCTCCGACGCCAACCGCCAGAGGGTGATCACCGCCTACGCCCTGGCATTCGGCGGACTGCTGCTCTTCGGCGGCCGGATCGCGGACCTGTGGGGCCGCAAGCGTGCCTTCACACTCGGTTTGATCGGCTTTGCCGGAGCCTCCGCGCTCGGCGGCGCCGCGGCGAACGAGGCGATGCTGCTCGGCGCCCGCGCGCTCCAGGGCGCGTTCGGCGCGCTGCTGGCGCCCGCCGCACTGTCGCTGCTCGCAGTGATGTTCACCGAGGCCAGAGAGCGCGCCAAGGCGTTCGGCATCTACGGCGCCATCGCCGGCGGTGGTGGCGCCGTCGGCCTGATCCTCGGCGGCTTCCTGACCGAATACCTCGACTGGCGCTGGACGTTCTTTGTCAACATCCCCTTCGCCGTCATCGCCGCCGCCGGCGCCTTCCTCGTCATCCGCGAGCCCGTCGGCAGCCGCAACAGCAACGGCCTCGATATCCCTGGCATCGTCCTGGCAACCCTTGGCCTGGTCTCTCTGGTCTACGGCTTCACCCGCGCCGAGTCCGACGGCTGGACCGCGAACGCGACCATCGGCCTGTTCGTCGCGGCCGTCGTGCTGCTCGTCGCGTTCGCGCTGGTCGAGAGCAAGGTACGGGCGCCGCTGCTGCCGCTGCGCGTGGTGGCCGACCGGAACCGTGGTGGCGTGTACCTCTCGCTGGGCCTGGCCGTCATCGCGATGTTCGGCCTGTTCCTCTTCCTGACCTACTACCTGCAGATCGTCAAGGGTTACTCCCCGGTGCAGACGGGCTTCGCCTTCCTGCCGATGGTCGCGGGCATGATCACCGGCTCGACGCAGATCGGCGCCCGCCTCATGACCCGTGTCTCACCGCGGCTGCTCATGGCACCGGGCTTCCTGCTCGCCGCGGTCGGCATGCTGATCCTGACCCAGATGCAGACCGACAGCTCGTACGTCGGCCTGGTGCTGCCCGCGCAGCTCCTGCTCGGCCTCGGCATGGGCACGGCCTTCATGCCGGCCATGAGCCTGGCCACGTACGGCGTCGAGCCGCGCGACGCAGGAGTGGCCTCCGCGATGGTCAACACCTCGCAGCAGGTCGGTGGCGCCATCGGCACCGCCCTGCTCAACACCATCGCCGCCAGCGCCGTCACCAGCTGGATCACCTCGCACGCCGCCGAGGCGCCCGCCCTCGGCAAGGTCGCCTTCGCCAACCAGGCGGCGGTGCACGGCTACGCCACCGCGATCTGGTGGGCGGTCGGCATCCTGGTGCTGTCCGCACTCATCGTGATCGCCCTCGTCAACACCGGCCACCAGGGCGGCAACCCGGTCATCGTGTCCGGCGAGGAGGGAGAGCAGGACGCGTCGGCGATCCCGGCGCTCGCGCACTGACCCGGTTTCGTACGACTCGATAGGCACACATGAGGGGCCCGGCTCGAGCCGGGCCCCTCATGCTGTTCGAACGCGGTGGCTTGGCCAACGTGGTGGAACTGCCAACGGAGCTCCCGCCGAATCGGCGGGAGCTCCGTTGCCTATCTCGGTCGGCTTGACAGCTCTGCCGGCGCTTGAGCGCCCTGGTCCTGAGGACTCCAGCTCGAGCCCATCCGCCAGGACTGTGCCCGCGTGACGTCGAGAACGCCGCCCGAGGCGGACAGCTCTACCTGGTCGGATTCGTGGTAACGGGGGTAGAGGCGAGCGCTCAGTGCCGTGCCGTCGCCCGTGAACACCTCGGCGGTGGAGCGGTCGATGAGCACTCGCAGATGCAGCTTGCCGTGGTCGTCCGGTGCCGCGGTGGCGGACCAGGTGCCGCCCGCGGCGTATCCGGCCCTGGTGGTGTCGAGCGTCAGGGTGTGGGTGGCGAGGTCGTAGCGCAATTCGGCGCCTTCGGCCTTGGACGCGCGCAGGCGGAGCGTGAACGACGTCGCGGTAGAGCGTGCCACGTCGATCGTCGCATTCACGTCGAGGGCGTCGCCGTGGGTGAGGGACATGGTCGTTCCATCGGTCACCTTGGTGGCGTGCACGGTGGCAGGCGGGCTGATGTGCAGGCTGTCGAGCTGGCGGATGGGCCGGCTGCCGATGGTGCCGTCGGGGCGCAGGAACAGCTGGCGAGTGACCGACTGTGTGCCGACCCAGCCGTCGACACCCTTGAACGTTCTGTCCATCGAGGCCGCACACGAAAGCGTTTGCGCAAACGTCTGCGCAAGCGCTTTCGTGACTGCACGATAACGCCTACGAAACTCAGCTGTAACCCCCCTTCCGCAGGAATCGACTGGCGTTTCCCCTTGGCCGCACGAAGAGGTGGCCGCCTTCGCGGCGGCGCGGCGGCGCGGAGGCGCGGAGCTCACCGCCAGGCTCGCGGCCTGCGCCGGTTCCTGTGGCTCCCGGCAACCCTGCATCTGGCCCAGCGGTGCACAGCTGTTCGTTGACGTGTCAAGCTATTGTTACATCAGCGAAATCGACACACTCGGAACAATCACGACCGGCTGCTCGCCGGCATCGACGGCGACCACCCCGCCGCCGGTCCGCACTGACCCGCCGGCGCGAGCCACGGCCTGCGCCGTTGCGCCAGGACAGCCGGCACATCAGCGGGAGCGGCTCCTGGAGATCGCCGAGCGCAGTCCGTTCACCCGCGCCGTACGCGGCGGCAGTGTCCGCTCGAACGCATCATGGGGAAATCGCCTCCGGCAGACGCGCAGTCGGCAGGCGGCTCTACAGAAGGGCAGGACACGAATGAGCAACCTCGACCTGGGACCGTCCGTGACCCTGTGCGGAGGCCGTGACGGCGTCGCCGCGCAGCCGGTCCGAGAACTCCTGGCGCCGCGCCTGGCGGCCTTGGGCGGAAGCACCGTGGTACGAAGACTGCTGCCCAATTTGGGGCGCCGGATGGTGGGCGCATGGTGCTTCGTGGACCACTACGGGCCGGACGACATCGCCGACGAGCCGGGCATGCGGGTGCCCCCACACCCGCACACCGGCTTGCAGACCGTCAGCTGGCTGCACGAGGGCGAGGTACTTCACCGCGACAGTCTCGGCAGCCTGCAGTCCATCCGCCCGCGCGAACTCGGCCTGATGACCGCCGGGCGGGCCATCGCCCACGCCGAGCAGTCCCCACGCGAGCACGCCCCGCTGCTACACGGCGCCCAGTTGTGGGTCGCACTCCCCGACGCCCACCGCCACACCGCCCCCGCCTTCGAACACCACGCAGACCTGCCCGTCGTCACCGGAAGCGGCGGCCTCCGGGCGACCGTCATCCTGGGAGAGCTTGACGGCGCGGCCTCCCCCGGCACCACCTACTCGCCACTGGTCGGCGCAGACCTGGCACTCGCCGAAGGAGTCGACGCCTGGCTTCCGGTAGAGCCGGACTTCGAGTACGCGGTACTGACGATGTCCGGCGCCACGGAGGTTGACGGGGTCCGCCTGGAACCCGGATCAATGCTCTACCTCGGTTGCGGCCGCAGCAAGCTGCGGCTGCGGGCCCAGAGCCACAGCGGTCTCCTACTGCTGGGCGGGCAACCATTCGAGGAGAAGATCGTCATGTGGTGGAACTTCGTCGCCCGCACCGGCGCGGAGATCACCGAGGCCCGCGACGCATGGATGTCCGGAGAGCGCTTCGGGACCGTGCACGGCTACGACGGCGCACCACTGCCCGCACCGTCCCTGCCCGCGACCCCCCTCAAACCCCGCGGCCGCACCCGCTGACGCGGACACGCGTCGTCTGCTATCCACGCTCGTTCTGGCCCCCACAAGTTCGCGTTTGACATAGGTGAGACGACCGGTCATATTGATCAGGGAGGTGGCGACCATGGCCAGGGAAAGCTTGCGCGAGGAAATCGTCGAGGCGGCGTTGGATCAGTTCCATGCGCACGGGTTCAACGCAGCCGGCGTGAAGGGCATCACCGACGCCGCGGGGGCGCCCAAGGGCTCGTTCTACAACCACTTCGACAGCAAGGAAGCCCTGGCGATCGTCGCGTTGCAGCGCTATGGGGCGGGCCGCCGCCTGCAGGACCTCGCGGACAAGGGCGTCGAGCCACTGGTGCGCCTTCGCGCCCACTTCGAGTTCCTCCGAGGCGAGGACGCGCAGCGTGGCTTCACGCGGGGATGCCTGATCGGCAACTTCGGCACCGAGATCATCGATCACAGCGACGCGATTCGCGCGGCCGTACGGCAGAGCTTGCAGCAGTGGGCCACGCTCATCGCGGCGACGCTCACCGAGGCCCAGCAAGCGGGAGCAGTACGCGCCCATCTTGATCCGGACAAGACTGCACGCTTCATCCTCAACGCCTGGGAGGGCACGCTCATCCAGGCCCGGGCCGACCAATCCAACGACGCTTTCGACGCGTTCTTCGACAGCGTGTTCGACACGCTGCTCAGCTAGCCGCGCTCGACCCTCTCCAGGGCACCCCGGTAGTCGGAGGTGTCACGATGGCAAGACGACCGCCCATATTAGGAGAAGATCTGATGACGACACCGACCACGTATCGAGCGATCCAGGCCACAGCCGACGGCGGCTTCGCCCTCGTCGAACGAGCCGTCACCGACCCTGGACCCGGCCGGGTCCGGATCGCGGTCGAGGCCTGCGGGGTGTGCCACAGCGACGTCGCCGGCGTGTACAACATGCTGGGCAATCGTGCAGCGGGCTCGCCGATCGTCCCAGGCCACGAGGTGGTCGGACGCATCGACGCGCTTGGCGACGGAGTGCCGGGCTGGACGGTCGGGCAGCGGGTCGGTGTCGGCTACCTCGGCGGCCACTGTGGCGTGTGCCGGATGTGCCGCCGCGGGGACTTCGTGAACTGCACCGACCAGCCCGTGCTCGGCGACAGCGAGGACGGCGGCTATGCCGAATTCGTCACCGTCCGGGCCAGTGGCTTGGTCTCGGTGCCCGACGCACTCGACGCGGTAGCGGCGGCGCCCCTGATGTGCGCCGGGCTGACCCTGTTCAACGCGCTGCGCCAAGCGGCGCCACAGGCCGGCGAACTGGTCGCCGTCCAGGGAATCGGTGGGCTCGGCCACCTGGGCCTGCAGTACGCCCGCAAGATGGGGCTGCAGGTCGTCGCGATCGCCCGGGGTACCGACAAGCAGGAACTGGCCGAGCAACTCGGCGCGCACCACTACATCGACAGCACGGCTGTCGATCCGGGCGAGGCACTGCAGGCGCTCGGCGGCGCGTCGGTGGTGCTGGCCACCGCGGCCAGCGGCGCGTCCATGTCCCCGCTGGTCAAAGGTTTGGCACCCCGCGGACGGCTCATCGTGATCGGCGCGACCGCTGACCCGATCGAGGTCGCCACGCCAGAGCTGATCTTCGGTAGCCGCACCATTGAGGGTGCGCTCACCGGAACTCCCAGTGACAACGAGGACAACCTCGCCTTCAGCATTGCCCAGGGCGTGCGGCCGCTGGTGGAGGTAATGCCGCTGGAGCAGGCCGGCGATGCCTACGCCCGGATGCTGTCCGGTGCTGCCCGCTTCCGCATGGTGCTCACCACCACCGCCTGATCGGCCAACACCCTTCCCTCACTGCCTCCGAGGCTGCTGGGCCAAGAGTCGTCGCCGAGACCGAGCACTTCCTGTCGTACGTGCCGGAGGCGAACCACTGGCCGTACGAGGTGTACGTGATGCCGCGCACCTGCGGGCTCGACCTCGCCGACCTGCCCCCTGAGGACCGTGCGAAATGATGGGCCCGAAGGTCAGCAGGTGGAGTGGAAGAGTCCGCCGACCCGCTCGGTGTCGGCGAGCCGGTTGTAGAGCTCGGCCGCCGCGGTCGTCTCCTCGACGTGCACGTCGACGCCCGTCTCCTCCAAGAGCTTCAAGGTTTCGGGCATGGTGTGCAGGCGCAACTCCATGCCGCGGCTGAGCACGACGACGGTGCAGCCGTGGTCGAGGAGTTCCTGGACGTCGTCCGGCTGGATGCCGGGCTGGTGCCGGGTGCCGTGCTCGGACCAGTCCCACGGGCGGCCTCCACCGGGATACAACGTGAAGTCCTTGCCGGGCTCCAGCCCCTCGACCTCCATCCGTCCCCAGGACAGATGCGTGATCCGCGGCGATTCACCCATCGGAGCATCCCTTCGCAACCGATCCATTTCACCTCCTCGGATCGTACGCGCGGCCGATATTCCTGGACGAATCCGGTAAAAAATGCAAAAGAAGATCTCACACAACACAAGATCATCCCTACGCGCTTGAGGTTGCCGGCTCATATCCTGAGGGCCAGGGGCGGCGACCGCCGTGGGCCGCGGTCAACGCGAGTCTTTGACGATGGGACGGATGCCATGACTCTTGAGGGCGAGTACGAGCCGAGCACTGAGAAGTGGGTGCGCGACCAGGTCGAGCTGTTCGAGAGTTCCGGGGGTACCGAGGGAACGACGCTGCGGGGCATGCCCGTCATCATCCTGACGACTAGAGGCGCGAAGAGCGGCAAGATCCGCAAGTCCCCGCTCATGCGGGTGGAGCACGAGGGGACCTATGCCGCGGTCGCCTCGCTGGGCGGCGCCCCTAAGCACCCGGTCTGGTACCACAACGTCGTGGCCGACCCCCGGGTGGAACTGCAGGATGGCCCGGTACGCCAGGACATGACGGCCCGTGAGGTCACCGGAGAAGAGAAGGCCCTGTGGTGGGGGCGCGCCGTCGAGGCGTACCCCGACTACGCCGACTACCAGAAGAAAACGGACCGTGAGATCCCCGTCTTCGTCCTGGAGCCGGCAGCTACGGATCACTGAGCATGCGGTGGCTCCGTTCGCCTACGAGGAAGCAGCAGACGTAGACGGTCAGTCAGCGTGTCGTGCGATTCCGGCACCGGCCGCGGAGGCCGGCCGGGGCAGGCCGCATCTTGCGAGACGCAGCACGAAGCGGGCTCCCCGCTCGCTGTCCTCGATGGTCAAAGTGCCGCCGTGCACCTCGGCGATCTGCCGGGCGATCGCTAGTCCCAGCCCGCTGCCGCCGGCGTCCCGGTTGCGGGAGGTGTCCAGCCGGGCGAAGCGCGTGAAGACCACCTCACGTAGCTCGCTGGCGATTCCGGCGCCGTCGTCGGTCACCTCCAGGACCGCCGACGATTCTTCGGTGCGCACGATGACCGTGATCTGTGAGGTGGCATGGCGCTCGGCGTTGTCCATCAGGTTGGTCAGCAGACGGGTGATCCGCATCCGGTCGCATCGGGTGAGCACGCCGCTGCTCAGGTCCCTGACGACCTTCACTCTGTAGGTGCGGCGGTTCAGCTCGGCCTCTACCACCTGGGCCAGGTCGATTGGGGCGTTCTCGAGCGGCGCGCCTGCGTCGAGCCGGGCCAGGACCAGCAGGTCGGTCATCAACGCCTGCAGTCGTTCCGCCGCGTAGAGCACCGCCTGCGCCACATGCGGCCAGTCGGTGTCATCGGGGTACATCAGCGCCTCTTCCACCTCTGCTCGGATGGCTGCGAGCGGGCTGCGCATCTCATGTGAGGCGTCGGAGGTGAAGCGCCGCAACTGCCCGTAGGCGGCCTCAAGCCGGTCGAGCGTGGTGTTCACGCTCTCTGCCAGCATCCTGATCTCGTCCTGGTTCCCGGGCACCGGGACCCTCCGGTCAAGGTGGGCGGCCCTGATCTCGTCCATCTCGACCCGGATGGCCTCCACCGTCGCCAGCGTCCTGCCGACCGCCCTGAAGGCCACCACCACCATCATCGCGATGATCAGCAGGGCCACGACGCCCAAGAAGATCGCTAGTGCGGAGTTGGCGTACCAGGGGACCACGGGAGCCGCGGTATAGATCGTCCAGACCCCGTCCGGCTGGAAGACCTTGTAGCCCACGACGATCATGCAGCCCTTGAGACCGGCGGGAGGGCACAGCGTCCGCGTGGCCCGTAACTGATCGCCGGTCGGCCGGAAGGTGGCCATCGGCGGCTTGCCAGCGAGCTGCGGGGTCGCCGTGACGACCTGCCTGTGCGGGTTCAGGACTTGGATCCCCTCGTCCTGGTCCTTGACCAGGATTTTGGGAAGCTCGCCCTTCTTGATGTGGTACATCATCCGGTCGATGGACTCGGTGATCTGCTCCTGTTCGTAACGGGCTGTCCTGTCGCGCACGGAGGTCACCACGAGCACACCGACCACGATGCAGAACAGTGCGGCGAAGGCGCCGGCCACCAACGTGATCCGGGCCCGTAGAGACGATCGATTCAGTCTGGGCACCTGACCCCCCCGATCACTTCTTCAAAGCATGGACCGATACGGGGTCAGGCCGATCCCATGATGATGCAAAGATCCGGTGGTTCTCATGGGCAGGCGGGTTTAGTGGGCTGGCGCTCGTACCCGGCGGCGGTCAGTCGGTGCGCGGTCGTCAGTGGCCACGACGAGGCCCTGGTCAGAGTCCGCCGGCGAGGGTATCCCAGAAGGCGGTCTCATAGGCGTGCAGAAGGTGGGCGGCGTGCAAGGCCTCAGCGGGGTCGTCACCGGCGTCAAGGCCGGCCTCGATGACCGCGATCGCCTGCTCCTCGAAGCCCGGCGGGGACTCGGCGAAGAATTGAAAGAAGCCGACTGCCTGCTCGGAGAATCCGTACCGGGTCCGCAGCGCCTCAGCGGTCCGGCCGCAGTACTCGCCCCACTCCGCCAGGTTGGCCACCATCGCCAGCGCCACCGCGCTGCGCGTGGCCTGCTGCGCGCTCTGCGCGAGAAACGCCGGGTAGGCCTGGGCGAACGGCCGTGTGCGGTAGGCCCGCAGGTCCTTCTCGGCCCAGCCCAGTGCGGCCGCGAAGTCGTTCAGCAGCCCGAGCGCGACGCTCTCACCCTGCGCCAGTGACAGGAACAACTCACCGGCGGGCGGTTCGTCGAAGCGCGACGCCAGTAGCGCGAAGCTGCGCCGGTCGCTGCCGACGATCCGGTATTCCTCCCCTGCCAGCCAGGTCAGCCGCTCCCAGGGCACCTCTCCCGCCTCCAGCAACTCCAGAAACCTGTGGGGAGTGACCTCCCCGGTGATCTCCGCGCGGGCTCGCGCCACCAGTTCCACCGCAGAATGTTCACCCATGGCACCTACGCCACCATCCCTGCCCGGCCCCGTCAATCACGACCGGCGGGGCATTCCAGAATCCGGGGCAGATGACCGCGCCGCGCTGACGGATCGCTCTGGCCGTTGGCGCCAGAAACTGCCGGGCCTGGCCACGGCCGTCCGACGGCAGAACGGGGCCGCCCCGTACGTGTGAGAGCACGTACGGGGCGGTCCCGCGGGTGGAAGGTGGTGCGATCAGCTGCCGGGCGGGGACTCGTTCGTCCAGCCCTCACTCAGCGTGTAGCCGTAGGAGAACAGCGCGCCGGGCCGCACACCGTCCTTCCCTGCCTTTTTCACGATCATCTGATCGCCGAGTATGTCGTAGGTCCGCGGGTCCAGGATGAGCTGGTATTCGACGACGGTGCCGTCGACCCGGTTGATCCACGGCGGGGCCAGCCCGATGCCCGGCCGGCCGTGCGCGTCCTTGACACTGCCGATCGACCGGATGCCGGGCAGGTTCGCCAGCATGCGGAACAGCGCAGCCCGGGATTGCGGCGACGCCAGCTTGTCCCCCACATACCGGCTCCCCGTCATGAGTTCCTGGGCGGATCCCTCGATGAAGCCCGCGTCCTTGCGGACCGCCGCGACGAACACCGCCGGGTCCTTGCCGAGTTGGAGGCGCTGGTCCACGTCCGGCTGGTCATCGATACCCGCGACATCCGGATTCGGCCGCCGGACATACGTCGACCCCTCGGCCGACGGCGGATTCTTGTTGTCCATGGTCAAGACGAGATGATCACCGTCCGAGGTGACCTTCCACCGTGTGGGAGAGCCCGCCTTCTTCCAGGCCGCCGTGTCCTCCGGCGTCTGTGGCACCACCGGGTTGGGCCGGGAGAAGAACTTGTGCTCCTTCTGCGACTTCGTTATCAAGACGCCGTCCTGGTTCGTCCACTGGAGGGTGAGGGCCTTGTACTTCGCCTCCCAGGAGTCGTTCTCCACCTCGGCGTAGACCACATAGCCGTTGCCGTCACCGTCAACGTGGAAGGCCTTGCCCTCCACGGTGCGCTGCCGCCAGTAGCTCCCCACCTTCAGCGGCTTCTCCTTGTCCAGCGTGTCGGCGGCGGCGAGCAGGAGCTGCCGGGCGGCGAGGTGCTGCTCCTGTGCCTCCTGCGCCGACAGCCTCGGCGTGGGGTCTCCGCCGCCTCCGATCGTCGCGACGAGCACCGCCGCGGTCGCGATCCCAGCGACCAGGCCGAGACCGAGCGAGAACCGCCTCGGTGCCCGGCGGCGGCCCTGCCGGGCGGTGCGAGCGGACGGCTCGGGTTCGGTCATCCGGGCGCGGGCCGCGGCGATGACCTGCGCGCTGGGCTCGGGCGGGTCCTTGAAAAGCTGCGCCGCCATCGTCAGTTCATCAATGTCGTTCATCGGGTGGTCCCCTCCTGGTCGATCAGCGGATTGGTCCCGCCCAACGCCTTGCGCAGTTTGCTTCGAGCCCGGTTCAACCGTGACGAGACGGTGCCGAAGGGGATGTCCAGCGCCTGTGCCGCCTCGTCGTAGCTCAGGTCGGACAGCACGATGAGCAGCAGCACGTCGCGCTGGCTGGCGGGCAGCGCCGTGATCGCCCGGGCCAGCGATCCCCTGATTCCCTCTGCGCTCACCCGAGCGGCCACCTGGTCCTCATGGCCGGTCAGCCGCGTCTCCGCCTGATCGACCCGCTCCATCGCGCGCAGCTTGCGCTGCTCATCGCGCCGGTGCCGGCCGATCAGATTGGTCGCGATTCCGTACAGCCAGGGCCGGGCGTTGCTGCGCGCCAGGTCGTAGCGGTGACGCCCCCGAAACGCGATGGCGAACGTCTCGGCCGCGATGTCATCGGCGGCGTGCACGTCGAGCCGTCGCGCCACGTACCGGTGGATCTCCTTGAAGTACGCGTCGAAGATGGCACCGAACCGCTCGGGCTCATGCCAGGACCGTTCGATCACCGCGGCGTCGCCTCGTTTGTCCGGTATGACATCGGGGGGAGCAGTCATGTGCGGCTCCTTCGTCTGAGGCCTTGTCCTCGGCGTGGATAGCGGTCATCCGTTGTTGCCCGCAGCCCGCGACCGCCTTCCACGAACGGACCGCCGTCCCGCTGACATGCCGGAGCCACAGGCTCGGGCTGATGGGCCGGCTGTGGGAGGGGTATTACCGCTCCGGCGAAATGCCCGCGCACGTGAGTTCGAAGGTTGCCCGGTGCCAGTCCAGGAAGGAAGTCAGGATCTCCCGCTCGTCACCGACAGCAGGTGGGGTTGTGCGCGTGTCGCCATTCCACGTCGGTGAGTAGCTACTGGGAGTGGAGTCGTTGATCATTCTTCGCCCTCCTTTTTCGGGAATGTCCCGACTCTGCCAGGGACCACCGACAACTGGGCCCAGCGCACGTCGACCAACGATCCGCAGCCTTCAGCTGGTCAGCGAGACGCTCTGGACTTTCGGCGTCCCTCGTCGCAGCAGCGGGATGAGCACGGCGGCCACCGCGATGTGGATCAGCGACAGCATGGTCTTCGTACCAGAGGTGGCAGATACGGCGACGATCGGCACAAAGGACAGCAGCAGTACCGCGACGGCGAGCACGCTCCAGATTGTTCTGGCCAGGCGGGTGTAGTGCTCCAGCACGGCGAGGACACCCCAACCGAGTAGGGAGACGACGAGCGTGAAACCGATGACGAGCGGCAGGCTGATGACCTGGGATCCCGATCCGTTGTGCTGGTCGACTCGGAGGTTGGTGCCCAGCGCGTGGGCGACGAGCCAGAGCAGGCTGGTCGCCAGCACCGCGCCGCCGACCGCGACGGCTCTGACGCGGCGACGCGCAGCGCTGGATGTGGTCGGCCGGGCTGTCTGGTTGATCGTGGTCATGGCAGTTCTCTCTCTTCGCGATGAGGGCAGGTCGATGCGTCAGCCGCCGAAGACGGCTTCATCTGGCGGGCAGCCGGGGAGGTACTGGCCGCGCGGGAGTCGCGGGGACTTTGAGCCTCAGGGAATGACGATGATCTTGCCGTGGGTCTGGCCGGCCTCGCTCTTGCGGTGGACGAGCTCGAGGTCCCGCAGCGGATGGGATTCGGTGACATCAACGGAAAGCGCTCCGGCGTCGATGAGCTCGACGATCTCGGTCAGTTGCTCGACATCGTTGCGAGCGACAAAGCGGATGGCCGCGACATCCGCGTCGGCGGGCGGCTCGACCGGCGTCGTGATCGAGACGATGACTCCGCCCGGCTGGACGAGGGATGCCAGGTCCGCAGCCGCTTCGGGCGTGACCGCGACAAGGTTGATGACGGCGTCGACCTGGCCGTCGAGCGCCTCCGTGACGGGCGTGAGGGTGTAGTCGACTATCTGGTCGGCGCCGTACCGGCGGACCGCCTCGGCGCTGCGACCGCTGGCCGTGGCGACCACGTGCGCTCCTGCGTGCTTGGCGAGTTGAACGGTGAAGATACCCACGCCCCCACCGGCGCCGTTCACCAGGACACTCTGTCCCGCGCCGACGTTGGCATGCTCGAACAGCGCCTGCCAGGCGGTGAGCGCGACGACCGGGATGGCGGCGGCATCGGTCAGCGCGATGGTGGTAGGCGCCGTGACCAGTACGCCGGTTGACGCGGCGACGTACTCCGCCGAGGCCCCGCCCCTGTCAAGGCGGCCTATCACGCGGTCGCCGACGGCGAACGAGTCGACGTCCTGCCCGACCTCAGCGATCACGCCGGAGACATCGGCGCCGGGAACGTACGGCAGATCCACCGGCAGCACGGCCTGCATGAACCCGGATCGGAACCCGACATCGGAGGGGTTGTACGAGGCCGCGGCGACCTGGATCAGAACCTCGCCCGGCCCGGGCGCAGGCTGCGGCACCTCCTCGTAACGAATGACGGAGGCATCGCCGAACTCGTGGATACGTGCAGCCTTCACAAAGGCTCCTTCATATGGGGTGAGAAGTGCTGATCACCTCGCCTGTGCCGACCGTACGGTGACCGACAACGACATCCAATGCGCTGGGATCTCTGATTCATATGCGATCGTCTCTGCCTTCGACTACGAGCGATACGATCACCTCATGGACGTGCTCAGCGATGTGATCGCCGTCATGCGCACCGGGGAACCCCGTTCAGCACGCGTCCAATGGCACGCCCCCTGGGGGCAGCGCTTCATGCCGGTCCAAGGGGCGGCCGGCTTTCAGGTGATTCTCCAGGGATCCTGCTGGCTGATCCCCGCGGACGGCCGGCCCGTTGCCCTGGGCGTCGGCGACGTGGTGTTCCTCCCCCACGGCCGCGGGCACGCGCTGGCCGACAGCCTGTCCACCCCGCTGGCCGAACCCGCGTGTGACCCGCAGAACGACTCTCGATTCGAGCAGCGCTACAACTCCCCGCCCGTCGGCCTGGTACGGCAGGACGGCGCCGCCACGGTGACACTCTGCGGCGCCTACCAACTCGACCCGGCCCGAGCGCATCCGCTGCTCAGCGACCTTCCCGAGATCATTCACCTGCCGGCCAGCCCGGGGCACCGCCCCGAGCTACGCGCCGCCGTGGATCTCCTGGGCGGTGAACTCGTCAGCCCCCGGCCCGCGGATGCGGTCATGCGCGCCCTGCTCGACATGCTCCTGCTCTACATCCTGCGCGCCTGGTTCGCCGACCAGCCCGACCGTGGCCCGGCCACCGGCTGGACCGCGGCGCTCAACGACCCAGCGATCAGCGCTGCACTGCACAGCGTCCACCGCGACCCGTCGCACCCGTGGACCGTCGAGACCCTCGGCGCCCAAGCGGGACTGTCCCGGGCCGCGTTCTCCCGGCGGTTCACCGCGCTCGTCGGCCAGCCGCCACTCACCTACCTCACCTGGTGGCGGATGACCACCGCCGCACGCCTTCTTTTCGATTCCGACGCCCCCCTCAGCACGATCGCCCAGCAGATCGGCTACACCTCTGAGTTCGCGTTCGCCACCGCCTTCAAACGCCAATACGGGACCGCCCCCGGGAAATACCGAAACCAGACCCGCTGACGGCACCACAGCAGGCGGTCATCCCTGTGCGGCGACGAGCCCCGGCGACGCGCTGAAGCCGGCAAGGTGATTCCCCCGCCGGATGATGCAGACGCCTCAACCAATCGTGCGCCGAGGAACGTGGCTGTAGTCCTGGCCGTCAATCCTGCGGATGCCGTCCGCCATCACCCGCCCGCTGCGCACCTTCCAGGCCTCACCCTCCAACTCCACCCAAGCGATGTGGGCACCCCATGCCCCGTCCGGCATGTGCTCCCAAGCGAGCAGGTAGGCCGGACCATCGGCGAGGTTCGCATGGACGATCGGTGGTACGCGAGACATAGGACAGTTGTACCCACCCAACCCGCAGCATATCGAACACATATTCGATCACGGACGGAGGGCGCTGAGAAGGATTTCCGCCTCTGCGGCCATTGCGGGGAGCGCGCCGGCCGGGTCGTCAGACCGGGCGAGGAGCATACCCGCCTCGGCGCACCGAAGATCATATGAGAGCGGACGGTCAGGTGCCCGCCGACGACCCGGTGTTCTTCGAAAACCTGGCCGTCCTCGTGGCCGCAGGCGGTTGGCGCGGGTTGGTGGTTCCGCCGGGACCGCGAGACACGGTGATACCGCTCGTCGCGGCGACCGACGTGGCCCGGGTGGCGGCGAACCTCCTCCTCGACCCAAGCCATGGGGACACGCCGCCGGCGTTGAGCGAGAACGGGTGGTCAGGTCAGGCTGAGATAGGCGGCGCTGGCCAGGCCCGCGAGGGTGCAGTAGACAGCGAACGGGATGAGGGTGCGGGTTTCGAAGTAGCGGACCAGGAAGCGCACGGCCAGGTAGGCGCCGATGCCGGAGACGAGGCTGCCGACCAGGACTTGGCCGCGGATGCCGGCGCCGAGCGGCCCGGTGAGGTCGGGGATCTTCAGGAGCCCGGCGGCGAGGATGACCGGGGTGGCCAGAAGGAAGGAAAAGCGGGCGGCGTCTTCGTGGGACAGGCCGCGGGTGAGGCCGGCGACCATGGTGACGCCAGAGCGGCTGATGCCGGGGAGCAGGGCGAGGATCTCGGCGGCGCCGATGAGGATGCCTTCGCCCCAGCCGAGCTTGGCGAGCCGCCGGTCGGAGGCGACGTCCGGGGTCAGCTGTTCGCCGTCCACGACGGCGTCCCGAACGGGGGCGCGCCGGCGCAGCAGCTCTCCGGCGTACAGAACGACGCCGTTGGCGGCCAGGAACAGCGCGGCCGGGATGGGTTTGCCGAGGACCGTACGGAAGGTGTGTTCCAGCAGCAACCCCGTGATGCCGACCGGGATGGTGGCGACGATCAGTAGCCAGGCCAATTTCTGGTCCGGGGTCTGGATGCGGCGGTCCCGGATCGAGGTGAAGAACCCGCCGATGATGCGTACCCATTCCTTCCGGAAGAAGATCAGCAGGGCGATGGCGGTGGCGACGTGCAGGCCGACGATGAACGCCAGGTACGGGGATTCCTTGGCGGAGACGTTCAGATCCTGGGCCCAGCGACCCCCGATCAGCGCCGGGATGATGACACTGTGGCCCAGGCTGGAGACCGGGAACAGCTCGGTCACGCCTTGGAACAGGCCGACGACGATCGCCTCGGGATAGGTCAGGGACATCAGCGGCCTTCCATGTTCTGAGGGGTCAGGTCAGGATTTCAGCGCGGGATGCCAACGGCATCGCGGGTGGCGTCGACGCCGGATCGCCTCCTCAGGCGCGGCGCCTACTGGGCACGCGGGCAATCAGATCGCCTGTTGCTCGCCACGACCACCCCGGCCGTCATCGGGGGTCCCCTTCTTCGCCCATCCGGTGCTGTGCACCGGGTTGCGCGGGCCGGCTGCGGGCACGGTACAGCTCAAGCGCGATCGGGATCACGGAGACGATGACGATCAGCGCGATGATCGGCAGCAGGTAGGTGTCGATGCCGGGGATGGTAGAACCGAGCGCATAGCCGGCCAGGGTGACCCCGATCGACCACAGGAGCCCGCCGCCGACCTGCCAGAGCGTGAAGGTGCGGACCGGGACGTCCAGGGCGCCGGCCATCGGGTTGAGCACGGTGCGGACGACGGGGATGAACCGGGCGAGCACGATGGCCTTGCCGTGGCCGTACTGGGCCAGCAACTCCTCGGCCCTGGCCGCGCCGCGCCGCAGATGGGGGTTGCGGCTGCGGGCCAGCAACCGGCGTCCGCCCTTGCGCCCGATCCAGAAGCCGGTCTGGGCGCCGAGAAGGGCACCCGCCACAGCGGCCAGCAGCACCAGCGGCAGCGACAGGTGGACCTGATTGGTGGCCGAGGTGGTGCACAGCAGGCCGGCGGTGAACAGCAGCGAGTCCCCGGGCAGGAAAAACCCGATCAGCAGGCCGGTCTCGGCGAACAGCACCAGGAACACCCCCAGCGTGCCCAGGCTGGTCAGCAGCGACGTCGCGTCGAGGGGGTTGAGCGCTCCCAACCCGGTGTGCGTCGCCGCAGCGTGCAGGCCAGCAGCCGTTACCAGCATGATGTCCCCTTTCGAAAAGTCCGGTTCCGTGCAGTCCGGCTGGACCGGAGCACTGGCAGAGGCACCGCCGGCGGCGACATACGGTGGCATGGCACACTGGGCCGACAGGCTCAACTTCTACAGGTAGTAAAAGTTTTACAACACTGTAGACGATGAGAAACGGCGAAAGGTTCGCTGAGGTGGAGTCACAAGCCGACCGAGCACCAGTCGCGGCTTCGGGCGGCCGGCGGGCCGCCGGCGCCTTGGCGGCCGAGGTGTTGTCGGTGCTGCAGAGCGCGGAACGAGCGCTGACGCCCGGTGAGGTCACCGAACGGTTGGGCGGTGACCTGGCGTATTCGACGGTGGTGACGACGTTGTCGCGGCTGCACGCCAAGGGCACGCTGACGCGCACCCGCCGAAGCCGGGCGTACGCCTACGCTCCGGTAGCGGACGCGGCCGGGATGGCCGCGCGGCGGATGCGGCAGGTGCTGGAAGGAGAACCCGACCGGGATGCTGTCCTGACCCGGTTCGTCGGCGAGCTGGCGCCGCGTGACGAGGCGCTGTTCCGCCGGCTCTTCGGCGACCCGAACGACCCGAACGACCAGGAGTAGGGGAAACCGTGCATCTGGCCGTCTATCTACCGTTGCTGGTCCCGCTGGCAGCCGCTCTGTCCGCAGGGCGGCTGGCAGGCCGGCTCGATCCGCGCCTGGCCACCTGGCTACTGACCTGCTCCGCGGTACTGCTGGCCGCGGCCACCGCCACCGTGCTGTCGCTGCTGGTGGTGGCCGGACTGGTCCAGATCCCGCTGATCGCTGGGTTCGGCAAGTTGTCGCTGCAGGTCCTGCGGCGTGACGACCCGCCCTCGACAGCCGTGGCGCTGGTGGCGGCCATCGCCCTGTGCGTCGCCGTCGCGGCGGCGGTCCGGATGGCCTGGCGGCGCGTGCGAGCGCTGCTGGTGGCGGCGGGGCAGGCGCGTTGCCTACCCGGCACCGGCGAACTGGTGATCATAGACGATGACACGGTCGCCGAGGCGTTCACCGTGCCGGGACGGCCCGGGCGCATTGTGGTGTCGACCGGCATGCTCGCCGCCCTGCACGAGGGCGAGCGTGCAGTGCTGCTCGCCCATGAACGCGCCCACCTGCGCTCGCACCACCACTGGTTCACCGCCGCCACGCAATTGGCCGCCGCCACCAACCCGCTGTTGCGGCCGCTGGCCCGAGCCGTCACCTTCACCATCGAACGCTGGGCCGATGAGGCCGCGGCCAGTGCCTGCGGTGACCGGCGCCTGGTAGCCCGTACCATCGCACGGGCGGCGATGGCCAAAGCGAGCGCGGCCCGCTCTGCCGTCGCAGCGGCAGAGCGGGCCGCGGGCCTCGCGCTCGGCGTGACCGGCCATCCATCCGAAATCGCCGATCTATCCGACGCCGGACCGGTACCGCGGCGCGTCGCCGCGCTGCTCGCCGCACCTCCGCAGCGCCGCCTGACCCTGGTGATCGGTGTCGCCATTGTGCTTGCCGCCACCGGTATGTGCACCCTGGATGCCCTGCGCGACCTGCACGATCTCCTGGAAACGGCCAGCGTGTGACCTCGTAGCGCCGGTGGTCCGCCTGGTCAGGCCGAGCAGCGCGGCTCCGGCCACCAGCATGAACGTGCAGGACACCGGGGTCACGGGGAGCATCAGCAGGTGTCCGGTCCGCCCGGCCAGCGCCCCGCCGAACCCGACGACCGAGAAGCCGAGGATCGCGATCAGGCAGAGCATCATCCCGGCCACCGAACGGCCCGGGCCGTACGCCTGCCCGCCGGGAGCGCGGTGCCGGTCCGCGCGGCGGAACACCGTGACGAGACCTCCGGTGACCAGCGCGAGCAGGCTGAGCCAGACCGGGCGCAGAAGCCACCACGCGGCACTGCCCACCGGCGGCTGGACAAGGCCCAGGGCGAGTTGCCCGGATCCGGCCAGGAACAGCGCGGTGAGATGCCACAGGAACGCCGTCATCGCCAGGCCGTTCGCCTCGATCACCCCGGCCCAGACGCGAGGCCGGGCCAGCCACCTGGTGACCGGGCCCCTGATGAGCAGTGCCAGCCCGATCAGCCAGACGGCATGGGCGAGCAGCGCCAGGGTCGGTGGCGACATGTTGGAGATCCGCTCCCCCGGCATTCCCACCATGGAGATCGGGTACGGCCCGTACCCGGTGAGCCCCAGCACCGCGACCAGCCCTCCGCCGATCAGCGCCAGAGCGGCCCGGCGACCCAGGCGTCCGTCGGCGTAGAAGAAACCGAGCTGGTGCACCGCGAGCCAGACGAGCAGCAGGTTGAGGTAGCCGATCTGGCCGAGCCCTGCCTGGAACCGGGCCACGTCCACCGCGACGGCTCCCGCGCCCAACCCGGCCGGAACCAACACCCCGTACGCCCGGTGCAGGCTGAGCATGAGAGGCGCGAACGCGACCACGGCGAGGTAGACGCCGATGAACCAGAGCGGCTGGGCGACCGTCCGGGTAGCCAGCCGGAGCAGCCCCGCATCCCGGCCGGCCAGCTCCACGGCCACCGCGAAGCCCAGCCAGACCACCGCGAAGACCGCTGTGGGGATCAGCAGCCGGGACGCCCGGGCTCGGACGAACTCCCCGTACGACGGTTCACGGCGCAACGCGGTGGCATGCGAGAACCCGCCGACGAAGAAGAACAGCGGCATCACCTGGAGCAGCCAGGTCAATGGCTGCAGCCACGGCACGATCGCGAGCAGGTTGGCGGCGGTGACCTGCCCATCCGGGCCGACGAGGAGCACGGCCATCAGCCAGTGCCCGATGATCACGACCCCCAGCGAGAAGACCCGCAGGAAGTCGACGTAGCGGTCGCGGCTCGCCGGGGTGCGGGCGGCCAGTTCGGTGGCGCTGTTCACCCTGCGATCGTCGCCTGGTGCGGCCCTCAGGGCATGAGTGCGGATACTCGACCGGACCTGAGTACACACGCTGGGCATTCATCCTCAGATCGGGTATGCGATCGCACAGCGCCGGAATGGCACGGCGAGCGCAACAAAGTGCGCCATGCAGGCCGAAGCCGCCCCTCCCACTGGGTGATAGGTGGGAGGGGCGGCTTCTGTACGAGCCGGTGGGGTCAGGCCGGGATCTCCTGGGCACGGGCCTTCTTGGGAAGCAGGAAGCCGACCAGGAAGGCCACGACGGTGAGGCCGAGGGCGATCACAGTGACCTGCTCGGTGGCCGCGAGGGCGTTGGTCTTGACGGCGACCGCGTTGTGGGCTTCGGCGGTGAACCGGTTGAAGAAGACGGTGCCGAGGACTGCGACACCCAGGGCGGCGGCCAGTTGCTGGATCGATTCGAGGGCACCGGAGGCGGAGCCGACCTCATGGTCCTGGATCTCGCCCATGATGATGTCGAACATCGGCACGAAGATCATGCCCATGCCGATCCCGAACACCAGCAGCGGAGCGGCCAGGTTCCAGCCGCCCAGCTCGATCCCGGCGGTCTGGAACACCGCGTAGACCCCGGCCATGCCGGCACCCATCAGGCCCAGGCCGATGTGCAGGACTCTGCGGCCGAGCTGGGGCAGCATCGCGCCGAAGGCGGAACCGACGAACGCGCCGACCGCCCAGGTGGCCATGGCGACGCTGGCGCCGATCGGGCTGTAGCCCAGGCCCAGCTGCAGCAGGAAGCCCAGAGTGAGGGAGAAACCGATGATCGCGATGAAGAAGACGACGACGAACAGTACGCCGGAGGAGTACGACCTACGGGCGAACACGCTCAGCTCGACCAGCGGAGTCTTACCGGCGGCCGTACGGCGCAGCTGGTGCCGGACGAAGACCGCGAGAACCGCGACCGAGGAGCCCAGCATGGCCAGGATCCAGCCGGGCCAGCCCTGCTCACGGCCCTGCACCAGCGGGTAGACGAGCAGGCCCATCCCGGTGCCGGCGATCAGCATGCCGGCCACGTCCAGCCCACCAGACCGGTCACCGGCCGAGGTCGGCAGTGCCTTGCCGCCCGCGATCAGAGTGAACGCGCCGAGCGGCAGGTTGATCAGGAAAATCATGCGCCAGTCGGCGCCGAACAGGTCGGCCTTGATCAGTAGTCCGGCGGTGATCGGACCGAGGATGGTCGCCAGGCCGATGGCCGGGCCGAAGACGCCCCACGCCTTGGCCTGGTCTTCGCCGGGGAACAGGTCCCGGATCAGGCCGAAGCACTGCGGGATCATCACCGCGCCGAACACCGCCTGCAACATGCGGGCCGCGATCAGCGTCTCCGGCGACACCGCTACGGCACACGCCACGGAGGCGACGACGAAGCCGGCGGCACCGCCCAGCAGCATCCGCTTGCGCCCGTACATGTCCCCCAGTCGGCCGCCGGTGAGCAGGCCCACCGCCAGGACCAGGGTGTAGCTCGCAGCGATCCACTGCAGGGTGGCGTAGGAACCACCGAGGTCCTTCCGGATGACGGGAAGGGCCACGTTGACGATGCTCGCATCGAGCAGGTTCATCAGCGTCGCGGTCAGAATCGCGAAGAGGCCGAGCCAACGCCGGTCCGGTGCTGCGGTCAGGGCCGCACCGGCAGGTGCGTCGAGAGTTACGGTCACGGGAGATCCTTCCAGAGAAGCCTGGCTCGGAACGAAGCGTTCTGTTCCTATAATAACAGAACGGAACACTTCATTCCACTGTTGCGGGGTGCTTCTTCCGGAGTGCGCTGCGCCATGCGCCACCTGGCCGCATAGCCGGCGGCGGGTGGGAGTCAGGAGCGATCTGACCCGCGGGACCGCTGGATCAGGGGCTGGATAAACCAGAGCCAACCCGCGAGGAGCCCGACGGCGGCCCCGGTGATCAACGACACCGGGCGCTTGAACAGGTAGTCGACCACCATGAGAGTGGCAGCGGTCATGGCGACCATGAGCGCCAGCATCCCGATCATCGCGTACAGGTTCGATCGCTTGACCAGCGATTCCTTCATGCCCTTCCGGAACAGGACCCGGTGCTGGGCGACCGGCGCGATGAAGAACATGGACGCCACAGCGGCCCCGATCAGGGCGACGTAGTACAACTGGCGATCGTGGTTCGCGATCCGCCCGAACCCTGGCGAGAACGGGACGGTCAGCAGAAACGCGAAGAGAACCTGCACCCCCGTCACCGCGACCCGCAGACCCTGGAGGAGTTCCATGAAGTTACGGACCGCACGTTCCGCCGGCTTCTCGGGAATGCGATCCTCGGATCGTCCATCGGCAGCCACCACATTCCCCCTTCAACGACACCGCCCCGAACCGACCCCGGTGGCTGGATGGCGCTTGGAACGCTCGTTGGAGAACGTAACCCCGTGAACGAGTCGTACCCAGCAAGGACCGGCTGAGTCACCACTCCCCCAAGGCCGACGCCGTCACGGAGGTGGATGGGCGAGGTGCGGAGCCCTCTCGGGGAGCGGCGGTGAGGATGAGCGGACTCGGGCGGGAGGGCTCAACCGGCCCTTGCGGTGACGTACGCGGGGGTGAACTCGACCGGCAGGGCGGACAGGCCGCGCATCTGCAAGGACGGCCGCCATACGAGTGCGTCAGCGGCCACTGCCAGCATCACATCCGGGAGCCGGTCCAGGAGCACCTCGACGGCAGCCTGGGCGATGACCTCGGCGATCTCCGGCGCCGGGTGCGGGCACCCATGCTCGCCGTGGCCGAAGGACATGTGGGCATGGTTCCCGGCGGTGCCGGCGGAGAAGTCCGACCGCACCTCCGGATCAGAGTTCGCGGCGGCCAGGCCGAGAATGAGTGCGTCGCCGGCCTCGATGCGCTGTCCGGCCAACTGGGTGTCCCGAACGGCCCAGCGGCCCAGGCTGTTCTGACTGGGCGAGTCCTCCCACAGCACCTCGTTCAGCGCCTGGCCTGCGCTGCGGCGGCCTCCCGACAGAGTCACTGCGAACCGGTCGTCGGTCAGCATCAGCCGCAGGGTGTTCCCGATCCAGTTGGCGGTGGTGTCCTGACCTGCGGTCATCACCAAGATCAAGTCCTGGATGAGCTCCTCGTCAGTGAGCCCCGCGGGGTGCGCCAGCAGACGCGAGGGCACATCCGGGCCCGGGCGCTCGCGCTTGCTGTCCAGCAACCGCTGCATCGAGGCCTGAACCCGCTGATAGGCCTCCATGGCACCCTCGCCGCCGTCCAACGTCGCGCTCACGTCCCCTACCAATCCCGGCGTCTGGGAGTCGGGCAGACCGAACATCCTGGCGACGGCGAGTAGAGGCATCGGATGGGCATAGCGGGCCATCAGGTCGGCCCTGCCACTGCCAGCGAACGCGTCGATCAGTTCGTCTGCGATCCGCTCGCATTGGGTTCTCAACTCGAACTGATCAATGGCGGCGAGGGCATCGCTGACGGCCCCGGCACGCCGCTGGTGCTCGGCTCCTTCGGTGAACAGCATGGAGGGCTGGTAGCCGACGTACGCCATGAGGGGCCAGTCGGACGGGATGCGATCCCAGGCGTTCCAGCGGCGGGAGTCGCGAGCGAAGAGCTGGGAATTGCCGAGGACGTGGCGGAGTTCGCGGTATCCGATCACGAGCCACGCGGGCACGTCGCCCTCGAGCACGATCGGGACGACCGGCCCATGCTGCCGCCTCATCTCCCGGTACACCTGGGCCGGTTCCTGCTGCAACCGGGGTCCGTACAACGGCATGGCTCCCGCGTGAGCCGGGCAACCCGCAGGCGGCGCTGTCGAGTCGGGTGAGTGAGGATTCGTCATGATGTGCTCTCCCGGGCGGAGGACAGGGCGTAAAGGTGTTTGACAAGAGCGATCAGCACGGCCTTGCTGGAGTCACGCTGGCGAGCATCGCAGTCGATCAGCGGAATGTCGTCGGAGAGAGACAGCGCGTCCCGTACCTGTTCCAGGGGATGCACCGGTCCGTCGAAGTTGTTGCGGGCGACGATGAACGGCATTCCGTGGTGCTCAAGGCGGTCGATGGCATACCAGGAATCGGCCAAGCGGCGGGTATCCACCAGGACGACCGCGCCCAGAGTCCCCATGAACAGCCGATCCCACAGAAACCAGAACCGTTCCTGGCCCGGAGCCCCGAACAAGTACAGCACCATCTGCTCATTCAGGCTGATGCGACCGAAGTCGAAGGCGACCGTGGTCGTGGTCTTGTCCTGCACGCCGGCCGCATCGTCGATCCCCACACCCGCCCGCGTCATGGTCTCTTCCGTGCTCAGCGGACGAATCTCGCTGACGGATCGAACCATCGTCGTCTTGCCCACGCCGAACCCACCGACGATCACGATCTTGAGCCCGTTGTTCGCCGTGCTCCGCAGCGGAGTACGGGCGGCTTGCTCAGAGCTTCTCAAGTCCAACGAGCACCTGCTTCAGAATTTCAGAGGAGGGCAGTTGTGCCTTGGCTGGAGCCGAGGCCGGATAGCGGGCGGTGATGCGGCCGGTATCGAGCAGGTCGCACAGCAGGATCTTCACGACGCTCACCGGCAGTGCCAGCTCCGAGGAGATCTCCACAACCGCCGTCGGGTAACGGCACATATCCAGGATCTTGACATGCTCGGACTGCATACCCGGCGTCGGATCGCATTCGCTCACGATCAGCGTGACCATGTCCATGGAAGTCTCGTCCACACGGCTGCGCCCGCCGGTGACCGTGTACAGCCGGTCCGGGTTTTCACGATTGACTGGCCGTGAGCTCACGCCGGTCGGCTGCTCTGCTGAGGCGCACGCGGCGGGGCGGTCAGATGTTCACCGATCTGCTCAACGAGCTCGTTCATGTTGTGACCGATGACGCCGACATCGGCGTCATCGGTCGCCACTACGGCCAGATGGGCTCCTTCTCCCGCTTCCACGATGAACAAGAGCCCACCGTGGAACTCCGTCATGGACTGCCGCAGTCCGCCGCTGCCGTCACCGAACTCGACGGACGCGCCGTAGGACAGACTCTGGATACCCGAGGCGATGGCGGCCAGCTGGTCAGCCTGGTCTACATTCAGCCCGTATGTGTGGCAGAGCTTGAGGCCGTCCTTCGACAGCACCAGGGCGTACCGGGTCTCCGGCGTCCTCTCCAGGAGGTTCTCCAGCAACCACGTGAGGTCGCGGTCTGTGGTTTTCATCGGGATTTTGGGGCGGTGATCCGGGCGTTGATACCGGAGAGACTGCCCCTCCCTCCAATCTGTTGTCTTGTCCTGTCCGGTCCAGCGGCGATAACCGAGTCAGCGGTCACTGGGTGTCGTCTTCCTGGGGGGAAGAAGCGCCGCTGCCCCGGCTGGCCTGGCGGAAGGCGCTGAATCTTGCTCCGGCATCGGAGGGTGGGAGCGCGGACTGTGCCGTCGGCGAGGCTGCGGGCAGGGGCGTCCCCGCGAGCGTCTGGCCGCGCTGGCGCTTCGGCAGCCCGTGCTGTTCGCCATCCGCGGTAGGAGCGGCAGCCTCAACAGGCGCAGCGGTTGCGCGGCGCCCGGCGAACGGGGTGGGCGCACCCACCAGGCGCGGCGCACCCGGTACGGAGTCCTGCCCGACCTGTGTGATCAACTGCCTCGGGATCATGACCACCACTCCGGTACCTCCACGTGAGGACGGCCTGAAGGAGACGGTCAGGCCGTGCTTGCGAGCCAGACAGCCCACCACCGCCAGACCCAGCCGGGTACCGGACAGCGTCGTCAGGTCCAGCGGCTCGGCCGAGACGGCCTTCTCGGCGCGACTGAGCGCGGCGGCGCTCATGACGAGACCACCGTCCTCGATGGTGACTACGACGCCCGAGTTCACTTCTTCCACGTACACGTGCACCTCCTCGGACGGAGGCGAGAAGGTGGTGGCGTTGTCCATCAACTCGGCGAGGGCATGCATAACGCCTTCGGCGGCGTACCCGGCGACCGCGACGGCGCAGGCCGAGTGCACCCGCACCCGCTGGTAGGCGCTGATGCGACCCACCGCTCCGCGCAGGATGCTCTCCATCACGATCGGCTTGGTCCAGCGCCGGCCGGAGCGCGCGCCGGTCAGCACGGCGATGCTGTCCGCCAGCCGGCCTGCCTGCGCGGTGCTGTGGTCCAGTTTCAGCAGATCACCAAGAACTTCCTCATCGTGTCGGTCCTCCATCTCTCGCAGATCGGCGAGCATGCTGGTCGCCAGCGCCTGGACTCGGCCCGCGGCGTTCGCGCAGGCTGACATCGCGGCCGCGCGCATGCGGTCTCCCCTGCCGACCTCCTGCGCCAGCGTCCACAGGATCCGCTGCTGAGTGCGATCGGCGGGTCTCGGCACCTCGGCTAGTGCGGTGTCCACCGACGCCCCATCGCGCAACCGCTTCACCAGAGCGGGCAGCGTGTCATCGGCCAGCCGAGCGGCGTCCGCCTCCATCACCGCCATCCGACCCCGAAGATGACGTGCCGTCTGCGCGCCGTATGCCGCGACGGTGACCGCGACCGACAAAAGGACCGCTGCCGCACCGACACAGGCGGCCATGAAAGACCGCCCCTCGGCCGGCGCCTCGGCCACCGCCCACAGGCACGCGCCACCGGTGATGACCACAGCAGCTGGCAGAACGAACAGCGCCCGACCCATCGGCGGGCGCCCTACCTGACGGCGAATAGGTATGTGCACTGACATCAATCAGTTCCTCGTCGGCGGTTGGTGGCAGAGGGGCTGGGTCCTGCAGAGCCGAAGATCCCGCTACGCGGCGGGATGCCCTCCGGCTGTAGGGGGGTCGTGCAGCCGCACTGGCGGGCGATCTCGGGCCTGACCAGGTGAGGTACGAAGCGGCGAGGACAGCGGCACAGGACGGGGCCGATGGACCGACACTGACCTCGACACCTCGTTTCACCCGCCGCTCCGCCTCGGCTCTGTGCAGTGTGTCGGCAGCCAGGCCGCGCACTGGATGGAGACTTTAGTACTTCAGCACGCCATTTAGCGGTATCCCCTAGTCTGGGGTTTCGATTTGTCGGTTATGACCGTTATTGCATAGCGTTTTGGAGCCGATCGCGCTCCCCGAGCGAACAGAAGGATCTCCTGGTGCCCTACAGGCGGGCCTGGCGTCATGGTCGTCGACGCGGAATCGTGGAACTCGTTTGCTGGCCATCGTGTGGAAATCCGGCGCTCTTGATGGCCTGGACGGAGCTAAACTACGCTGAGTGCGGTTACTGCTACGGTGGTAAATAGATCATGCACACCTGGTTCACTGAACGACCCGTGGGTGGGATAAGACCCGGAGATCACGCATGGCTGCCCTTCGCCACCGGCGAGGAGCAGGAGCACATCGTCGGCACATTCGTCCGCGACGGGCTGACCACCTCGGAGAAAGTCGTCTATATCGGCGACGGCCGGCCCATCGAGCTTCCCGGCTTGCGCGACCTGCGTCGCCTCGACCCGAACCGGTACGCCGAGACCGGTCAGTTGCGCGTCATCGCCCGCGAGCAGGCATGCATGACCCGCGGTCGCCTCGACCCCGACCAGATGCTTGCGACATTCGAGCGAGAGATCTCCATCGCCTTCGACGAGGGATACCGTGCTGTACGGATCACGACGGATCTGACCTGGGCGCTGTGTGAGCCCGGTGGGTCCGACCTCATGCTCAGCTATGAGGCTCAGTTCGAGGCGGCGGTCGGGCCGAGCACCAGGGCGATGGCGATCTGCCAGATCAACCGGAACAGTTGCGCTCCCGATCAGCTCATCGAGCTCGAGCACACTCACGAGGTCCTGGTGGCGGCAGACCCCGAATTCGACGACGGCACCCTGCGGATGACGAAGACCTTCGACCCCTATGGCCTGCGGCTCGAGGGCGAACTCGACTGGCCGCGGCATACCGTGTTCGCCGAGACGCTCGTCTCGGTCACGGGCACCAAACGCAGGGTCCATCTGGACTTCGCCGGCATCCGCTTCGTCGACCTGGGCTCGCTGGAGGTCCTCGCGGTCCACGCCACGCGCCTGCCGCGCGATCATGATCTCGTACTGGACAATCTGCCGCCGGAAATAGAGGGCGTGATCGAGATGGTGGGCTGGCACCGCTTTCCCGGGGTCTCGCGCGGGCGGGGAATGTGGTGACCGCCGACGAGCGCGCTCTGGTGCACCGAGTGCTCTTCTACGACAGGGAGGAGGAGTTCCTCACCACCACGGCCCCCTTCCTGCGGGAGGGGCTCGCGACCGATGACGTCATCCTCGCTGTCGCCCCGCCGGCCAAAATCGACGCGCTACGAGACACACTCGGCCAGGATGCCTCGAGCATGCGATTCATCGACGCGACCGAGTTCTACCGGCACCCGGTCCGGGCGATTGCCGCCTACAGCGATCTCATGAGATCCCACGCTCCGCGCAGGGTGCGAGGAATCGGCGAACTCGACTGGCGCGGACTCACGCCACTGGAAACCGCGGAGTGGACACGCTATGAGTCCATTGTGAACGCCGCCTTCGCCACCTCGGGCGTGCAGGCGATCTGCTCCTATGACAAGCGCAGCGCCGGACCCGAGGCGTTGAGTGCGGCCGTGCGCACTCACTCCGAGGTCCTCGGCGACCACGGCTCGGCGACCGGCTATACCAATCCAGAGGTCTTCAACGCCGACCTCGATCGATCACCCCTGCCCCCGCCCCCACCCCAGGCCGAGTTCAGGCTGATCGAGGGCGAGCACCTTCAGGACCTGCGGAGCTTCGTCGCCGAGCGGGCCGATCGGCACGGGATGGCCCGCGAGGCGCTCGGCAACCTCCTCATGGCCGTCACCGAGGCGGCCACGAACGCGATCAAGCATGGCACCCCGCCTGCGTCCGTGCGCCTGTGGACCGCGGCCGGCTACCTGGTCTGCGAGATCACCGACCATGGCCACTGGGAGCCCGGCGCGCTGCTCGGCCTCATCCCACCCGCGACCACTCCGCCCCGATTCGGGATATGGGGCATGCGCATGCTCACTGACATCGTGCAGATAAGAACCGGCCGCCCCCGCACGGTCATACGACTCCTCAGCCGTCTGCCGACCTGAATCCCAGCATTCCGACCGCGCCGATGCCGATCAGGTTGCCGAAGTGGCGGGGGCAGGTGCCGGGCACCGGGTCGGGGCCGGTCACGCTGACCGCGGCCCAGGCGGCGTTGACGGTGTTGTACTCGGTGCAGTGCGTGCCGTACAGGTCGGCCGCCGCCTTGAGCGAGTCCGTGCGGGCCGCCGCGTAGTTCTCGTTGCTCTTGGCGTAGGACGCCAGCACTCGGAACCAGATCTTGCTGGCTTTGTTGTTGCCCAAGCCGGTGATGACCGATTTGTTGCAGGTCGGGCTGTAGCCGTACCCGTGGTCACCGCTGCCGACGGCGAGTAGAAAGAACCAGTGGTCCAACGGGCCCACCGATGTGTGCGGGTCGAGGAGGCCGTTGCTGCTGGTGTAGCAGTTTGGTGAGGTGCCGTCGAGCGAAGGGTTGTACATATAGCGCAGCGGCGTGCGGTTGCCGTTGATGTTGATCAGTTCACCTATGGTGTAGTCAGGCTTGTCCCTGGCGTTGTTGGCATAGAACTCCACCATCGTGCCGAAGATATCGCTGGTGCCCTCGTTCATACCGCCGGTCTCGCCATCCTCCCCCCAGCCGATCAGCGCGCCGCTGACACCGTGGCTCATCTCGTGCCCGGCGACGTCCAGTTCGACGAGCGGCCGTGCGTTGCCCGAGCCGTCGCCGTAGGTCATCTGGGTGCCGTCCCAGAACGCGTTGACGTAGGCGTTGCCGTAGTGCGTACG
>JAOPYO010000035.1 GCA_025964575.1 Actinomycetes bacterium
TGGCGTTACCACGACGGGACGAGGTCCGCTGCGAAGCCGGTCAGAGGGCGGCCGCGCCCATGGGGACCGAAACCCCGGCGGCGGCGACCGCAGGGTGCTCCTCGGTCGCGGCACGCTGGGCGATGAACGCTCCGGCCAGCACGATCGCGCCGCCCGCGAGCTGGACGGCGGTGAGGCTCTCGCCCAGCACCGCCCAGGCGATCAGTGTGGCGAAGACCGCCTCGGCGTAGCAGATGGCCCCGGCCACCGGGGCGGACAGCCGCTGCACCGCCGCCACTCCGGCGAGATAGGCGATCACGGTGCTGACCAGGGTCAGCCAGCCGGCCAGCACCCAGGCCGGGGCGGAGTGACCACCGAGGTCGACGGTCGTGGCCAGGGCGTGCCAGGGGATCGCCCACGGCGCGGCCAGGGCGGTCAGCACGATCGTGCCGACCACGCTGCCGGCCGCCGTCATCACCAGCGGGTCGACCGCTCCGGTGAGCCCCTCGACCAGCAAGAAGTAGGTGGCCTGGCAGGCGGCCGCACCGAGACCGGCGAGCAGCCCCACGGCGTCCAGCCGCAGCCCCGACCAGATCTGGACGACGCAGGCCAGCCCGGCCACGGCCACGGCGACACCGAGCACCGCGGTCCGGTGAACCGGCGTCCTGCGCACCAACCGGATCCACAGGAGCACCAGCACCGGGCCGGTGAACTCCAGCAGAATGGCGATCCCGACCGGCAGCCGGGACGCCGCCACGAAGTAGAGCGCCTGACAGCCCGCGACCCCGGCGACCCCGTATCCGATCAACTGGGAGAGGAACGGCCGGGCCGCGCGCAGCCGCGTCGTGCCCCGCAACGCCACCACCAGCGGCACCAGCACCAAGGCGGACCCCGCGATTCGCAGCCAGACG
The DNA here is from genome assembly GCA_025964575.1 of Actinomycetes bacterium. Lineage (GTDB taxonomy): Bacteria > Actinomycetota > Actinomycetes > Streptosporangiales > Streptosporangiaceae > Actinomadura_E. Next base: position 891 of record JAOPYO010000035.1, read on the forward strand.
GCCTGCAGCGGGCTGAATCCGACGCCTATCAGCGCCTTCCCGATCGGGCCGGACCCACCGAAGCACAGCGACGACAGGATCGCCAGCCCGATGCCCCACGTCCTGGTCCGGGACACGTTCCCGTCACCCATACCCACTCCTGACCGTCACCCAGATCAGGAGTGTAGGCCACTGACACTCATGACAACCGAGGGGGTGCGGGACCGGAACACCGGCGGACACGCCGGGCGATTCGCCCGGGCCGACTACCATTCGCTGGGTGAACTGGCAGGCAGCCGGGGCCGGCACAGACCCCTTCAGTAAGGCAGAGGACGAGGTCCGGGCGATGGCGGCGTCGCCATGGTGGCGCGCCGCCGCCCCCCACCAGCATGCGGAGGCGATCACCTCGCGCATGCTGTCGGGCGGCGCGGAATGGTGGCTGTTCGGCGCGTGGGGACGTTGGTACCGCTGCGGGCTCGACGGCAACTGGCACGCATGCCCGCCCCCGGCCGACCCCGCCGCTCGCAAGGCGGCCATGACCGCGCGTCCCGGCGCGGGCAACCCGCCGGTGGCGCCCGCGCTCATCCCGACCGGCCCTGACCTCGCCGCCGGCCGCGTCGCCTCGGCCGGGTTCCTAGGCGACGCCCCCGCCACCACCCTCGTGGCCCGCCTCCAGCAGTCCCTGATCAACGCCCTGTCGGTCAACCCGGCCCAGTTCACACTGCAGGACGGCTCATTCCAACCGGGCACCCCCAGCACGCTGGCCGCGGCCTGGGGTGCGCTGCTGTGGTGCGCCGGTTCCCCGGTCCTCCTGGACCAGCACCCGCTGATCGAACTGTTCGTCCCCTATCTGACCGTGCCCGCTTCCCAGCTGCGCTGGATGGTGCCACCCGACCTGGCCCGCCTGTCCGCCTACTACTCCGGACGGCTGCTCGCCGGCGACGCGGTCGGCGCCTCCTACACGGCCAGGGTCATGGGCGAGGTCGCCCACGGACTGCGCGACGACCCCCGCTTCCGCCCCGCCGCCGACGCCCTGACCGCCATCACCGGCACCACCGTCCGGATGGTCCAGAACGACATGGCCACCGCACGATACGGGCCCGCCGCGATCACTCAGGAATGGCAGCGCCGCTGTCCCGCCGAGCACGCCATTCCGATCCTGCAGGAGATCGCGCCCGGCGAATACCTGCGGCTGGCCTTCTACGACCTGACCCAGATCGTCGCCGGCCTGCACGGACGCGCCGGCACCCCCACCGACGCACGGCGCGCGGGGGCAGCGGTGCTCGCAGCGGACCTGCAGGGCACCCCGAATGTCCTGCCCGCCGTGCTGCCCTGGCTGGACCCCGACAGTGCCCGCACCGTGCAGGAGGTCCTGGCCCAGCCGTCCCATCCGCTGCGGGAACTGTGGCCGCGCGAGGGCAGGCTGCCCGACGCCCTGCGCACCGACGACGTCGAGCAGCTCCGATCGCTCCTGGCCACCTCCTACGCGCTGGCCCTCAGCTGGTGCCGGCTGGCCCGCCTCAACCCACCGGTTCCTGGTTTCGCGGTGCCGGCCGCGGCGGCCGCCGAACTCACCAGCCCGACCCTGCAGGTCCCCAAGGCCACCGGCGAGCTGACCCCCTGGCAGATCATCGACGCCGCCCGCGCGCACCTCGCGGCCGAGCGGGCCACGCAGGCGCCCGCCGCCCCGGACTCCCCCGGAACCGCGGAACCACCGAGCACGCAGGCCGCACCGCCCGACGTCGGCGGCCCGGACGACTCACCGGCACTGGCCGCATTCGGCCAGGAAGCCGGCCCACCGGAGCCGCCCTTCGCGGGATCACGGCCGCCGAACGCCGGCCCGGTACAGACCCAGGCCGCACCGCCCGACTTCGACGACGAACCGTTCGGCCACCCGCCACCCCCGTTCGTCGACCTGCCGCCCGCACCTCCCGGTCCGCCGGGCCCGCCCATGGCCGCGCAGGGGCCGGGCGCATCCTCGCTCTGGTCGGAGCCGCCCGCGATCGGTGACGCCGCCTACCCCGGCCCGCCCCCGTACCTTCCACCGGTCTCCGACCTGCCGCCGCCCGCCTGGCCGCCGGCCTCGCCCGCCGATCCCGCCCCGCCCCCCGCGCACGCGTCCGGACCCGCGCAGAGCGCGACCGGGCGGCCGATCGCCGAGGCCTACGGCACCAGGTTCCTGTGCGGCCCCGACGACGTCGGCCAGGTGCTCACCGAGGTCCGCCGGCGCGGCCAGTGGGCCAAGCGGCTGCGCGGCCAGGAGATGTCCAGCGCCTCCGCGCCGGCCCTGCTGCTCATCGGGGCACCCTCCACAGGCCAGCGCCGCCTCTCCCGCATGGTCAGCCGGGCCCTCGCTGAGGCCGAGGTCAGTAGCGGTGAGGTTCGCGGCCTCGACACCCGCGAACTGCACGAACGAGGCCCCGATGGGGTCCGCGGCGTCCTCGACGAGAACGCCGGCCACACCCTGCTGCTCGAGGGCCTGGACACGCTGATCCTGGACTCCCCGCAGGGCCCGGCGTTCGCGGCCGCCTTCTACCGCGCCCGCGCCGAGGGCGTCAGCGACACCACGCTCGTGGCCACCTGCGGCCCGGACCGGCTGGCCCAGCTGTCCGCCGCCCACCCTGAGCTGGTCACCGACTTCCGGGCCGTACGGCTGCCGGATCTCACCGACCCCACGGCCCGGACCGCGCTGCTGGAAGTGCTGGCCGCGGAGCGGCAGCTGAGCCTGTCCCCGGCCGCCTGGGACGTGGCCCGCCGGGACCTGAACCGGATCCGCGGCCGCGGCCGGCTCACCGGCGCCCGCGTCGTTGAGGCGTATCTGGACCGTGCCGCCACCCACCACCTGGGCCAGGCCGACCAGACCCAGATGCTCGGCAGTGGCCTCATGCTGAACCCGCCGGACTTCGAGGGAGTCGCCGAAGAGCTCGAACCCACACTGCGCGACCTCAAGGACGTCACCGCCTACCGCGATGAGCTCCGCTCCCTCGCCGGGCTGAGCGGTGTCAAGGAGACGATTGAACGCATGGTCGCCGAAGCTCAGGTCGCCGCCGCCCGCCGCAGCGCCGGACTGCCCGTCGGTGACTCCACCCGCCACCTTGCCTTCGCCGGCAACCCCGGCAGCGGGAAGACGACCGTCGCCCGGCTCCTCGGCCAGATGTACGCCGCGATCGGCCTCCTCGACTCCGGCCACGTCGTCGAATGCACCCCCGCCGAACTGGTCGCCTCCGGCGACCCCGCCGCCACCGTCCGCGGCAAGGCCGCCGAGGCCCTCGGCGGGATCCTCGTCATCGACCGGGCCGCCGCGCTGGGTGAGCCCGGCACGGGTGCAGCCCTCGGCGAACTGGTGAAGGTCATGGACGAGCGGCGCGACCAGCTCGTCGTGATCTTCTCCGGCCGGCCGGCGGAACTGCAGCACATCATCAACGCCGTCCCCGCGCTGTCCCGCCGCATCGGTGAAGCCCTCCTCTTCCCCGACCCCACCGACCAGGAACTGGTGGCTATGTTCCGCGCCGGCGCGGAACAGCAGCAGTACGTCCTGGACCAGGAACTCCTGGTCATCCTGCCGGAACGGCTACGCGCCCTGCGGCAGCGTCCCGACTTCGCGGCCGGCAGGTCGGTGCGCCGCCTGTTCGACGACACGGTCGCTCAACAGTCACTGCGGATAGTCCGGGACGGCCGCACCATGTCCGCCGACCAGCTCACCCGCCTCACCGCGGAAGACCTCCCCCAATGACACCTACGAATCGGGGGTGTCGCGGGTCAGGATGGGAGGGTGACCCGCTCTGAACGGCTGATCGCGCTCGTGGCCGAACTGCGGGCCGCCGCGCCCGCGGAGGTACCGACCCGGGTGCTCGCCGAGAGGCTGCAGGTCAGCGAGCGAACCGTGCAACGGGATCTGGCCGCCCTGGCCCATGACGGCCTCCCCCTGCGGATGTCCCGCGGCGGCTGCGCCATCGGCGCCGACCCTCCCTGGCGGGCCGTCACCGGCACCGCTTCACTCGCCCGGCCGGTCCGCGACACCATCACCGACGCCGTACGGGCCCGGCGCGTCGTCCGCATCGCGTACGCCGACCAGGCCGGTGAGCGCACCCGCCGCGACGTCGAGGCGCACGGCCTGGTCATCGCTCCCTACGGCGAGTACCTCGTCGGCTGGTGCCGGCTCCGCCAGGGACCCCGGCTGTTCCGTCTCGACCGGATCGGCGCCGCCTACCTGACCGGCAACGATGCCGGACTGCGCGACCTGGACGAACTGCTGGCCACCCTGCGGGTCCCGGCGCCACGCCGGCCCACCGAGGACGGGCCGCCCTCGGGCACCCCGGAGCGGGCGCGGGCCTGGACCTTGGACCGCATCGAGCACGTACGATTGCGGCTGGCCGAGGCCGCCACCGAGGCCCGTACGACGGGTGAGGGCATCGCGGATCTGCGGGCCGTTCTCGGCCACCTCGCCGAGTGGAGCCGATGGCAGGTCGGTGCGCTGCGGGCCATCGCCACCGGTGAGGACCTGGTCTTCGACGGGCGCCGGCCCCCGTTCCCCCCGGAGTTCGACCGCGACCTCCCCTACGCCCGCCGGGAGCGGATGATTCAGGACGCGATGGCGGTCCGGTCGTTCGGGGAGGTGGCGCGTGATCTCGACGATGTGCTGCACGGTGTGGCCCACTGGGCCGCGGACTGCGCCGACGCACTGTGGCGGGACACTCTGCCCGAGCCCGGCCGGCCAGGAGAGCAGCGGCCGCTGGCGGACCTGGTGGCCGGTTGGTGGAGTCCGTTGTCCCACATCGAATGGCATCTGGACCGGCTGACCGACGACCCGGGAACCACCCTGGCGTTCGGCCACGGCCTCGAAGACGACGAGGACGCGGGACCGGCCGGACGGCTGGTCGAACGCTGCCCGCTCCGCCTCTAGGAGGCTGCCCTAAGCGCGCGCCCCTTCAAAACCACTGTCGAAGCCACCGTTGGGGTCGTCGCGGGGGGCCAGCGGGCGGGTGAACCACAGGGTCTTGCCGACGATCTCCGGCCGCACCCCGAACTCCGCGGCCAGTGCCGCCACCAGCCACAGCCCCCGGCCGGCCTCGGCCTCCAGTCCCGACTCACGGACCCGGGGCGCCCCGGTGCTGTCGTCACCGACCTCGCCGACCAGCTGTGCCCCGTCGAGGCGCAGCAGCAGCCGCACCGGTCCGTGGCCGTGCACGACGGCGTTGGTGACCAATTCGTCGATCATGAGCACGACCTCATCGGTGTCGCTGGGGTCGGTCACCCCCCAATCGAGGAGGGTCTCGCGGGTGAGCACACGCGCCTGCGCGGCGGCGCGCACCTCGGCGGGCAGATCCCAGGAGGCGACGCGTGCCCCGTTGTGCATCCGCCCGCTCGCTCCGAGCCGTCGTACGGTCAATTCCCCGACTCCTCACACTCACCGGCCGCCGAGCCAGTGCCCTCGCCCAGACATGTTCCCGGCGTGAGCCGGAGATAGCGCAGCGCGGCAATCTCTGGCGCTAACGCCAGACCCGTGTCCGAAGCCGGACACAACGCTGGCGCGCTCTCGTCGCCGTACCGCCGGTGGGGCAACACCTCAGGTCATGGCGTACCGGGTTTCCCATCACAATCAGGACGTCTCGGACATCGATACGGAGCACCGGGGGGATCCTGAACGTGGCCTCCAGGACACCCTGGAGCGCCGCGCGCCCGTCGCCCGAGCGCGTCGCGGAATACCCGGTCCCCGGATGCGGTTAGGATGGGTGATGCCGGTGTGGCATGTGTCCCCCGGGCCGTAACACCCGCCTTCGCGGAATACCGTTCGGCTTCGGCCGAGGCAGGAGCCGTGTTGTGCCTTTCGCCGAGGAGGCGACCACCACACCGGCTCAGGCGTCACGCCCCGGTGAGAGATGATCTCACCGGGGCGTTCGTCTTCTCCAGGGCTGCTTCTCCGTGGCTACGACATCGCGACGGCCACGGCCGTCGCGATCGCTGCGGCGATCACGAGCACCGCGACCACCGAGGCCACGATGATCCTGATCCGCCGTCGCTGACGCGTCCGGCCCAAGGTCGACAACCGATCCGCGAGTCTCGGGTCTTCCTCACTGAGCCGAGATGCGATCTCAGACAGGAGTCGCTGCTCTTCGATCGAGAGCGCCATGCCAGCACCTCCGGGGGTAACACTGCGCTCTTTCTTCCCCGAGAGGAAGATCATTATCCCCGTTGGGCGACAACAGTCGCACCCCGTGCGGGCGGACTCTCGTGGTGCAGCCTGTCCAGCGCCGTCACGTAGTAGGTGTAGGTCGTGCCGGGCTTCACCGTGGGGTCGGAGATCGCCGTGCCGCGCACGGTGACGAGCAGGCTCTTCGGATCGACCGGAGCGCATCCCGCGCCCTTGCCGGCCACCCGGTAGACGGCGTACGACGTCGCATCCGACCCCTGCCACTGGACCTTGACCGACGTGCCGCCGGGGGCCGCCTTGACACCGGCCGCCGGGGACGGAGCCGACCCACCGCGTCCCGGGATCACCGGGATGATCGCTGGCCGCTGGTAGTGCTCCTTCCGCACCAGGGTGGCGAAGCCGCCCTTGTTGTGCACGAGATCCCGGGCGCTGAAGAACACATCACCTCGCACCGCCGGATAGTGGGCGTCGACGGCCAGGTGCCGGGACAGTTCGGCGGGCTTCCTCCAGGTCGGGTCCTCGCCGACCCGGTAGGCGGCCTGCCCGATCGACAGTTGCACGCCGGTGCCGGCCACCTGCCGCGACCACCACTCGACCAGAGTCCGGTAGTCGGCTCGCGGGTCTCCGATCGGCCAGTACAGCTGCGGGGTGACGTAGTCCAGCCAGCCCTTCTTCACCCACATGCGGGTGTCGGCATAGACGTCGTCATAGCTCTGCAGCGCCTTGGTCTTCGACCCGTTCGGGTCGCTGCTGCTATTCCGCCACACCCCGAACGGGCTGATCCCGAACTTCATCCACGGCTTGGCCTGGTGGATCTGGCTGGACAGGCCCTGCACCAGCACGTCGACGTTGTGCCGCCGCCATGCCGCCACGCTGGAGAAACCCCTCCCGTAGGCCTTGAAGGTGGCCTTGTCCGGGAAGTCGCTGCCCAAGGGATAGGGATAGAAATAGTCGTCGAAGTGCACGCCGTCGATGTCGTATCGCTTGACGACGTCCAGGACGACCTTGCTCGCCAGGTCCCGCACCTGCGGGAGACCCGGGTCGTACCAGAGATTATCCCCGTACTTCGGCGCCCAGCCGGGGTGCTGCCGTGCCGGATGGTTGGCCGCGAGCTTCTTGCGGTCGGTGCCCATGCTCGCCCGGTACGGGTTGAACCAGGCATGGAACTCCAGGTCCCGATCGTGCGCCTCCTTGATCAGGAACTGCAGCACGTCATAGCCCGGGTCCTTGCCCTGGGTGCCCGTCAGCCACTGCGACCAGGGCTCGTACGGCGACCGGTAGAACGCGTCACCGGCCGGTCGCACCTGGAAGAACACCGCGTTAAGGTTCAGCGCCTTGGCGGTGTCGAGCAGACGGCGGTATTCGGCCTTCTGCTTGTCCGCCGAGGCGCTCGGGTCGGACGGCCAGTCCGTGCCCTGGACGGTGGCGATCCACATCCCCCGCAGCTGGCGGGCCGGCGAGTCGCCGGGTGCCCGGACGGCCGGACATTCGCCCTTCCCGCCTCGCGCGGCCGCTCCCTGCGGGTCTGCTGCCGCCGGCGGTTCGACGGAATTCGAACACCCACCGCAGGCCGTGAGTGTGCTGAGCGCGACCACTGCCGCCGCGGTCCCCCGTAGTCCTCTGCGCATCCCGCCCCCTGGTTACGTGAAAGGGCATTCTGTCGGACGAACGAGTCTACGTGCGTGATTAGTGGTGTAATCGCTAAGCTGCCACCCCACCGAAGGTGAGCAATCTACAGCTAAACGGAGAAATACCCATGAGCTACGGCAACCCACCAGGTTATGGCGGCGGCTACGGACAGCAGCCCCCTCCCGGCGGCGGCTACGGCGGCGGTGGCGGGTACGGGCAGCAGCCGCAAGGCGGTGGCGGATACCAGACTCCCCCGCCCAACCACCTCGTCTGGGCGATCATCACGCTCTTCTGCTGCCAGATCCTGGGCATCGTCTCGGTCATCTTCGCCGCCCAGGTCAACGGGAAGTTCCAGCAGGGCGACTACGCCGGAGCCGTGGACTCCTCGAACAAGGCGAAGACGTTCGCGATGATCGGCACCATCCTCGGCGTGGTACAGGTGATCGGCATCATCATCTACTTCGTCATCATCGGGGTGGCGGTGTCGAACACCCCGGGCTACACCATCCCGAGCTACACCCCCTACTCCCCCTGAGTGTGCGTTCGCTCATGCGATTGGACACTCCTGACGTCGTCCGGCGCGGACTGCAGCGGTATCCGCTGCTGGCGCCGGGCGGCGTCGCAGCGTCCGTAGCCGTTCTCTTCGTCTATGTGGGCGCCGTCGACCCCAACCAACATGGGCACTATCCGACGTGCCCGTACCTGCTCCTGACGGGGCTCTACTGTCCCGGCTGCGGAACACTGCGCATGATCCACGCCCTGGCGCACGGGCACTTCGGTGAGGCCTTCGGCCGCAACATGCTGGCCTTCTTCCTGCTCCCGTTGCTGGCCTTCATATGGGCCCGCTGGACGGTGCGGCTCGCCCGCGGGCGGCCGCGGACCACGGTCGCCGATCCACGGCTGATCTATGGCCTGTTCGGGGTCATCGTGGTGTTCACAGTCCTGCGGAACATCCCTTTCTTCCACGTCCTGGCGCCCTGACCTTCACCGGCATGGTGTGGGCCCGGGACGCTGGTCCCGGGCCCACACATCGATCAGGTCAGCACGTCGTGCCGGTCGATGACGCGGCCGAGAACCTTACCCGCCGCGCGTACTCGGACACACTCCTTGCGATCATCGAATGAATGTTCTATCGTTCAGATGTTCGATAAGGGAGACTTTCGCGTGCGCTGGGACCATCTTCAACTCGTGCAGGACGGAAACCGCCCCGACCCGCCGCTGATCGAACGGCAGGCCGTGGTCCGCACGATGGACACCCCGGAGTTCCGGGGCATCACCTTCTACGAGATCCACGCCAAGTCGATCATCAACAAGGTGCCAGGCGCGTCCCGGGTCCCCTTCAGCTGGACGATCAATCCCTACAGGGGATGCAGCCATTCATGCCTGTACTGTTTCGCCCGAAAAACACATGAATATCTAGATTTCAACTCAGGATCCGATTTCGACTCGAAGATCGTGGTGAAGGTCAACGCGGCGGAACTGGTGCGCAAGGAGCTGGCCGCACCGAGGTGGGACGGGCACCACATCGCCATGGGGACCAACGTCGACTGCTACCAGCGTGCCGAAGGCCGCTATCGACTGATGCCCGGCATCCTCACCGCTCTGCGCGACGCGGGGAACCCCTTCTCGATCCTCACCAAGGGCTCGCTGATCCTGCGCGACCTGCCCCTGCTCCAGGAGGCCGCGGAGCGCACCGAGGTCGGCACCGCGGTGTCGGTCGGGTTCATCGACAAGGACCTCTGGCGGCTGGTCGAACCGGGAACACCGAGCCCGCACAAGCGCCTAGAGGTCTGCGCGACCCTCAACGAACAAGGAGTTCCCTGCGGCGTGCTCATGGGGCCGGTTCTGCCCTACCTCACTGACTCCCCGCGGCAGATCGACGCGGCCGTGCGCCAGATCGCCGAGGCCGGCGCGACCTCTGTGTCAGCGATCACCCTGCACCTTCGGCCCGGCGCCCGGGAATGGTTCATGAGCTGGCTTCGCGAGCAGCGCCCGGAACTGGTCGAACCCTACGAGCGGCTGTACGGGCGCGGAGCCTACGCCCCCAAGGCCTACCAGGAGCGGATCACCAGACAGGTCCAGGAGGCGGCCGAGAAGTACGGCGTCGGCCGCGGCCAGACCGCGCGCAACGCCCACCGGCGCATTCCGCCGGCACCACCCGCTCCTCCCCCGGCCGGGGAACAGCTCTCCCTGCTCTGATGGGCTACCACCACCCATATTTGACTGATCATTCTCAATGGGCGTAGCGTGATCGGCATGTCGAGGACCAAGGAGTTCGACCCCGACGCGGCACTCCAGGCGGCGCTGGAGCTGTTCTGGCGCAAGGGATACGAGGCGACCTCCATGGCCGACCTCGTCGACCATCTCGGCATCGCCCGGGCCAGCATCTACGGCACCTTCGGCGGCAAGCACGACCTCTACCTCAAGGCCCTCGACCGCTACCTGGAGTCCAGGGACCCCGCCATCATCGAAGCCCTTTCCCAGCCGGGCCCCGTACTCCCCTCCATACGCGCCCTGATCCGCAGATACGCCGAGGAATCGGCCGTCGACGAACATCGACGCGGCTGTTTCGTGGTCAACACGGCGATCGAGCTCCTCCCGACGGACCGGCTGGCGGCGCGCCGCGTGGAGTCCAGCTGGGACGCGGTCGAGGTGGCGTTGACCTCGGCGCTGACCCGGGCCCGCGCCCAGGGCGAACTCGCGCCCGATCGGGACCCGCGAGCGCTGGCCCGGTTCTTGCTCACCGTGATGCAGGGCCTGCGCGTCCTGGCCAAGGGCGACTCCGACCCTGCGCGCCTCGGCGACGCGGCCGAGGCGGCCTTGGTCGCCCTGGCCTAAAACCACCCGATCGCCTTACCTCAGCCGACGCACCGCCAGATAATAGAATGATCGATCTCGAATTGAAGTGAGTGTGTCATGACCACACGATTCACCGGCAAGGTCGCTCTGGTCACCGGCGGCGGCTCCGGGATCGGCCAGGCCACCGCACAGGCCTTCGCCCGCGAAGGCGCCACCGTGGTCGTGGCCGGGCGGAGCCCGCAATCCCTCGCACAGACCGTGAAGCTGATCCAGGCCGAGGGCGGGCGGGCCACCGCGATCACCGCCGACGTCACCCGGCCCGAGGATGTCGCCCATCTGGTGGCGGCGACCGTGGCCGAGCACGGCGGGCTGCATCTCGCGTTCAACAACGCGGGCGTGATCGGCGCCGGCCCGGTTGCCGACCTCGACCAGGACACCTGGGACCGGACGCTGGCGGTGAACCTGACCGGCGTGTGGCTGTCGATGAAGTACGAGATCGCCCACATGCGCGCGCACGGCGGCGGCGTCATCGTCAACACGGCCTCCAACGTCGGCGCGAGCATGCGGATCCCGGGCCTGGGCGCCTATGCCGCCGCCAAGGCTGGAGTGAGTGCCCTGACCCGCACAGCCGCCCGCGAGTACATCGGCGACGGCATCCGCATCAACGCGATCAGCCCCGGCCCCTTGGACACCCCGATGTCGCTGCGCCCCGGGGAGACCGACGTGGACCGCAGTGAGCGGATCAAGGACGCGCTCCCCATCGGCCGGGTGGGTTCGCTCGAGGAGGTCGCCGCGACCGTCCTGTGGCTGGCCTCCCCGGACGCAGGTTTCGTAGTGGGCCACGACCTGGTTCTGGACGGCGGTGCCAGCGCCTGAAGCTGACCTCGCAAGATTCTTTCAAACCTTTTGTGCGCGAGCTCACATCAGACAGTGCATACAACGAACTGCTGAGGGGGCTTCCATGAACACCACAGACCTGTTTCGCCGCCCGAATGCCCGGCCCACGGTCACCGCCGTGATCCCCACGCTCAACGAGGCCGACAACCTCCGATGGCTTCTGCCGCGGCTGACCGAGGTGGACGAGATCATCGTCGTGGACGGGGAGTCCACCGACGGTTCGGTCGAGATCATCCGGCTGCTGCGGCCAGACGCAGTGATCATCAGCCAGCCCGCGCGGGGCAAGGGCCTCGCACTACAGGCCGGCTTCGCCGCCGCCACCTGCGACGTGATCGTCATGCTGGACGCCGACGGCAGCATGAACCCGGCCGAGATCGGCTCCTTCGTGGCCATGATCGGCCGCGGATTCGACTTCGTCAAAGGCTCGCGCTACTCCTGCGGCGGCGGTTCCGAGGACCTGACCTTCATGCGCCGCACCGGCAACCAGTGGCTGACCCGCCTGGCCAACACGCTCTACCGCACCCAGTGGAGCGACCTGTGCTACGGATATGTGGCGATGCGCCGGGACGCGGTCGAGCGCCTCGCCCTCACCTCCACCGGCTTCGAGATCGAGACGGAGATGTGCGTCAACGCGGTCACCTCGGGGCTGCGAATCGCCGAGGTCGCCAGCTACGAGAGCAACCGCCTGTACGGCGAGTCCCACCTCAACACCTGGCGCGACGGGTGGCGGGTACTGAAGATGATGGTCGGCAGCCGGCTACGGTCCCGCCGTCCCCTCACCGCCGCACGGCCGATGGACCTGGAGACGGTTCCGGCCGGGCTCCGCGCCGCCGCCTGACAGACCGCCAGCACTCCGGCCTGGACGACACCGCCGTATGGCCCGCTCGGTCACCAGGCCTCACTCAGCTCGACCGGTTCGGCGATCACATCGACCATCGCGCCATTGCGCAGCACGCTGATCTGCAGTGGTTTCCCGATCGCCTCATCGAACATCAGCCTCTGCAGGCTCTGTGCCACGCTCACCGGCACACCCCCGGCCGTGAGCAACAGATCGCCCGCCCGCAGCCCCGCCTGAGCCGCCGGACTCCCCGGCACGACCTCTGCCACCCGCAGCGCCGCACGCTGCCCGATCCTGTCCCGCAGCCCCGCAGGGACCGGCACCGGATTGGTGACGAGGCCGAGAAACGCCCGCCGGACCCGCCCATCACGCATGAGCGCGCCGATGATGCGGCGCGTCGTCGAATTGATCGGCACCGCCAGGCCCAGCCCGATCCCGGCGACCGCGGTGCTGATGCCGACCACCCGCCCACGCGAGTCGGCGAGCGCCCCTCCCGAGTTACCGGGATTGAGCGCCGCATCGGTCTGGATGACGTCCTCTATCACCCGGACGGTGCCACCGCTGTGGGCCGGCAGCGACCGGCCCAGCGCGCTGACCACCCCGGCGGTCACCGAACCGGCCAACCCGAGGGGATTGCCGACCGCGACCACCAGCTGACCCACCACCAGGGCGTCACTGTCGCCGAGCTCGGCCGGTTCCGGAGTCGGCCCATCGGCGCGCACCACCGCCAGATCCGACAACGGATCGGCCCCGACCACGGTGAAGGACGTGGCCGTGCCATCGGCGAACGAGGCAGTCCCCTCACCGGCACCGCCGACGACATGGGCATTGGTGAGCAGGAAACCGTCGGCGGAGAAGGCCACCGCGGAACCGGAACCCTCCCTGCCGTGCTGACGCACCCGCACGCTCGCCACCCGGGGGGTCAGCTCTCGGGCGACGGCCGACACGACCTGGGAGTAGGCGTCGAGGGGATCGGAGTCTCGAGGGTCAGGGATCATTGCACCTCCCGATGATTACATCGTTACACAGCAACGTCGCGCCGTGAAGATGTCTTCCCGTGCCTTGCTGGTTTCCTAGGTGAGGAGGGGTTTTCGTGTTTGTGGTTTCTGCGTTTTACCAACCAGCCCGGCTTCTTTACATTGTAAATTGAATACTCAATTACTTGACGAGGGTGCCGCCCCGACGGCAGGATCCGCCGGTCGGCGAGAATGCCTGAGCGCCGGGTCACTCCCGGCACGCCAGCCCCGGCCGGACCGGGCCGCCCAGACCCGAGAGCGTTGACGTGTCGGGCGGGAACTGCGGAAGGAACAGGTGGATGACCACGACCGCTACACCTCGGCACACCTCATATGACGTCGTCATCGTGGGCGGCGGGCACAACGGCCTCGTCGCCGCCGCCTATCTGGCCAGAGCCGGACGGAGCGTGCTCGTCCTGGAGCGACTGGACCACGTGGGCGGGGCGGCGGTGTCCACCCAGACGTTCCCCGGGGTCGAGGCACGCCTGTCGCGCTACTCCTACCTGGTCAGCCTGCTCCCCCGCCAGATCATCGATGATCTGGACCTGCGGTTCGCCACGCGCCGCCGGCGCATCTCCTCCTACACACCGACGGAGCGCGACCGGCGGTCCACTGGACTGCTGGTGGACGCCGAGGACCCGAGCCGCACCAAAGAGGCGTTCGCCCGGCTGACCGGCTCCGGCCGCGAGTTCGACAGCTGGCAGCGCTTCTACGAAATGACCGGCCACATCGCCGAGCGGGTCTTCCCCACTCTCACCGGGCCACTGCCGAGCCGGGCGGAGCTGCGTCGCCTGGTCGGCGACGATCGGGCGTGGGAGGCACTGTTCGAGAGACCACTCGGCGAGATCGTCGAGGAGACCTTCACCGACGACCTCGTACGCGGTGTCGTGCTCACCGATGCGCTCATCGGCACGTTCACCCATGCCCACGATCCGTCTCTGCGGCAGAACCGCTGTTTCCTCTACCACATCATCGGCGGCGGCACCGGCGACTGGGATGTGCCGGTCGGAGGCATGGGCGCCCTCACCGGCGCGCTCGAGACCGCGGCCCGCGCGGCCGGCGCCGAGATCGTCACCGGCCACGAGGCCACCGCCATCGCCACCGACGGGTCCGCAGGCGAGATCACCTACCGGACCGGCGAGTCCGAGGGCCGGGTGGGCACGCGCCATGTTCTGGCGGGCGTCGCGCCGCACACCCTCGCAGCGCTGCTCGGCGAACCGTACGCAGAGCCGGCACCAGAGGGCTCCCAACTCAAGATCAACATGCTGTTGCGGCGCCTCCCCCGACTCCGCGACCCCGAGGTCGATCCCCGCGAGGCGTTCGCCGGGACCTTCCACATCAGCGAGTCCTACACCGAGTTGGAGAGGGCCTACCGCGAAGCTGCGGCCGGGCGGCTGCCATCGGTGCTGCCCGCGGAGATTTACTGCCACTCGCTCACCGATCCGTCCATCCTCGCCCCCGATCTGGCCGCGCAGGGATTCCACACCCTCACTCTGTTCGGATTGCACACTCCGGCCCGGCTGTTCACCGAGCACGGCAAGGACGAGGCCGTGACCGCGGCACTCGCCGGCCTCGACGCCTGCCTCGCCGAACCGATCGCCGGCTGTCTCGCCGTCGACGCCGACGGGCGGCCGTGCCTGGAGGCCAAGACCCCGCTCGATCTGGAACACGACCTCGCCATGCCGGGCGGGCACATCTTCCACCGCGACCTGGCATTCCCGTACGACCCGTACGACGGCAATGGGAGGTGGGGCGTCGAGACCGACCACGCCAACGTGCTGCTGTGCGGCGCGGGGGCCATTCGCGGGGGCGGGGTCAGCGGCATCCCCGGCCACAACGCGGCCAAGGCCGTCCTGGACGCACCGGCATGACCCGCGCACGCGCGTTCGGCGTCGGCAGTGACCTGGGTGAGCACAGGGTAGGCGAACCGCCGCAAGCCTCAGGCGCCGCGCATCCAGGTCACAGCAGGCTCGCGGCCAGGGCGTACGATCCCGCCGCCGCGAGGACACCGAGCACCAGGCTGCCCACCGCGTTGAGCCCGGCCTTGGACGGTGAGCCGTCCTCCAGCAGTCGTACGGTCTCGTACCCGAGGGTGCTGAAGGTGGTGAGAGCGCCGCAGACCCCGGTGCCGAGCAGCACCTGAAGTCCGTGCGGGGCGCCCGCGCCGAGCAGCGCTCCGAGGATCACCGAGCCCACCAGGTTGACCGTCAGCGTCCCCCACGGGAACGCGCCACCGGTCCGTCCCTGCACCAGCCGGTCCAGGGTGTACCGGGCCGGCGCACCGATCACTCCCCCGAGGAACACCAGCAGGACCGTCATTCCTTCCCCCGCCCGACGTAGCGGTACACCTCGACCTCGTCGATGATGACCAGCCCCTCATCGATCAGTTCGTCCAGTTGAGTGACGAAGTCTCTGATCCGCTGCTCCTCGTCCACGATCACGATGGCCAGCGGCAGGTCCTGGCTCAGGCTCAGCATCCGGCTGGTATGGATGAGTGAGGAGGCACCGAACCCCTCGATCCCCCGGAACACACTCGCCCCGGCCAGCCCGGCTTTTCGAGCCCGCCGCACGATCTCCGAGTACAGCGGCCCATGATGGAACTGATCGTCCTCACCGATGAAGATGGTCAACCGTGCCGCCCGGCCGTGCAGTCTCATGGCTCATCCCTCCGGCCGCGGCGCACCGTACGGCTCGCCAGGAACCTCGCACCCACCACTCCCAGCCAGACCGCGGACAACCCGGCCACCAGGCTGCCGACCGCATAGCCGCCGGCCACCACCCACGCCCCACGGTCCAATAGCTCGCGGAGCTCCGCGGTATAGGTGGAGAAGGTCGTGAAGCCACCAAGGAAACCGATCCCCCAGAACGGCCGGACATACCGGCGCGGCGGCCACACCTCCAGGACGAACACCATGAGCGCGCCTAGAGCCAGGCAACCGGAGACATTGATGAAGAACGTGGCCCAAGGGAAACCGCCCGCGGAGGTGGGCACCGCCCGCCCGGCGAGATAGCGGCTCACGCTGCCGAACCCGCCACCTACCGCGATCGCCGTGAGCACTCGCCACTGCCGGTGCACCCGGTGCGCAGGACCGGTTCGGAAGATATCGGGTGCGCGGTGCGGGGCCAGGCCGCCGCCCTGGCCGTCATCGACGCGATCGGGTGTCCGCATGCCGGTCTCCTTCGAAGAACCAGGGACCGTTGGCGGACCGCCGACCGCGGTTATCGGCGGGCCCCACCGCCGTCACCCCTCAACCCCGAGGATACCGAGACGGCCTTCCACGCGACGAACCACCTCGCGGCTAAGGTGGCAGAGGTGAACGCGCCGGAAACCTACGCCGAACCCATCGTCATCGATCGGACCGGCGGCCTGGGCGGGGAGCTGGTGCTGCGCCGCGCAGGCGAGCACTACGAGATCATCAGTAACGGCGTCTTCCTCATGGACACCCGCAACGGCGAGTCCGAGCGACTGCTGATCAACGCGGCGCTCGACCGGCTGCCAGAATCCGCGCATGTGCTGATCGGCGGCCTCGGCGTCGGGTTCTCCCTGGCCGAGGCGGTCCGATCGCCCGGCGTCACGGTGACCGTCGTCGAGCTCGAACCCGCGGTCATCCGGTGGCACCGCACCCACCTGAGGTCCTGTTCCGCCGGCGCCCTGGACGACCCCCGCGTGCGCGTCGAGTGCGCCGACCTGCTCGTCTGGCTCCGTGGCACTCCGGAGACCTACGACGCCATCTGCCTGGACATCGACAACGGCCCGGACTGGACCGTCACCGACGGCAACACCGAGCTGTACGGCGCGGCCGGACTGGACCTCGTGGCAGGCCGCCTCGCACCCGGCGGCGTCCTCGCGGTCTGGAGCGCGAACGTCTCCCCGGCCTTCGAGACGAGGCTACGGACCCGGTTCCCCACGGTCGAGGTCCGCGCGGTCCCGGTCCCCCGCGGTGAACCCGATGTCGTCTACCTCGCCGCCACGAGTCTCTGATCGGCCTCCCGCCACCATCCCTTATGGAGCAGATGATCGACTGCGGGGAGATCCCGCCGGTGGGGCCCAGCCCGGGACCTGAGCCCCGGATCAGGTCACCCGAACCGGTCCGGCCACTGACCACTCAGCGGACGAACACTGTCGCAAAGGTCACGTCAAAACCTCCGCTTCTTCGAGTCTGAACGGGTTCAACTTTCCCGTAGAGTGACTTTCGTGAACGTCGCGCTGGGTATCTCGGACCGCCTCATCGTCCGCACCGTACCCGTCGCCGAGCCCGCTGACCTGCTGACACGACTTCCCCATCCCTCCGCACTCGCCTGGGTGCGGAGGGGCGAGGGCATCGTCGGCTGGGGCGAAGCCGCACGGGTGATCATCCCCGGCGGCGAGGACCGCTTCGGCTGGGCCGATGCCTGGGTACGCGAGCTGTTCGGCACCGCACAGGTCGACGACCCCTTGCAAGTGCCGGGCTCGGGCCCGGTCGCGTTCGGCAGCTTCAGCTTCGATCCCAAGTCCAGCGACTCGGTGCTCATCGTCCCCCGGTCGATCCTCGGCCTCCGCAACGGCCAGGCGTGGTACACCACGATCGGGGGCGGCGCCGATCCGCTCACCCTGCTCCGACCACCTGTGGAGCCGACCCGGCTGCACTGGAGCGACGGCACCTTGACGGCCCCCGGCTGGGAGCGAGCCGTCGCCGCCGCCGTGGAGCGGATCCGCGAGGGCCGCCTCGGCAAGGTCGTCCTCGCCCGCGATCTGCGCGCCCTGGCCGCCGAGCCGATCGACGCCCGGGTGCTGCTGCGCAGACTCGCCGAGAGCTACCCCGACTGCTACACCTTCGCCTGCGCGGGGCTGGTCGGCGCCACCCCCGAACTACTCATCCGCCGCACGGGCGAGCAGATCGACTCGCTCGTCCTCGCCGGGACGAGCGCACGCGGCACCAGCGCGGCCGACGACCGAACCCGAGGTGAGCAGCTGCTCACCTCGGCCAAGGACCGCGAGGAACACGGCTACGCCGCCGAGATGGTCCGGGACGCCCTCGCCCCGCTGTGCGCCGAACTCACCGTGCCCGCGGAGCCAGAACTGCTCACCCTGCCCAACGTCATGCACCTGGCCTCTCCGGTGCACGGGCGGCTCGACCAGGAACGTTCCGTCCTCGACGTCGTCGCCGCCCTGCACCCCACGCCCGCCGTCTGCGGCACCCCGACCGATGTGGCCATGGATCTGATCCGTGAGCTCGAGGTCATGGACCGCGGCCGCTATGCGGGCCCCGTCGGCTGGATCGACGGACGCGGCGACGGCGAATGGGGCATCGCGCTGCGCTGTGCCGAGATCGACGGCCCGCGTGCCCGCCTCTTCGCCGGTTGCGGCATCGTCGGCGACTCCGACCCTGAGGCCGAGCTGGCCGAGGCGCAGAACAAGTTCCGCGTCATGCAATACGCCCTGGAAGGCTGATCTGGCCGATCGACCGCCGTGATCTGGCATTTTGTTCACCCCTCGCACGGGCCTGCGACACTTGAGGCATGCGTGCGAGCCGGTTGCTGTCCCTTCTCCTGCTGCTGCAGACCCGCGGGCGGATGACCGCCCAGCAGCTCGCCAACGAGCTCGAGGTCTCGGTGCGCACCATCTACCGGGACGTGGAATCACTCGGCTCGGCGGGCGTGCCCGTCTACGCAGACCGCGGTCCGGACGGCGGATACCAGCTGCTCGACGGCTACCGCACCCGGCTGACCGGGCTCACCACCGACGAGGCCGACTCCCTCTTCCTCACCGGCATGCCCGGCCCGGCCGCCGCCCTCGGTCTCGGCGCGGAGCTGGCCGCCACCGAGCTCAAGCTCCTGGCCGCACTCCCTCCCGAACTCCGCTCCCGCGCCGGTCGGATCCGCGAACGCTTCCATCTGGACGCGCCCACCTGGTTCCGCGAACCCGAGCAGGTCCCCCATCTCACCGCCGTCGCCGACGCGGTCTGGAACCAGCGCCGCATCGAAGTCCGGTACCACCGCTGGTCGCAGCCCCAGCGGGTGACGCGGATCCTGGATCCCCTCGGCCTGGTCATCAAGGCCGGCCACTGGTACCACATCGCACGGTCACAGGAGGCCATCCGCACCTACCGGGTCGTGCGGATCCTGGAGGTGAAATCACTCACCGACCAGTTCGTACGGCCCGCAGGGTTCGATCTGGCGGCCTTCTGGACGGACTGGGCGGAGCATTTCGAAGCCGACATGTACCGGGACGAGGCAGTCGTGCGGCTCTCCCCCGAGGGACTGCGCCGGACCGACTACCTCCTGCCCGTGGCCATGGCACGGGCCGCCCACGACACCGCCGGGCCGGCCGACGAGGACGGCTGGGTGCAGGCCACCATCCCCATTGAGTCGATCAGGCACGGCCACGGGGATTTTCTCAAGCTCGGCGCCGACGTCGAGATCGTGAAGCCGCTCGAGCTGCGCGAGGCCATCGCCCAGACCGCACGCGACCTGACCAAGATCTACGACGGCTGACGCCCCGGCGTTCATGCCAGGAAGTTCACCGGCAGGTGACACTTCGGGGAACTCCGGCACCAGACACGCCGCTCGCGAGTGAACCTCGCAAACCGTCCAGATAGGCTCGCGGTAATGGACACGCAGACACGATGGATCGAACTGGACGGCGCGGTCAATGTTCGCGACCTCGGCGGACTGGCCACGACAGACGGGGGAACGACGCGCTTCGGGCGGGTGCTGCGTTCGGACAACCTGCAGGATCTGACGCCTGAGGACGTACGACGGCTGATCGATGATCTCGCACTCCGCGACGTCATCGATCTGCGCAGCGGACCAGAGGTGAGCCTGGAGGGCCCAGGCCCCCTGACCCGTGCGCCAGGGGTGAGCATTCACCATCTCTCACTCTTCGCCGAGGGCGGCGAGTACACCGATGTCGAGGCCGACATCCCGCCGGAGGAGGTCGACGTCGACAAAGTCCTGCCATGGCAGGACCGGCCGGGCGAAGGCCCCGAGGCCGATCGCTCGGTCGGCCACTACCTCGGGTACCTCCATGAACGGCCCGACTCCATCGTCAACGCCCTGCGGGTCATGGCCACGAGCGAGGGCTCGGCCCTGGTGCACTGCGCGGCAGGCAAGGACCGTACCGGCGTGGTCTGCGCACTCGCTCTCGAAACTGTCGGTGTGATCCGCGAGGAGGTCGTCGCGGACTACGCCCGTACAGGCGAGCGGCTCGAGGGAATTCTGCGGCGGCTACGCGGAAGCGAGACCTACGCGGCCGACCTCGATTCCCGGCCGGCCGACAGCCACCTGCCACACGCGTACATCATGGACAAGTTCCTCGCCTCCCTGGACGAGAGCCATGGCGGAACCCTCGGCTGGCTCACCTCACACGGCTGGACCGACGCCGATACCCGTGCCTTGCGGGCCCGTCTCGTCGATTGAATTCAGGCACGGGGTGTAATGGCTGCTGGGCCGGACTCCACCACGCTCCGACCCAGCGCCTTTACATTGTAATTTGAAAGTTGAACTTCTCCGAGCATGACGTCAGGGCTGAGTGGTCGGCGGCAGGCGGCCCGGGCGGCATCCGGCTTTAGCCCGGGGGCCGCCGGCCGCCCGTAGGCGCTCCGCCGCCCTCCCTGCCCCAGGTCATCTGCGCACCGACGTGACCGGTCCGGATGACCCAGATCAGTGACAGGACCGCGAGCACCACCACGACGACGGTCAGCGCGATGCCGACCGGCCTGCTGGTCAGCACTCCACCCCGACCACCGGTGTGGATGCCATAACGGTCGACGATGACCAGCACGATCAGCGCCAAGGCGAACAGGATGACCAGCAGCCGGAGCATTGCGCCGAGATCCGCGTGCTGAGCCAGTTGCCTTCCCTCACCGCCGTTCCCGCCGGGGCGGGCGGCCGCCGCTCCCGTCCCCTGCTGCTGGGGCACGCCGGCGGGCCCTCCGGTCCGGGAACTCCGCTGCGCACGGAGCGCCTCCCCCGCGCCGGCGGCGAGGATCGTGCCCACCATGGTCACGACGGCCGACACGACCGCCGCCAATCCGTACCGCAGCCGCCACGAAGGCCGCACCGCGAGCACGACGACGGCCACGGCCAGCAGCGGCACCAGCACGACCGGCACATGCACCAGCAGCGGGTGCGCCGGCAGCCCGAACGCCTTGGACGGCTCCAACGGCAGCAATATCGCGGCGAGCAGTACCGCCACCGGGAGCAGCAGCACGGCGGGGTCCAGCAGGAAGGAGCGCCGCAGGGGCGCCGGGCCCGGCGCGGCGGCATCGACGGTCGCCGGAGCGGTGATGTCACTCATGAGCCGCGAACCTACGGCCGGTGCCCTAAGAAAACCTCTAAGGAAGATGAGAGTTCGCTGAGAGCCCGGCCGGCCTACTCGGCGAGGACCGTCCGCACCGCATTGTGCGCCGCCTGCCGCATCCGCCCGTGCAGCGCCGCGTTGGCCTCCCGGTCGGTGCGGGCCTCGATGATCCGCAAGCCCTCCCCCGCCACCGCCTTCGACAGGTTCGACGCCGACTCCAGCCGGGTGTACGGCAGGCCGTGCGCCGCCGCCAGGTAGGACAGATCAACCCGGTGCGGAGTGCCGAACACCCGCTCGAACGGATCGTCCTTCAGGGACGCCTGGGGCAGCAGCGAGAAGATCCCACCGCCCTCGTTGTTCACCACCACGATCGCCAGATCGGGCCGATGGTCACGGAGGCCGAGGACCAGCCCGTTCTGGTCGTGGAGGAACGCCAGGTCGCCCAGCAGGGCGTAGGACCGTCCATTGTGCGCCAGCGCCGCGCCCATCGCCGAGGAGACGAGGCCGTCGATCCCGCTGGCACCCCGGTTGGCCATGATCCGGATGCCCCGCCGCGGCCGCATCACCTGGTCGAGGTCACGGATCGGCATGCTCGCCGCGGTGAACAGCAGCGAACCGCCAGGCAGCCCGGCCACCAGGTCGCGGGCCAGCCGCGGCTCGGTCACCTCGTCGGTGGAATCGAGGACCTCGTCGACGGCGGCGCGCGCGGCCAGATCCGCGGTCCGCCAGGTCCGGAGCCAGGCGCCGTCACCCGAGACCACCGGGATCTCGGCCTCCTGCGCCACCTGGGTGGCCGACCGCACCGGATCCGGCCAGCGGGTCAGCGTCGGCGACACCACGATGTGCTCCTCCGCGTGACGCAGCAGCGACAGCAGCGGACGCGACAGCCCCGGCTTACCCAGGGTCACCACGACCTCCGGCCGGGTCCGCTCCACAAACTCCGGCACACCGAGCAGGAAGTGATGCGAGGACAGTGCATGATCGCCGTAACGTGCGTTGCCGTTGGGCTCGGAGAGCACCGGCCAGCCCGCCATCGACGCCGCGGCCACATAACGCTTGACGTTGGCGGCGCCATCGCCGACCACCAGCACCCCACGCCGGGTCGGCGGGACGTGCAGGACCGAGCCGGGCGTCGCGGCCCGGACCTTGGTCCACGCGCCGGTGGCATCGCCGTCGAGAGCCTCGCACCAGGTCTCGTCGCCGTCCGGGATGAGCGGCTCACGGAAGGCCACATTGAGGTGAACGGGCCCCGGATCGGGCTCGCGGGAGACGGCCCAGGCCCGGCTGATCATCGACCGCCAGTAGGCGACCATGCCCGGCCGATCTTCGGGAACCCCGACCTCGCAGGTCCAGCGCACCGCCGAGCCGTACAACTTGACCTGGTCGATCGTCTGGTTGGCGCCGGTGTCGCGCAGTTCGGGCGGCCGGTCGGCGGTCAGCACGATCAACGGTACGGCGGACTCGTGCGCCTCGATCACGGCGGGATGGAAGTTGGCGGCCGCGGTGCCCGACGTACAGACCAGCGCGACGGGACGGGCGGAGCGCTTGGCCAGGCCGAGCGCGAGGAACGAGGCGGAACGTTCGTCGATGCGGACATGCAGCCGCAGGCGTTCGTCCTCGGCGGCGGCGTGCAGCGCCAGCGCCAGCGGCGCCGACCGGGAGCCGGGGGCGAGCACCGCGTCGGTCATGCCGCAGCGCAGCAGTTCGTCGACGAGAACGGTCGCGAGGGCGGTCGCCGGGTTCACCGGCCTGCTCCGCATCGCGGCCGGGGGGCCGCCTGGGAGTTCAACTAATGACTCCGATCACCGGTTGGGCGTCCATGATGGCCTGCGCGTCGGCGACCCTGCGCCGCCATTCGTGGCCGTCGATCTCGTACCGGGTGAGCGCCGCCTCATCCACTTCTGGACGTCGTACCGGAATCTCACCGGCCTCGGCCAGCAGGGGGTCCCGGACGACATCGCCCTCGAGCAGGGACAGGGTGGCCAGCCCGCAGGCGTAGGGCAGCGCTGGGAGTGCGGCTGCAAGCGCCAGCCCGGCGGCCAGCCCGATCGAGGTCTCGACCGCACTGGACACCACGACCGGCAGTCCGCAGGCCTCGGCGATCCGCAGCGCGTTGCGCACCCCGCCGAGGGGTTGCACCTTGAGGACGGCGATGTCGGCGGCCTCGGCGGCACGGACCTTCATCGGGTCCTCGGCCCGGCGGATCGACTCGTCGGCGGCGATCGGGACATCCACCCGGCGGCGGACCTCGGCGAGCTCCTCGAGGGTCGCGCAGGGTTGCTCGACGTACTCCAGGTCGAACCGGTCCAGCGTCTTGATCATGCGCTCGGCATGGTCGACCTCCCAGGCGCCGTTGGCGTCGATCCGGACCCTGCCGCCCGGCCCGAGGGCGTCGCGTACGGCCTCGACCCGGGTGAGGTCGTCGGCGTCGGTCTGGCCACGCTCGGCGACCTTCACCTTGGCCGTGCGGCACCCGGACGCCTTCGTGATCGCGTAGGCCTGCTCCGGGCCGATCGCGGGCACGATCGCGTTCACCGGGATACGGTCCCGCAGCGGCGCCGGCCAGCCGTCGTAGGCCGCCTCCCGGGCCGCCGCCAACCAGCGGGCGCACTCCTTGGGTGCGTACTCGGCGAACGGGGAGAACTCCCCCCATCCGGCAGGGCCATGGATGAGCATGCCCTCCCGCTGGGTGATGCCGCGGAAGCGCGTACGCATCGGAATGGAAAAGACCCGCATCAACACCCCTGCCGTTGCCGTCCAGCTCTCACTCAGTACCAGGGATAAGGCGACCAGTCCGGGTCGCGCTTCTCCAGGAAGGAGTCCCGGCCCTCGGCGGCCTCGTCGGTACCGTACGCCAGCCGGGTGGCCTCGCCGGCGAACACCTGCTGGCCGACCAGCCCGTCGTCAATGAGGTTGAAGGAGAACTTCAGCATCCGCTGGGCGGTCGGGCTCTTAGCGTTGATCTTACGTGCCCACTCCAGGGCCGTCGCCTCGAGTTCGGTGTGCGGCACGACCGCGTTGACCATGCCCATGCGGTGCGCGTCCTCGGCGCTGTAGGTGTCGCCCAGGAAGAAGATCTCCCGGGCGAACTTCTGGCCGACCTGGCGGGCCAGGTAGGCCGAGCCGAATCCCCCGTCGAAACTGGCGACGTCCGCGTCGGTCTGCTTGAACCGGGCATGCTCACGGGAGGCCAGGGTCAGGTCGGAGACCACGTGCAGGCTGTGTCCGCCGCCCGCCGCCCAGCCGGGCACGACGCAGATGACGATCTTGCCCATGAACCGGATCAGGCGCTGCACCTCCAGGATGTGCAGCCGCCCGGCGCGGGCCGGATCGATGGACTCGTTGGTTTCTCCGCTCGCGTACTTGTAGCCGTCCTTGCCGCGGATCCGCTGGTCCCCGCCCGAACAGAACGCCCAGCCACCGTCCTTGGGAGAAGGACCGTTGCCGGTGAGCAGGACACAGCCGACGTCGCCGGTCAGCCGGGCATGGTCGAACGCGCGGTAGAGCTCGTCGACCGTGCTCGGCCGAAATGCGTTGCGCACCTCCGGCCGGTCGAACGCGATCCGGACCGTCCCCTGGTCCACAGCGCGGTGATAGGTGATGTCCTTGAAATCGAAACCCTCGACGACCTTCCACGCGTCCGGGTCGAACAGCTCGGAAACCACGTGCGTCATCCCCTCCTCGGCCCTCTCAACCAAAACCATCACTCAGGCTCGGGCCATTCAATCGCCGGTGCGTGCTCAGCAGGTAATCGGGGTCGACTAGCCTGGTGATCACCATGGTTCGTCGTCTGAGGGCTCTCGTGCTGCCGCCGGGTTCCCGGCTCCATCATGCACTCTCCGACGCCCTCGACGGCAGCGGCCCGGCGATCTGCCCACTCTCACCGGAACTGCCCGCACCGGCCCTGAAATCTCTGATCGACGCACTGGCGCCCCATGAGGTCGAGACCTCCGATGGCGTACGGCGGTATGAGGCGCGCGGCACCGGCGTGCCGATCGCGGGTGTTCCGGTCGCCGAGGACACCGCGGTGCTCATCGCCACCTCCGGCTCCACCGGGGCGCCGAAGATCGTGGAGCTGTCGGCGGCGGCGCTCCTCCGCTCGGCCACCGCCACACTGTCCCGGCTGGAGGCGCGGCCCGGCGAGCGGTGGCTGTGCTGCCTGCCGACCAGTCACATCGCCGGCGTTCAGGTGCTCGTCCGCTCCCTGGTCTCGGATACTCCACCGATCATCCATTCGCGTTTCTCCGTGTCCGAGGTGGCCTCCAGCGGGGCCTCGCACCTCTCTGTCGTGCCCACCCAGCTCCGCCGGCTGCTGGACGCCGGAGCCGATCTGGCTGCGTTCCGGACGATCCTGCTGGGCGGTGCGGCCGCGCCGGACGACCTGCTGGCCTCTGTACGGGCCCGGGGCGTACGGGTGTTCACGACGTACGGCATGAGCGAGACCTGCGGCGGCTGCGTCTACGACGGGATCCCGCTGGACGGGGTCTCGGTGGCCATCGGCGACGACGGGCGCATCCGGCTGGCCGGGCCCTCGCTGTTCACCGGCTACCGGCTGCGACCGGACCTGACCTCGTCGGTACGCGACGGGAAGTGGTTCGTCACCCAGGACCTCGGCGCCCTCGAGGACGGTGTGCTCCGGGTCCGGGGCCGGGCCGACGACGTCATCAACACCGGCGGAGAAAAGGTCGTCGCCGGAGAGGTCGCCTCGGTCCTCTCCCGGCATCCGGCGGTGAAGGACGTCGTGGTGGTGGGCCGTCCCGACCCCGAGTGGGGGGAGAAGGTGACCGCCGTGGTCGTGCCGAGCGTGGAGGTGCCCTCGCTGGAGGATCTGCGCGCCTGGGTGCGTTCGTCGATGCCCGGATACGCGGCCCCCCGCGAACTCGAACTGGTCGACGCCATCCCCCTGCTGCTTTCCGGCAAGCCCGACCTCGAGCGCCTCCGGGTGAAACGCTGACCTCCGGGAGTGGCCATATGGAAGATCAGCAGCAGGAGAGCAGGCTCACCGTCCTGCTCGCGCTCGTCGCGAACCTCGGCATCGCGATCGCGAAGATCATCGCCGCCGTCGTCACCGGGTCGGCATCGATGGCCGCCGAGGCCGCGCACTCGGTCGCCGACACCTTCAACGAGCTGCTGTTGCTGGCGGCATTGCGCCGGAGCGGCCGGCCGGCCGACCGGAGGCATCCGCTGGGGCACGGCAAGGAACGCTATTTCTGGTCGCTGCTCGTCGCCGTCGCCATCTTCGGAATGGGCGCGCTGTTCGCTTTCGTCCAGGGCGTCCAGACCTTCTTCGGGCACTCCGAGCCCGAGAAGAACGCCCTTGTCGGCTACATCGTCCTCGGGATCGCCTTCGTGCTGGAGTCGATCTCGTGGCGGCAGGCCATACGCCAGACCCGGGCCAATGCGCGCGACGACGAGAAGGCCTTCTTCGACTACATCCGGACCACCGATGAACCGACCTCCATCAGTGTCCTGCTGGAGGACTCCGCCGCCTTGATCGGCCTCGTCCTCGCGTTCGCCGGCCTGGGCCTGCACCAGCTCACCGGCCAGGCCATCTGGGACGGGATCGCCTCCATCCTCATCGGCCTCGTCCTGACCGCCGTCGCGCTCCTGCTGGGCCGGATCAACATGAACCTGCTCATCGGCAACCAGGCCGACCCCCGCCTGGTCCGCGGCGTCAAGGAACTCCTCGCCGCCGCCCCCGAGATCGAGTGGGTCGTCGACATCGTCACCCTGACCGTGGGTGCCGATCAGGTCCTGGTCTGTGCCCGGCTGGACTTCCAGGACGGCCTCACCGCCGCGCAGGTCGAGCAAACGTGCGTACGGCTGTCGCAGGCCCTGCGAGCCGCCTGGCAGGAGATCGACGAGGTGTTCATCGAGCCGGTCCCCCGCGACGATCCAGGCCTCCGGGATCGGGTGATCGCCCGCTATGGCAGGCTCACCCAGCAGCCGGGTTCCGTCCCGCCGGAGTGAAGCGGCAGTGCACCGACCGGCGGCCTTTACGTAGTAAGGCATGATCGGCGAGCACCGGCCGATAGTCTCGGATGGGATGTCCTGGCCCACCGCTTGTCCTTACACATGTGAGAGGTGAGACGGTCGTGAGCTCAGTCAGTGTCCGCCACACCGGCAGTGGAGGTCCGCAGATCCTGCTCGAACTCTTCCAGCCGGCCCGCTGAGGTCCCGGCCAGTGGACATCGAACCGAGTGCGGTTCCCGACGCTGCGCACGTCCCAAGGGTCGGCCTCGCGGTCATCGCGGCGGAGTGGACGCGGATCGGCTGTCTCGGGTTCGGTGGTCCCCCGGCGCACATCGCGTTGCTGCGCCGCCTGTGCGTCCAGAACCGGCAGTGGCTCTCCGCCGAGGAGTTCGAAGACGGCATCGCCGCCACCAACTTGCTGCCCGGACCGGCCTCCACCCAGCTCGCGATCTTCTGTGCCTGGCGGCTGCGCGGCACCGTCGGCGCGCTGGTCGGCGGGCTGTGTTTCATCGTTCCCGGCCTGATACTGATCCTCGGCCTGTCCATGGTGTTTCTGGCCGGCCACCCGCCACTGTGGGTTCGCGGCACCGCCGCCGGTATGGGCGCCGCAGTCGCCGCGGTCGCGGTCCACGCCGCCTCGGGGCTGATCCCGGCCAGCCGGCGGCGGGCACAGCGGCCCGTCCGCTGGATCGCCTACCTGCTGCTCGGTGGCGGCGCGGCTACTCTCGCGGGACCCTACCTGGTCCTGGTGCTGATCGCGTGCGGAGCCACCGAGGTCGTCCTGCGGCGGCCCCGGACCGGACTGGCACATCACTCGATGTTGGTGGTCCCCGCGGTGGCGACGGGAGGTCTGGCGGCACTGGCCTGGGTCGCGCTCAAGGTCGGCGCCCTGTCCTACGGCGGCGGCTTCGTGATCATTCCGCTCATGCAGGCCGACGCGGTCCAGCACTACCACTGGATGACCGCGGCGCAGTTCCTCAACGCCGTCGCCCTCGGCCAGATCACCCCCGGCCCGGTCGTGCAGACCGTCGCCGTCGTCGGATACGCCGCCGCAGGCATCGGCGGCGGCCTGCTCGCCGCCGCGATCGCCTTCGGCCCCTCCTTCGTCTTCGTCCTGGCCGGAGGCCCCCGCTTCGACCGGCTCCGCGCCAGCGCGACCGTGCAGGCGTTCCTCGACGGCGCCGGGCCCGCCGCGATCGGCGCCATCGCCGGCTCCGCGATCCCCTTGGCCATGGCCCTCACCCACCTGTGGCAGTTCGGCATCCTCACCGCCGCCGCGCTCTGGCTCTTCGCACTGCGCCGCGGCGTCGTGACCGCGCTCCTCGGCGCCGGCGCCCTCGGCGTGATCGCCGCCCTGGCAGGCCTGACCACCGGCGTCTGATCGTGGTATCCGGGGCGCCACTCTAGGCATGTCTCGTGGATCTCGTTCGTCGGGAGTGGCGATCCAGGGGCCGGGACCTTGACATTGTAAGGTTGATCTTGAATTTCCTCCGGCCCGATCATGATTCATGTCTCATTTACGGACGCAAAGGCTCTGCCAAACATGGTTTCCGCTGGTCGGGAACAACAGCGAGGTCCCGAGGCGTTCCGATTAATGCCGCACGAAAGTACATTCACGTCCTGTGGCCCACTGACCAGCGAAGGGAGGGAGGTGTCCTCATGCCGCAAACCGCCCGAGTGACTTCCTCCGTGAAGCCGACCGAAATGCCCCTCGACGCGCTTCTCGAGCGTGGCAGGGCGCAAGGGCACCTCTCCCTCAACGAGGTGCGTCAGGCGTTCGAGACCGCCGGGATCACCCCCGCCGAAGGCAGGTCCCTGCTGCGTGAGCTCTCCGACGGCGGAGTGCAGCTGGCCACCGAGGACGAGACCCCCGCCAAGGCCAAGACGACTCGAAAGCGGGCGGCCAAGACCACCTCCCCCACGGCGACCGCGTCGGAGGATGACGTGGATGAGGACGAGGACTTCGACCTCGAGCCCACCGCGGCCGAGCTGAATCCCACCAAGGACCTGGACGATCAGTCCTCGGTGATGGGCGATTCGGTCCACACCTACCTCAAGGCGATCGGCCGGCGTCAGCTGCTCACCGCCGAGCAGGAGGTGGACCTCGCCAAGCGCATCGAGGCCGGCCTGTACGCCGAGCACAAGCTGGAAAGCGGAAAGCGGATCAGCCAGCAGACCCGCCAGGACCTCGAGTGGGTCGTCGAGGACGGCCAGCGGGCCAAGGCCCACATGCTCGAGGCCAACCTGCGGCTCGTCGTGTCGGTGGCAAAGAAGTACTCCGACCGGGGTCTCTCCCTGCTCGACGTGGTCCAGGAGGGCAACCTCGGCCTGATCAGGGCAGTGGAGAAGTTCGACTACACCAAGGGCTACAAGTTCTCCACCTACGCCATGTGGTGGATCCGGCAGGCCATACAGCGCGGCTTCGCCGACTCGGCCCGCACCATCCGGCTTCCCGTGCATGTGCTGGAGCTGCTCAGCAAGCTGAGCCGGATCGAGCGCGACATGCACCAGCGGCTCGGCCGCGAACCCACCCCGGAGGAGCTGGCCGAGGAGCTCGGCAAGACCCCTGAGGCGGTCCGGGAACTGCTGCGCACCAGCCGCCAGCCGATCAGCCTGGACTCCACCATCGGCGACGAGGGTGAGACCCGCATCGGTGACCTCATCGAGGACACCGACAGCCCTGAGGCCTCCGACCTGGTCGACCGGCAGATCATGGCCGCACAGCTGCGCCGCGCGCTCGGCGTGCTGTCGGCGCGCGAAGAGAAGATCATGGCGATGCGCTTCGGCCTGTACGACGGGACGCCGCGCACGCTCGACGAGATCGGCAAGCACCTGGGACTGACTCGGGAGCGGATCCGCCAGCTCGAGAAGGAGTCGCTGTCCAAGCTGCGGCATCCCAGCAACGCCCAGCCGCTGCTCGACTTCGCCGTGTAAACACAACCCCCGTTCACGAGGGCCCACCGGATCAGCTGGCGGCCCCTCGCCATTTTTCTGGAGATGGGCCGTCCACGATCTGCTTCGCAGCCCCCACTGTCTGCCACTCGCGCCGCCCGTGGGCTAACCGGCGATTCTGCCATGTGGAAACCGCCTGAATCCGGGCATGATCCTAGACGGACCTGACACCGGTCCATGGACTCCCGGACCCGAGGAAAGATCAATGGCGACGATCACCGTGAGCACGGATCTCTTGTCCCCTCCGGACAGGCTCTGGCCGCTTTTGATCGACTTCTCGGGATACGCCGACTGGATGGTGGTCCACGACTCGTTCGTGACCGAGCCTCCGACCGATCCCGTTCCGGGCGATACCTTCGTCCAGCGGGGCACGGTCATGGGAGTCAGTGGCGAGGTCGAGTGGACCGTGGACGCCGTCGACGTGCCGCACCGTGTCGAGTTGTCCGCGGACGGTCCCGGGAACACCCGCCTGCGCGTCTGCTTTCTTCTCGCTCCCTCCGTGAGAGGTTCCCAGCTGACCTGTGTCTACGAGATCACCGGCCCGCGGATGATCGGCCTGCTGGTCCGGGCCGGCAAGAAGGAGGCGGAGAGGCACACCCGCGCCTCGATGGCCCGGCTGGACGCCCTGGCGCAGGTGACCCCGATCGGTCGCCGGCCCGGGCACGCGGAGCCCGAGGAAGCGGCCGGATAGGGCCTGTCCCATGGATCTCGTCCGTCACGAGCGGCGATGCCCGGCTGGACGCATCGCAAGGCGGAGAAGGACGCGGACCGGTGCTCGCCGTTGGTGTCGACACTTACTGCAAGATCACGGCGATTGAGGGGCGAACTGCATGATGGAGAAGAAGGCGCCGCTCGGATCGCCCAGCACGGCGAACCGGCCGATCGGGATGTCCGTGGGCGAGACCGAAACGGTGCCGCCCAGCTCGATCGCCCTGGCAGCCGAGGCGTCGCAGTCCTCGACCGCGAAGTAGGGCATCCAGTGCGGCGGGACCTCGGCGGGCCACATCTCGTTCATCTGGATCATGCCTGCGACGGAAGGTCCGCCCAGCTTCCACTCGGTGTAGGTGGAAGAACCGAACGCGGTGGTCTCCCCCTGCCAGCCGAAGACCTCGCGGTAGAACTCCTTCGCCTTGTCGATGTCCCTGCAGGCCAGCTCGCTCCAGCAGTAGGTGTTCGGATCGTTGACGAAGCCGGCGCCCTGGAACGCGAGCGGCTGCCACGCCCCGATGACCGCGCCCTGGTCGTCGGCGAAGATCGCGATGCGGCCCTGGCCCATGACCTCCATCGGCTCCATGAGCACGGTGCCGCCGGCCTCGGTGACCTTCTTGGCCGTGGCGTCCACATCGGCGACGCTGACGTAGGTGGTCCAGGCCGGCGGCTGCCCCTCGTTCATGATCGGCATCACCGCGGCCAGCTCGTGGCCGTTGATGCCGCCCAGTGTGTCGGCCATGGTAAAGAACGTGTAGCCGCCGGCCGCAGGGTCGGGGCTCGTATGCGCGTCCCAGCCGAACAGGCCCCCATAGAAGGCCTTCGCCACGGCGAGATCCGGGCTGGAGAGATCCACCCAGCACGGGGTGCCGGGCTCGTACGACGTCATCTGCGGCATTGCCGTCTCCTCGTCGCGGTCACTGATGAGCCCCCGCTGGAGAGCCCGAGGCGAGCCTTCGGCGGCGGGCATTCCCGGCCAGCCTAGAACCGGCTGCGCAAAACCATGCACTGTTCACGGAAAACAGGGACCAAGGTTCGGCGAACCTCCCGACCTGGTTCAGCCTGCGGCGGCCACCTGGGATCCCAGCCGGCCGCGGACGAGGGCCTCGTCATAGCGGCGCAGGATCAGCCGGGCCACGGCGTCGTGCGCGCCGATCGGCGGGCCGACGTGGTCGGCCCCGGCCGCGAGCGTCCGGTCATGGAAGAAACCCGGCGCCAGCAGGTACGACGCGACCGCGACACGACGGGCCCCACGGCGCCTCAGATCATCGACGACGGCCGCCAGCGACGGTTCACCGGCGGCGACGAATCCATAGGACACCGGGCGCTGCAGCCGGCGGGCGAGCAGACGTGCGGCGACGCGCACATCGGAGATCCCTGCCGGGTCGGAGGAGCCGGCGGCGCCGAGCACGACGGCGTCCGCTTTCCGGCCGGCCGAGAGCCGGTCCACGAGTGCGGCCCCGAGCAGCGAGTGCGGGCCCAGCGGGCGTGCCATCACGGTGTGCCCGTTCCAGCCATCTGACGAGAGCCTCAAGCGGCCGGGGATGTCGACCAGCGCGTGGTATCCGCGTGCCAGCATGAGCGGGACGGCGATGACCGGGCCGTCCGCGACCGCCGCCACGTCCTCCAGCAGGGGGCTCGCGATCTCGGCGTAGGCCTCGGCGACCTCTAGCCAAGGTCGCAGCGCCCGCACCCGATCCAGCAGCGCACGTACGGTCTCGGGGCCCGCCGGATTGCGGGTGCCGTGTGCGACCGCGAGCAGAGTGGGGGTGCTCATCCAACCCCTTCTACCCTGGCCGCCGGGTCAAAGGCCAGCCGGTATCCGCGCTTCACCACGGTCTCGACGATGCCGGAGCGGCCGAGTCCCCGGCGCAGCCGGGCCACGGCCATCTCCACCGCGTGCTCGTCGGCATGTGGGCGGCCGTCCCGGGCGAAGGCGGAGCCGTTGGCCACGACTCGGCTGGGCAGAACCCCGCACAGCTCGGCGCGGGACACCACGTGCCCGGGACGCCGGGCCAGTGCGCGCAGTATCGCCATCGGAGCCGGCGCGATCGGGCGGAGCTGGCCGTCGAGGACGACGGCGTGGCCGCGCAGTTCCAGCGCGTGCCCGCGCACGTGCAACCTGCTGGCCCTGCGCAGCGGCAGGTCCTGCACGAGGGCACGGACCAGGGCACCGATGCGCGCCCGTTCCGGCTGTACGGTCGGCACCCCCCGTTCGTCGAGGGGCTGGGCGGTGACCGGCCCGACGCAGGCCGCCACGACGTGGGTGCGCAGCGCCTCCAGCAGTGCTTCCTCCAAGCCGTCCTCGGCGGCGACCGCGAGGGTGGCGACGACCGCGGGCGCGCTGGTGAAGGTGATGGCGTCGACCGTGCCCGCGACCGCCTGCCCGACCAGCCGGCGCAGCGGGGTCGAGTCGTCGGTGCGCGACCACCGGTAGACGGGGATCTCCACCACCTCGGCGCCGGCTCTGCGCAGGGCGTCGGTGAACTCGGGGAGTGGCTCGCCGTAGAGCTGGACGGCGATCCGGGCCCCGGCCACTCCTCCGGCGAGCAGGTGATGGAGCACCTCGGTGCAGCTCTCCGACTCCGGCGACCACTCCTCCTGGAGGCCTGCCGACCGGATCGCCCCGCGGGCCTTGGGGCCCCGGGCGAGAATGCGCACTCTGGTGAACCGGTCGATCAGGTCGTCGCGCAGTCCCCATCCGTCGGCGGTCTCGAGCCAGGCGCGGAAGCCGATGCCCGTGGTGACCACCACATAGTCAAGGGACTGCGCGATGCAGTCCTCGGTCGCGTGCAACAGCTCCGCGTCGTCGGAGAGCGGCACGAGACGGATCGCTGGAGCGTGCACGACGCGGGCGCCGCGCCGCTCCAGCAGGGATGCCAGCTCCTCGTGACGGCGGGCTGCGGTCACCCCGACGGCGAATCCGGCCAGCGGCTCACCCTCGGCATTCATGGATTATCGCGCCCCTTTGTCGGTGTCCCCTGTTGCATTCGGTCACGTACGGTCGCCGCCGGGCCGGCGGTGACCGCGCGGGGAGGTGCGGCGTTGGCCGGGCCTGTGAACCGTGAACCACGGCTCGGACCATCCACACGGTCGGTGCAGCTGGACATTCCCGGTCCTGGATCGGGGAGGACGTCAAGGCAGTGCCACCTCCACACGGTCCCCGGCCCGGGACCTGCGGATGGCGAAAACGGGCACAGCCTGGTCCGGGTCGTCCAGGCAGCGTCCGGTACGCAGGTCGAAGACCTGCTTGTACATCGGCGAGGCCACCGTGGGGATCCCCTCCCGGGTGCCGAGGATGCCGCGTGCCAGGACATAGGCGCCGCTGAACGGGTCGTAGTTCGACAGGGCGTACAACTCGCCGTCGAAAGTGCGGAAGACCGCGACCTGGGTCCCGTCGATGAGCGCGCACGCGCCCCGCTCGGGCATCAGATCGTCGTATGCGCAGACGTCGACCCAGCGGGTCGTCGTGCCAGCGAGCACCGTCATCGGTGCATCACCTCCAGCTGGGGGCCGGCCACGAGGACCGGCTTGATCTGGTCACGTTCCGGCTCGAACGCGATGCTCGGGTCCGGCGTGTCGGGGGCGTTGACGAAGGAGACGAAGCGGCGCAGCTTGGCCGGGTCCTCGAGGGTGTCGCGCCACTCGTCGGAGTAGGCGTCGACATGGTGGTCCATGGCGGCGTCAAGCTCGGCGCAGATGCCGAGCCGGTCGTCGACGATCACCTCACGCAGATAGCCGAGGCCGCCTTCGAGGCTCTCCAGCCAACTCGCCGTCCGCTGCAGCCGATCGGCCGTGCGGATGTAGAACATGAGGAACCGGTCGATGTAGCGGACCAGCTCCTCGTCGCTCAGATCGGTGGCGAACAGGTCGGCGTGCCGGGGACGCATCCCCCCGTTGCCGGCGAGGTAGAGATTCCAGCCGTTCTCCGTGGCGATGATCCCGAAGTCCTTGCCCTGAGCCTCCGCGCACTCGCGGGCGCAGCCGGACACAGCAGACTTGAGCTTGTGCGGGGCGCGCAACCCCCGGTAACGCAGCTCCATCCGGATCGCCATGGCGACCGAGTCCTGCACGCCATACCGGCACCAGGTCGAGCCGACGCACGACTTCACCGTGCGCAGCGCCTTGCCGTAGGCGTGACCGGACTCGAATCCCGCACCGACCAGCCGCTGCCAGATCTGGGGCAGCTGCTCGACCCGGGCGCCGAAGAGATCGATCCGCTGGCCTCCGGTGATCTTGGTGTAGAGCCCGAAGTCGCGGGCCACCTCACCGATGACGATCAGCTTGTCGGGGGTGATCTCACCGCCCGGGATCCGCGGCACCACCGAGTAGGTGCCGTTCTTCTGCAGATTGGCGAGAAAGTGGTCGTTGGTGTCCTGCAGGACCGCCTGCTCACCGTCCAGGATGTGGCCGATGCCCAGGGCCGGGCCGAGACTGGCCAGGATCGAGGCCACGGCGGGCTTGCAGATGTCGCAGCCGCGCCCCTGACCGTGCTCCGTGATCAGCCGGGTGAAGGTGGTGATACCGCGTACCCGGACGATGTCGAACAGCTCGGCCCGGCTGTGGTCGAAGTGCTCGCAGAGCGCGTTGGAGATGACAGCGCCGGCGGCGGTGAGCTCGGCGTTGAGGATCTGCTTCACCAGCGGCACGCAACTGCCGCAGCTGGTGCCGGCCTTGGTGCAGCTCTTCACCGAGGGGACGTCCATCAGCATGTCGTCGCGGATGGTGCAGCGGATCGTCTCCGCCGTGACGTTGTTGCAGCTGCAGATGATGGTCGAACCAGGCAGGTCACCACCCGCTGCCTCGGTGCCTCCGAACAGCGCCTGCTCGGGGGAGCCGGGCAGCTGCCCGCCGACGAAGGCCCGCAGCGACGGGTAGGATTCGGCGTCGCCGACCAGCACTCCACCCAGCAGAGTCTGGGCATCGTCGCTGACGATGAGCTTCTTGTAAACTCCGGCGACCGGGTCGGTATAGGTCACGCCCAGCGCGCCCCGGGCCTCGGCGAACGGGTCGCCGAAGCTGGCCACGTCGACGCCCATCAGCTTCAGTTTGGTGGACAGATCGGCACCGGGGAACGTCGCCGTGCTCGTCTCGCCCTTCAGCAGCCGGTCCGCGACCACCTCGGCCATCGAGAAGCAGGGACCGACCAGCCCGTAGACCATCCCGCCGACGAGCGCGCACTCACCGACGGCGTAGACAGCGGGGTCCGAGGTGCGGCAGGACTCGTCGACGACGATGCCGCCGCGCTCCCCCACCGGCAGCCCGCAGCCGCGCGCCAGTTCGTCGCGCGGCCGGATGCCGGCCGAGAAGACCACGATCTCGGCAGCGATCTCTGATTCGTCGGTGAGGTTCACCCGGGCGACCCGGCCGTGCTCGCCGGCCGCCAGACCCGCCATCGGAGTGCCCGCGTGCACGGTCAGCCCGAGCGCCTCGATGTGCCGGCGTAGCATGGCGCCGCCGCCCTCGTCGAGCTGGCGGGGCATCAGCCACGGCGCCACCTCGACGACGTGTGTGTCCAGGCCCAGTCCCTGCAGCGCCCGTGCGGCCTCGAGGCCGAGAAGTCCGCCACCGACGACCGCTCCACCGACCCGTGGGTCACCAGGGGCCGTCGCGCTGAGCCGCTCGGCCGCGTACGTGCGCAGCGCGTCCAGGTCCTCGATGGTCCGGTAGACGAAGACGCCGGGCAGTTCCTTGCCCTGCACCGGCGGGACGAACGGCGCCGACCCGGTCGCCAGCACCAGTGCGTCGTAGCCGATGGTCGCGCCCGATCCCGTCGTGACCGTACGGCTCGTACGATCGATCGCGACGACCGGGTCACCGGTCAGCAGCGTCACGTCGGGGCCGTGCGCGGGATATCCGAGATCCGCGTCCTCGGTCAGGTAGGAGGTCAGGGCCACTCGGTCATAGGCCGGACGGATCTCCTCACCGATCACCGTGATCTGCCAGCCGCCGACGGTGTCCCGCTCACGCAGCGCTTCGACCAGGTGGTGGCCGGTCGGACCGTGTCCGACCACGACCAGCCGCGAGCCGCTGTTTCCTCGGACATCCATGGGGTGATCCTCAGCAGGAGCCGTTTCGCTGCGGGGTCCCCTTTGTCACCGCCGTGTTAAAAGAAGCTAACTTTGAGATGTGTTCGTGGTCATCACGTGACCAACGCCCCGTAGTCGGCCATATCCGACTGGTAAACACCAAAACCCCACCGTCAACGCTGGTCAACGGCGAGGCTCCAGAGCTGCTCTCCTCGGTCAGGCGTCGACGGACTCCTGCTCGTCCAGCCAGTTCACGATGCCTTCGAGCGCGTCCCTGCAGCTGCCACAGCCGGTGCCGGCGCGGGTCTGCACGGCGACCGCGTCGACGGTCCGGGCACCCTGCTGCCAGCAGGCCCGGATCTTGCCCTTGCTCACGTTGTTGCAGTGGCACACGGTCGCCGCATCCGGCATGCGGACCGGCGAATCGCTGACGGCCGGCCCGCCGACGCTCTGGAAGAGCAGGCTGAGCCGGTCGCTGGGCAGCGGCGCGGCCCTGTCGTAGAGCTGGGTGAGGGTGCCGGCGGTGCTGGTCTCGCCCAGCAGGATCGCGCCGATCAGCCGGCCCCCGCGGATGATGACCTTCTTGTACGTGCCCCGGGCCGCGTCGGCGAACTGCAGGATCTCCACATCCTCGTCGAAGGGGTCATGATGGGTCTCGCCCATCGCGGCCAGCTCGACACTGGCGGCCTTGAGCCGGGTCACCTGCCGCGAGCCGGTATAGCGGGCACCGGTGTCCGTGCCGGTGAGCAGGTCGGCGAGCACGGCGGCCTGCTCCCACGCCGGAGCGACCAGGCCGTAGACGGTGTCCCCGTACTGTGAGCATTCCCCGATCGCCCGGATGGACGGATCCGTGACGGACGTCAGGGTCTCGTCGACCAGGATGCCCCGGTCGATGGCGAGGCCGGCGGCGCGGGCGAGCCCCACCTCTGACCGCACCCCGCAGGCCAGCACCACCACGTCGGCCGGCAGCACCTCGCCGTCGGCCAGTTCGGCCCCGGTGACCCGGTCAGCCGCCGGCCCGACGCCTGAGCTGCACGCGCCGCTGACCCCATTGTCCGTTCGCAATGCGGCGGTGCGGGCCTCGAGGCGGGCGCGGATTCCCAGGCGGCTCAGGGTCCGCGCCAGCACCTTCCCTGCCTCGGGGTCAAGCTGACGGTCCATGAGGTGTCCGGCCAGGTGGAGCACCGTCACGGACAACCCGCGGCCGACCAGGCCACGAGCGGCTTCGATACCGAGCAGTCCCCCGCCGATCACGACGGCGTTCCACGCTCCGTGCGCGGCCTCGAGGATGTCCCGGCAATCGTCAAGGGTGCGGAAGGCGATCACGCCGTACGGCGGCCGGTCCGCGACGCTCCCCCGCGGGGAACCGTCCGCCGCGACGACCGGGATGGGCGGCACGAACGCCGTGCTGCCGGTGGCGATGACGAGCGTGTCGTACGGGGTGGCCGTGCCGTCGGAGGCGTACACGACCTTGGCGGCACGGTCGATGCGGGTGACCTCCACCCCGCGGCGCACGTCGACGTCGTGGGTCCCGTACCAGGCGTCGTCGACGAGCCCTATGTGGTCGGCCTTCGTGGCTCCGGCCAGGACGTTGGACAGCAGCACCCGGTTGTACGGCTGTCGCGCCTCGGCGCCGAACACGGTCAGCGGCACCTTCGGATCACGAGTCCTGATCTCGGTGACCAGCCGCGAGCCGGCCATGCCATTGCCGACGACCACGATGCCGTGTTCATTGCCGCGCTGCGCGCGGCGGCTCAGGTCGCCCTGAGGCGACGGCTTCCCCCGTCGCTCAGTCACTCGTTCCTCGCTCCCTGCTCTCCTCGGTCCAGCCGCCGCCGCGACCCTGCCGTGTTCACTGCCGCGCTCCGCGCGGCGGCTCAGGTCGCCCTGAGGCGACGGCTTCCCTCGTCGCTCAGTCGCTCGTTCCTCGCTCCCTGCGCTCCTCAGTCCAGCCGCCGCCGCGACCCTCGCGTGCTCGGGTCCGCTCATTCGCTGACTCCTTCGTCGACCGCGGGCACCGCGACCTCGACTCGTACCGCGCAGACCTTGAATTCCGGCATCCTCGACATCGGGTCGAGGGCCGGGTTGGTGAGGAGATTGGCCTGCCCCTTACCGGCCCAGTGGAACGGGATGAAGACGGTGTCGGGCCTGATCGTGTCGGTCAGCCGGGCCGCCACGATCGACATGCCACGGCGGCTGGTCACCCGCACCAGCCGGCCCTCGGTGATGCCCAGCCGCTCGGCCAGATCGGGGTGGATCTCGGCATACGGCTCGGGCACGGCGTCCATCAGCGACTTCACCCGGCGGGTCTGCGCACCGCTCTGGTAGTGGGCGAGCACCCGTCCCGTCGTCAGATAGATCGGGTAGTCGGCGTCGATGTCCTCGGCGGGTCCCCGGTGCTCGACCGGGGTGAACCTGGCCTTCCCGTCGGGGGTGGCGAACCGGTCGAGGAAGGGCCGTGGCGTGCCGGGATGCCCCTCACCGGGGCAGGGCCAGAAGACGCCGCCCTCTTCCTCGATCCGTTCGTAGGTGATGCCGGAGTAGTCGGCGATGCCACCGGCGCTCGCCCGGCGCAGTTCGTCGAACACCTCCTCGGGCTCGGTGCCCCATGTGCCGGGGGCGTTCAGCCGACCGGCGATCCCGGCCAGGACCTCGAGGTCTGAGCGGACCCCGTCCGGGACCGGCACGGCCTGCCTCCTGCGCAGCACCCGACCCTCGAGGTTGGTCATCGTCCCGGACTCCTCGGCCCACTGCGTGGTGGGCAGCACGACGTCGGCACGCGCGGCGGTCTCCGACAGCACGAAGTCGGCCACGACCAGGAGGTCCAGCGCGTTGATGCGTTCCTCGATCGCGGCCGACCTGGGCGCCGACACGATGGGGTTGGAGCCGAAGACCATCAGCGCCTTCGGTCCGCCGGGCGTGCCCAGGGCGGACAGCAACTCGTACGCCGAGCGTCCCGGGCCAGGGATGATCTCCGGGTCGACTCCCCACACCGCGGCCACGTGCTCGCGCGCCGCAGGGTCGTCGATCTTCCGGTAACCCGGCAACTGGTCCGCCTTCTGCCCGTGTTCCCTGCCGCCCTGGCCGTTGCCCTGCCCGGTGATGCAGCCATAACCGGAACCAGGCCGGCCCGGCAGGCCGAGCGCGAGCGCCAGGTTGATGAAGGCGGTGACGGTGTCGGTGCCGGTGGCGTGCTGCTCGGAACCACGGGCGGTGAGTACGAGGGCGGTGTGCCTGTCGGCAGCGCCGCCTGGGGCGGGCACCTCGCCTGGCGCGCGCCCGACTCCGGCGAGGAGCCGCACCGCCTCGCGCATATGGGTGACCGGCACTCCGGTGATCCGTTCGGCCCGGTCGGGCCAGTAGCCGTTCACCGCGGTCCGGACCAGGTCGAATCCGGTGGTCCGCTCGGCCAGGTAGGCCTCGTCCGCCAGTCCCTCGGCGATGGCGATGTGGAGAAGCCCGTTGGCCAGCGCCAGATCCGTACCGGGCGTGGGCTGCAGGTGCAGGTCGGCCTGGCGGGCGGTGGCCGTCTTACGGGGATCGATCACGATGAGGGTGCCACCATTGCGGCGCTGGTCACCCAGGTGCCGCATGAACGGCGGCATAGTCTCGGCGACGTTGGCGCCCGCGAGCAGCACCGTGTCGGTCTTGGCGATGTCGGTGATCGGCACCGGCATTCCCCGGTCCATCCCGAAGGCGCGGTTGAGCGCGGCCGCGGCCGACGACATGCAGAACCGGCCGTTGTAGTCGATCTGGGAGGTGCGCAGGCCGATCCGGGCGAACTTACCCAGCTGGTAGGCCTTCTCGTTGGTCAGGCCGCCGCCACCGAACACCGCGACGGCGTCGCGGCCGTGTTCCGCCTGCAGCCGTCGGATCTCAGCGGCGATGTGGTCGAGCGCCTCATCCCAGGTGCAGGGCTCCAGCGGCGCCCCCAGATGCGCCCGCCGCAGCGGCGTGGTGAGCCGTTCGGGACTGGACAACAGGTCGGCCGCCGTCCAGCCTTTCTGGCAGAGCCCGCCCTGGTTGGCCGGAACATCGTGACGTGGAGTGATCGTGACCGGCGTTCCGCCGACGGTCATCCCGCACTGCAAGGCGCAGTACGGGCAGTGAGTCGGCATCTCGATCATGACTCGATCATGTTCGGAGGGCATTTCGAGGTGGGGTCCCTTCTGTGACCTCACCGTTAAAACGGCCTCACGCGGAAGCGTTGTCCAAGGTCAGATTGATCGTCGATGGGTACCCCCAGACGTGGATGGGTAGATCGCGTAACGATGCGCGACGGGGGAACGGGGAGACAGCCATGGCACGTTGCGAGGTTTGCGGTAACGAATACGACATGACATTCGAGGTGCACGCGCAGGGGGCCGTGCACGTCTTCGACAGCTTCGAATGCGCGATCACCCAGATGGCGCCCATCTGCGAGCACTGTCAGTGCCGGGTGATCGGCCACGGCGTCGAGGCCAACCGGAAGTGGTACTGCTCGGCCCACTGCGCTCGCATCGCCGATCCGCGGATGGCCGATCTGGTCAGCGACCACGCCTGACGACCTCGGCGAGATCTCCGCGTGCGGCGGGCACCGGACGCGGAGACCTCTGGCGGGTGCCGGAGCGGAGGTCTCGATCAGACTCCGGCACCGGCGAGGCTCGGCACCGCGCTGACGGCGACCCGTCGGCGCAGGTAGCAGGACCAGGTCAGGACGACGCAGACACCGTAGAAGACCGCGAGTCCGGTGAGCGCCGGGCTGATGCTCTTGGTCTGTTCGAGTGAGATGCGGAACGCCTGCTGGATCAGTACACCGCCGAAGGCTCCGACGGCCGAGCAGATGCCGATCGCCGCGGCCGCGTCCCGCCGCCCCCGGGCTGTCGCTGTGGAGACGGCCTCGGTGTCGGCCGGGTTCACCTCGGCGAGCGCCTGGGTGCGGAAGATCGCAGGGATCATCCGGTAGGTCGATCCGTTGCCGATGCCGGTGGTGGCGAAGACGAACAGGAACGCGGCGAGGAAGGCGTTCCAGTCCTTGGCGTTCACGGCCATCGCGACGGCGGCGACGCCCAGGCCCATGAGGAAAAAGTCGATCATGGTGACCCGTGCGCCGCCGAAGCGGTCGGCCAGCCAGCCGCCGATCGGCCGGGCCAGCGAGCCCACGAGCGCGCCCAGCCAGATGAAGTTCGCGCCCTTGACGTCGGGGAACTGGCTCTTGATCAGGACGCCGAAGGAGAAGGCGTAGCCGATGAACGAACCGAAGGTGCCGATGTAGAGCACCGACATGATGGAGGTCTGCGGGCGCTTCCAGATGGTGAGCATCTCGCGGGCCGTATAGGCCGAGGTGGCCTTGGTCAGGTTGTTCATGAAGAGGTACGCTCCGGCCGCGGCCAGCAGGATGAACGGCATCCACACCCAGCCGACGGCGACCAGGCCGAAGGCCACGATGAGCGGCGGCATCGCCAGCTGCGTGACGCTGGTGCCCAGGTTGCCGCCGGCCGCGTTGAGGCCCAGCGGAAGACCCTGCTTGCTGACCGGATAGAAGTGCGTGATGTTCGCCATCGAGGAGGCGAAGTTACCCCCGCCCAGGCCCGTCGTCGCCGCGATCAACAGCAGCACCCCGAAGGGAAGGCCGGGGTGGTTGATCGCGTAGACGAACAGTCCGCAGGGGATCAGCAACAGCAGCGCGGACACGATCGTCCAGTTGCGCCCGCCGAACTTCGCCGGCGCGAACGTATAGGGAATCCGGATTGCCGCCCCGACCAGGTTGGGCGTCGTGGTCAGCCAGAGCAACTCGCTCACCGACAGCTTGATCCCGGCCTTGGGCAGGTTCAGCACCGCGATGCTCCACAGCAGCCACACACAGAAGCCGAGGTGTTCGGTGAGGATCGAGAAGACCAGATTCCGGAGCGCGACCTTCCGGCCGGTGGTCGCCCAGAAGCCTTCGTCGTCCGGCTCCCAGTCATCGATCCAGTGACCGCCCCGGGCGGACCGATCCTGCACCTTGATCTCTTCGTCGGCCAGTGCCGTCATGCTCATCCTCCAGGTGCCGTAGCGATGCGGAGCCTGCGAGGGGGCCGGCTCAGTGCTGTCGACACTCGGAAAATAGGAACGCGGGATTACAGCGCGAAACGGAATCTGTGCCCACAGTGCAACATCCTCCGCACAACGGAAACACTCCTAGGTGAGAACTTCTCCGCAGAACGGTCCTCACATCGCATATCTGCCCGATTTCGGGCAGAATCCTTGGAGTTTATGGCATTCACAGGCCAGGATGGGGTCTTATGTTCACCGCTGGACAGCCGTACGGTGATCTCGTCGATCATCTGACCCGCACCACCACGCTCACCACGGGCGAGGCAACGCGGGTGGTCGCCGACGTGATCGCCTACTTCGCCGAGACCGCCGAGGCGTACGTACTCCGGCGGCACGGCGAGCTGCGGGCGGCGGGACTGACCAACGACAGGATCTTCCACCGGATCGCGGCCGAGCTGCCGCTCCGGCGGGTCGCCCCACCCGAACTATCACTGCGCCAGCTGCGTCGGATGGTGTACGGGTGATCATCAAATCAAGGAGACACCACCGTGTGTGGAATCGTGGCGTACATCGGTCCAAGGGACGCTGTCCCGGTCCTGCTCGAGGGCCTGGCGCGCCTGGAGTACCGGGGGTATGACTCCGCCGGCATCGCGGTCGTCGGCCGCTCGGGTGATCTGCGGGTCCGTAAGGTCAAGGGCCGGGTGGCCGACCTCGCCGCCGACCTGCCCGCCCGGTTCAAGGGCGCCCCGGCGATCGGGCACACCCGATGGGCCACCCATGGTGAGCCGAGCGACGCCAACGCCCACCCGCACGTCTCCGGCTCCATCGCGGTCGTGCACAACGGCATCATCGAGAACGCCGACGAGCTCCGCGCCAAACTGGAGGCCGACGGCGTCGAGTTCAGCTCCGAGACCGACTCGGAGGTGCTGGCGCACCTGATCGCGCAGTCCATCACCGAGAACCTGGAGGACGCGGTCCGGCAGGCACTCACCTCGGTGGTCGGCACGTACGGCATCGCGGTCGTGGACGCCAGGGAGCCCGACCGCATCGTCGTCGCCCGCAACGGCAGTCCGGTGGTGCTCGGCATCGGCGAGAAGGAGATGTTCGTCGCCTCCGACCTGTCGGCGCTGGTCCACTACACCCGGCAGATCGTCCACCTGGACGACGGTGAGCTGGCCACCGTGCGGGCCGACGGGTTCCGCACCTGGACCCAGGACGCCCGCACCACCTCCAA
Organism: Actinomycetes bacterium; assembly: GCA_025964575.1. Lineage (GTDB taxonomy): Bacteria > Actinomycetota > Actinomycetes > Streptosporangiales > Streptosporangiaceae > Actinomadura_E. The sequence goes on from JAOPYO010000035.1 coordinate 45,392, forward strand.
GAGCCCCTCGGTGGTCGACTGGGAGCCCGGTCAATGGGACACCGGTTCGTACGACACCTTCATGCAGAAGGAGATCCACGAGCAGCCCGCGGCGGTCCAGCGGACCCTGTCGGGACGGCTGGACGCCCGCTTCCACACCGCCCACCTCGGCGGGCTCAACCTCGACCCGCGGGAGGCCCGCGAGTTCCGGCGGGTGAAGATCATCGGCTGTGGCTCGGCCTACTACGCCGGGCAGATCGGCGCCCAGCTGATCGAGGAGCTCGCCCGCATCCCCGCCGACGCCGAGCCCGCCTCGGAGTTCCGCTACCGGAGCCCCGTCGTCGAGGGCGACACGCTCTACATCGCCGTCAGCCAGTCCGGTGAGACCTACGACACCCTCGCCGCCGTCCAGGAACTGCGGCGCAAGGGCGGCCGGGTGCTCGGCGTGGTCAACGCGGTCGGCAGCGCGATCGCCCGCGAGTGCGACGGCGGCGTCTACCTGCACGCCGGCCCGGAGGTCTCGGTGGCCTCGACCAAGGCGTTCACCTCCACCGCGGTGGTGCTGGCCCTGATCGCACTGCACCTCGGCCGGATCCACGACCTGTCCCCCGCCAACGGCCGCCGGATCGCCGACGGCCTGCGCGCGCTCCCTGGCCAGATCGAGGAGATCCTGGCCCAGGAGGACAAGATCGCCGCGCTGGCCAAGGAGTACTCCCGTTACCCCGGCATGTTCTTCATCGGCCGGGTGCGGGGCTTCCCCGCGGCCCGCGAGGGTGCCCAGAAGCTCAAGGAGATCTCCTACCTCCACGCCGAGGCCTACCCGGCCAGCGAGCTCAAGCACGGTCCCCTCGCCCTGGTCTGCCCGGAGCTACCGACCATCGCCGTGGTGCCCGACGACGAACTGCACGAGAAGAACCTGTCCACGCTGGGGGAGATCCGGGCCCGCAAAGGCCGGGTGCTGGCGATCGCGCACCGCGCACCGGACGCCAAGCTCGCCGACGACGTCATCATCGTCCCCAAGAACGAGACCGAACTGGACCCGATCCTGCTGACCATCCCGCTGCAGATCCTCGCCTACCACGCCGCGGTCGAGCTCGGCCACGACGTCGACAAGCCCCGGAACCTGGCCAAGAGCGTCACGGTAGAGTAGCCACCCGCCCACTCCGTGATCATGCAATCGTCCGAGGATGGATTACATGATCACGGAGGGCACCGCCCGATGATCAGGGTTGGGTGAGCTGGGGCCCGGTCCAGCCGAACCGGGGCGGGCGGCGTTCCAGGAACGCGCTCACCCCTTCCCGCGCGTCGCCGGACTCCGCGGCCTCCCGGCTCCAGCGGTCCGCCTGCTCGTCGGTGAGCCGCCCGGCCGCGATGGAGTCAACAAGGTCCTTGGTCGCCCGTACGGTGAGCTGCGAGCGCGTGGTGATGGTGTGGCAGAAGTCGCGTACTCGAGCGTGCAGGGCCGCCACGGGCAGCATCTCGTCGAGGAGCCCGATCCGCAGGGCCTGCGCGGCCTCGATCAGATCCGCGGAGAACAGCAGATACTTGGCGGCCGACGGGCCGATGAGGCTCACCAGTCGCCGGGTCGTCGAAGCCGGATAGACGATGCCGAGCTTGGCCGGGGTGATGCCGAACCTGGCGTCATCAGCGGCGAAGCGCAGATCACACGCGGCGGCGAGCTGGCATCCGCCGCCCACGCAGTAGCCCTCGATCATGGCGATGGTCGGTTTCGGAAAGGCCGCGAGGGCCTCCTCCGCTCCCAGTGTCAGTCCGTCTCCGACGAACTCGCCGAGGTCGGCGATGTCGGCCCCGGCGCAGAAGGTCCCGCCCGCACCGGTGAGCACCACCACTCCTACCTCCGGGTCGGCGGCGAGACGGTCCAGCAGCCCGGGCAGCGCCTGCCACATCTCCGCGGTCATCGCATTGCGCTTCTCCGGCCGGTTGATGCAGAGGGTCGCCACCTGCTCATCGATGGTCAGATCCAACATTCCGTCATTCCCCTCGCGCCGCCGGCCCCGTGCGAGATCAATGATGACGGCCACGGCGCCGCCTGCTCACGGCAGGCCAGTCGGGCGAACGTCCGGAGGAGCACAGAACGGTCTGCCAGGGGTCGCCGGAGGCCAGCGGCAGATGCGGCACACCCCAGCTCCAGGCCGCCACCAGCAGTTCGGTGTCGCGCGGCCGGTAGTCCCGGCCGAGCGCGCGGGCCAAATCCCAGGCGTGCAAATGCCATTCGACGCAGGCGGCCCCCGCGTGGTCTCCCACTGTGTACTTGGTGCCGCGGTAGATCAGGTGCGTCCGGTCCCAGGCGTCCGGAACGAGATCCGCGTAGGCGCCCGCGGAGACCGTGAACGACATGATCCGCTCCGGACCGGTCTCGGCCGGCAGTACCGCCAGTTCGGCCGCGTTCTGCCTGGCCTGCTGACGGATGAGCACCGCCGAGGCGGCATCCTGGGCGAACAGCTTGGACAGCCGGCTGTCCGGGGCGTCCTGGAGGTACTCCAGGTAGTTCTCCGCCACGCAGCGCAGGTGACCGGCGAGGTCGAGAGCCTGCCACTCCGGGCATGGGGTGGGCACGCTCCAGTCGGAGTACTCCGCGGCGAGCCCGCGGATGACCGCGACCCCGTCCCGGTAGGACTCCAGGACCCGATGGCGGTCCGGTGGCGTGCGCTCCAAGTGTCTCCCCCCACGATCAGAGCACGGCCAGGATGCCGTGCCCCTGCCAGGGTCGCCCCCGGCCCTTACTCAGGTCAGATCCCGCGCCGAGGCCCCACCTTCAGCCTCGCAGGCCTCGGTGACGACGGTCACCGCACCCGAGATGCGAGCGCCGGGCGATGCCGCCACGGCACGTACTGAGTGGGTAGATTCTCAAAGTTCGACGGCGGGTGCCACTCGGGAGTGCTGTGTCCCGCATGCTCGTCCAGGTCTTTCCAGAACCGCCGGGCGGGTTGCCGGAAAGAGCCATCGATGTCGCGCGCAAGCGGCGCACAAGGCCACAAAATGCGCCCAGTGAGGTGATGTCCTCAGAAGGAGGAGCAGCCCCGTGTCAGGCCCGGGCGACCGAGCGGAAGCTGAGCTTGTGCGCCTCCCGGGCGGTCCGCAGCCGGTCCACCTCGTCGGTCCAGGGCTTGACACTCCACCGCGCGGCGGCCTTCCGCTGAGCGATCGCCGCCGTGCGGCCGGTCCTCGGGTCGTCCGAGGCATAGATCTTGGGGCCCATGGCGACCCGCTCGGACGCCTCGGCTGCGCGGATGGCGTCGGCGAAGGCCTGGTCCAGGGTGAGCGACAGCGCCCGCAACTCCGGGTCCGGGCGGGCCTCACCCTGCGCCTGGCGCAGCGCCTGCTCCGCGTCCGCGGCGGCCGTGAGCTTGTCGCGGTAGGTGGCGGCGAGCTCCTGGTCGGCGCTGTAGCGCTCTTGGACGTCCTTACTCACCCGGCGGCCCAGCATGGCGAGGTCCTCCCTCTCAGCGCACGATCGGGGCTGGTCAGCCCCCCGAGGGGCAAGCGTACGCCGGAAGCTCGCGGGTCGTGACGCCGGTCACGACCTTTACGTAGTAAGGTCCTCTCATGTCGCATCCCCGCGAGCCACTCACCCGCGATCGCATCATCGACGCCGCCTTGCGTATCGTCGACGGCCAGGGCCTCAGCCGTCTCACCATGCGCAGGCTCGGCGACTCTCTCGAGGTCGAGGCGATGGCGATCTATCACCACCTCCCCCGCGGCAAGGAGGAGCTTCTCGACGGCCTCATCGAGCATGTGGCGGTGTACCCCGCGTCCGTGGGCAACGGGGCGGGCCAGGACTGGCAGCAGCGGTTGCGCGGCTGGGCGGACGGTTACCGGGATCGACTGCTCGGTCACGCGGGCGTGCTCCCGCTTCTGGTGACCAGGCGCAACCCGGTGGCCCTGTCCGGAACGGCCGCGTCGTTGCAGGAGGTGCTCCGGCGGGCCGGCTTCCCAGAGACGGCCGCCACCACCGGAGCGCACGCCCTGCTGAGCTTTGTCATCGGGCATGCCGCGCTGGAGGTGCGGGGCCTGGCCGCCCGCCAGGCGGCCGACCCGGAGGACACCGTCGACTGGGCGGCCCGGTTCACCGCCGGATTCGACCTGGTCCTCGCCGGGCTCGCCGCCGCCCGCTGAGCGGTCACGTCCTGTCGACCTGCCCCGGGGATCGGGTCGGAGGTGGCGCGCGCTGATCAGCAGGGTGCCGCATGCGGCCTGGACCTCCACAGCCACCGCTCGCGACGCACGAGGCCCACGGGGCACTTCCTAGTCGCAATCGGCGCGAACCAACTGAAAAGATCGCACATTCGTTCCCGACAGGACGGCGTGTCGTTTCCGCCAGGTTATTGATCAGGGGGAGGCTGGGCAGAACCATCAGTGAGCGGGGTCACAGCACGGGGGTGCGGTCGTGTCAGAATCAACATCGCCCCAACGGGCTATTCCCCACGAAGGCGAACCCCAGCACACTGGTGAACGTCCAAAGTGAGTGACCGACAGCACATCCACGAGTAGTTGAGACCGGAGGCACACGAATGTGCCCGCACCAGCCACCCTGTCCATCGTCCGAAACATACGATCGCGAGGCCGCCCGCACTATCGCCAGCCACCCCGAGCAGGGATGGAGCCTTCTGTGCAACGGCGTCGTTCTCTTCGACGACACAGGTGAGCTGCTGCCCAACGGGGGAATCATCGCACCGCACCGTCCCACGGACCTTCCGGCTCCGTCGGCGGCCTGACCGGTTCTCCACGGGAACTAGTTCATAGGGGTGATCTTCCTCGGGGGCGTAGCCGCCTGCCAAACCGCACGGCCGTAGGCTCCTGCCCGCGGCGCCCAACCGCACAGCCGTAGGCTCGTGCGAACGGAACCACCGAGCACAGACCGCCGTTCTGGGCCCACCCCGCAAGCCGGGGCCCAGGCGGTCAGGCTCACCGGCCGACCCTCCGGTCGGCCTTTTTCATGTCTTTCCGGATCCGGCTTCCCGGGACCGATCAGCTCGTCCAGCGCCGCAGCCACGGTTCGACGGCCGAGCCGACCGCGGCCGGGTTCTTCGCCAGATCGTGACGCTCCCCGGGCAGCACCTCCACCTGGGTGGCGTCCGCCGGATCAGGGACGCCGAACGGGTCACGATCACCGTTCACCACCAGCACCTCGCAGGAGCCCAGCGCCCCCCGCAGCTCATCGGCCCGGGACCGCTCGGGCCTTCCCGGCGGGTGCAGCGGAAACGCCAGCGCGACCACCCCCCTGACCTCCGCCTCGCCGGCCGTACGGCACGCCACCCGGGCGCCGTTGCTCCGGCCGCCCTGGATCAGCGGCACCTCACCGACCTGCTTCCTGACGGCGTCGATGACCTCCAGCCAGGCCTCGTCCTGTTTGACCGGCGAACCGGGCGCCCTGCGTCCCGCCAACCGGAACGGCTGGACCACCCGGGCCACCGTGCCGCCCAGGGCCAGCGCCACCTCCCGTACCGCCAGCAGGTCCGCGGCCTCCACCCCGCCGTTCGAACCATGGGTGAGTACGAGCAGGAATCCCGGGTCGTCCACCTGATCCAGTTCCACCCGCGCGAGCCCATGCGAGGTCAGGATCTCCATCCCCCCAGCGTAACCACTCCCCTACCCACCATGATCTTGCGGTTGGTGCCGACCCGAACTGCATGATCACGGCGGGTTCGTGGAAGGGTTCGATCTATGGAGACCATGACCGACAGCGAGTGGCGAGAGTTCGTCTTGACCGGCACCAGGACCGGGAAGGCAGGGCTGATCAAGAAGGACGGCGCCCCGCACGTGACCCCGATCTGGTTCCTGCTGGACGGGGACGACCTGGTGTTCACCACACACAGCGACAGCCTCAAGGGCAGGATCCTCGCGCGCGACCCGCGGATCTGCCTCTGCGTCGACGATCAGGAACCGCCCTACTCCTACGCGGTGATCCAGGGCGTGGCGTCGCTGTCGGAGGACCTGGATGAGCTGAGGAAGTGGGCCACGGCCATCGGCGGCCGCTATATGGGCCAGGACAGAGCCGAGGAATACGGCGCCCGCAACGGCGTCCCCGGTGAATATCTCGTACGGGTCCGCATCACCAAGGTCATCGCCCAACGGGACGTCGCGGTCTGACGGTGATGAAGGAGAAGAGCGGCGGCCTGCCAGGAGCCGGGGATCCTCGCAGGCCGGCGGGGTGCTCTCGCTCAGCAGGAACCTTGGTCGTCCCAGACGCCTGCCGGGCCGCCGGGAACATCGTTGTAGATCCACCACTTGGCCTTCCAGCCGTGGTGGTGTAGGTCACGGTGGCTCCTTCGGCGCTGCTGGTCAGCAGCGCCTGGGCGTGCACCAGCACCAGCGGGTCGTTGTCGACGTAGACGATCCGGGACTCCGGCGCCACCCGCTGGGCGATCTCGTGCGTGTTGTCGACGGTCGGCAGGCCGGTGTCTCGAACAGCCCGCCTGACGGCCCTGCCCTGGACTACCAGCAGGCCGGGCCGACCGTGCTGCGCATGCTGGTCGGTGCACAGCTGCGCCGGTTCCGCGAGGCCGGCGGCATCACCCGCGAGAACGCCGGGTACGCGATTCTGGAACCCGGCGCGTCGTTCACGTGGACCAGCTTCGGGTTCACCGTCACATCGACGTTCTACGACGTGACCGACCACTCCCGGCTGCTGTGGGGCGGGACCGGAGAGGGCATCACCGGCGTTCACGAGTGGCTCTTCAGCGAGACATCCGACGGCGTACACGTGGTCACGAACGAATCCTTCGACGGCGAGCCCGTCGAAGCCGACCGCGGCGGGATGCAAACACTGCTCGACGCGTCCCTGCAGTCCTGGCTCGCCCACCTGAAGGCTGCCGCCGAGGCAAAGGCCTGAGCCTGGGGCAGCAGGGACTGGGCCCAGCGCTCAGATGGTTTGAACGCGGCGAACGAGGGCCCAGGCCGAGCTGCGGCGCCTGGCATCGGAGATGGAGGCGCACTTCGATCGCGTGGAACAGCAACTCGTCTCGGCGCTGAACGCGCTCTAGGCTGGAACCACTAACAAATGATCGCTGAGAACCCCGGTTCTGGCCCGCAAAACGTCGTCACCCTCTGAGTGAGGCGTACGGGGTGCTCGTGAGATGCCTGTGGAGGCATTCCACCATGTCAGTTGAGCTGAACCACACTATCGTCATGGCCCGCGACAAGCAGGCTTCCGCCGAGTTCATGGCCACCATCCTGGGTCTGAAGGTCGGAGCGCCCTTCGGCCCGTTCCTTCCCGTCGCGACCAGCAACGGCGTCACCTTGGACTTCGCGAACAGCGATCAGGATGCGATCACCGCGCAGCACTACGCGTTCCTGGTGTCCGAGGAAGACTTCGACGCGATCTTCCGGCGGATCCAGCAGGCCGGGATCACCTACTACGCTGATCCAGCCCTCCAGCAGGCAGGACGGATCAACCGTCGCGATGGCGGGCGCGGCGCATACTTCCTGGATCCGGACGGCCACTTCCTGGAGATCCTCACCCGTCCCTACGGCAGCGGCGGGCAGGAGCCGTTATCCCAGTGAGGCAAGCGCCTCCGGCGAACAAGGGTGCAACCGTGGACGGGCCTGCGCCGGAGTGCTCGCACCGCCTGTGATCAAGGTTCCTGCCGGAGTTCCTCGCAGATACTGACGTGCCGGGTTCCATCCTCTTCGAACGTATAGTGCTCGATCAGCCGGAGCCGCCCGTCCGCCAGCACCTCGATCCTGCCGCTGCTGCGCCCGGCCATGGTCACCTGATCCGCCTTGCGGACCTGCACGTAGCCGAGGTCGAGCTTGTCATGACGCCGGACCCCCGCCACCCGGCCGAGGAGTATCGTGTCGCCCGCGTAGGTCGCCCAGACCACACCTCCGGCCTCGTGATAGAGGAACTCGGTCGGCGCGTCGCCGTCCACGACGCTGGAGGTCGCACCGACCACGGCGAATCGGCGTCCGTCCAGGTTGAGTGTGATGTCCTTCACCCTTGACGTCAGCGACTTCCAGCCAGCGCGCGCAGGAAGAAGACGGTGTTGGCGGGGCGCTCGGCCAGTCGGCGCATGAAGTACCCGTACCACTCGCCGCCATAGGGGACGTAGACACGGATCTGCGCGCCGGTCGAGGCAAGCCGGCGCTGCTCGCCGTGCCGGATGCCGTACAGCATCTGGTACTCGAAGTCGTCGGCCTTGCGGTCGTTGCGTGCGGCCAGGTCACCGGCGATCTCGATGATCCGGGGATCGTGCGAGGCCACCATCGGATAGCCGCCGCCCGCCATCAGGATCTTCAGGCATCGGATGTAGGAGCGGTCGACCTCCGCCTTGTCCTGGAAGGCGACGGAGGCGGGCTCACGGTAGGCACCCTTGCACAGCCGGACCCGGGAGCCTTCGTGTGCGAGGTCCCGGCAGTCGGCCTCGGTGCGCTTGAGATAGGCCTGCAGAACCGCGCCCACCCAGGGGTGGTCCGCCCGCAGTGAACGCAGGATGCCGAGCGTGGAGTCGGTGGTGGTGTGGTCCTCCATGTCGAGGGTGACGGTGGTGCCCACGGCAGCCGCCGCCGCGCAGATGCGCTGTGCGTTCTCCAGAGCGATCTTTTCACCATCGCCGGGGAGCGTCTGGCCGACGGCCGACAGCTTCACCGACGCCTCGGCGCGACTGGACAGGCCCTCCTCGCCCAGCCGCTTCAGCAGCTGGACATAGGCCTCGACGGTCTGGTCGGCCTGGCACCGGTCGGTGGTGTCCTCGCCCAGGTGGTCGAGGGTGACCAGCAGGTTCTCGGCGGCGAGGGCCCTGGTCGCCTGGACGGCGTCCGGCAGGGTCTCTCCGGCGACGAACCTATTGACGACGGGCCTGGTCAGCGGTGTGGTCTCGACCATGTGCCGCATCCCGGCGGAGCGGGAGGCGGCGAGCAGCGCGGCACGGAGCATGACGGGGATCCTTCAGCCTTGGTGCGGGTAACGGTGGGCGGTGGGCGGGACGAAGGTCTCCTTGATCGTCCGTGGGCTGACCCACCGCATCAGGTTGTGGACGGCACCGGCCTTGTCGTTGGTGCCGCTCGCCCGGCCGCCGCCGAACGGCTGCTGGCCCACAACGGCACCGGTCGGCTTGTCGTTGACGTAGAAATTGCCGGCGGTGTAGCGGAGCGACTCAGCGGTCCGGGAGATCGCGGCCCGGTCACGGGCGAAGACCGCACCGGTCAGCGCGTACGGCGAGGTCTCGTCGAGCCGCCGCAGCACCTTGTCGTAGTCACCGTCATCGAAGACGTGCACGCCCAGGATCGGCCCGAAGTACTCCGTTGTGAAGATCTCGTGCGACGGGTCCGTCCCCTGCAGCACCGTCGGCCGGACGAAGTAGCCCTCGGAGTCGTCGTATCCTCCGCCTGCGAGCACGGTCACATCCTGATGCGCCCGGGCCCGGTCGATGGCGCCGCTCACCCGGGCGAACGCCGGGGCGTCGATGACCGCGCCCATGAAGTTCGCCGGGTCGGTCACGTCGCCCACCTGCAGGGCGTCGACCTCGCCGAGGAAGTCATCGCGCATGGCGTCCCACACCGAGCGCGCGATGTAGGCACGCGAGGCGGCCGAGCACTTCTGACCCTGGAAGTCGAAGGCGCCGCGCAGCAGAGCGGCCCGCAGGCTGTCAGGGTCGGCGGAGGCGTGCGCGACGACGAAGTCCTTGCCGCCGGTCTCGCCCACCAAGCGCGGGTACGACCGATAGCGGTCGAGGTTCTGGCCGACTGCCGCCCACAGGTTCCGGAAGGTCCGGGTGGAGCCGGTGAAGTGGATGCCGGCCAGATCCCGGTCGGCCAGGGCGACCTCGGAGACTGCCAGTCCGTCGCCGGGGAGCATGTTGATCACCCCGGGCGGCAGGCCGGCCTCCTCGAGCAGCCGCATCAGGAAGTGCGCGGAGAACTGCTGGGTCGGCGACGGCTTCCAGAGCACCACGTTGCCCATCAGCGCGGGCGCGGTGGGCAGGTTCCCGGCGATGGAAGTGAAGTTGAACGGCGTGATGGCGTAGACGAAGCCCTCGAGCGGCCGGTGGTCGAGCCGGTTCCAGCTGCCGGCCGAGTTGACCGGTGGCTGCTCGGCCAGCAACTGCCGGGCGAAGTGCACGTTGAAGCGCCAGAAATCGATCATCTCGCAGGCGGCGTCGATCTCCGCCTGGATCACGGTCTTGGACTGCCCGAGCATCGTGGCCGCGTTGAGGGTGTCCCGCCAGGGCCCGGCCGCGAGCTCGGCGGCCCGCAGGAACACCGCCGCGCGATCATCGAAGGAGAGCGCCGCCCAGCCGGGCGCGGCAGCACGCGCCGCGTCGATCGCGGCCCGGGCATCGGCGGCGGTCGAATTGTGCAGAGTTCCCAGGACGGCCGCGTGCCGGTGCGGCTGGCGGACCTCGATCGGTTCACCGCCGCCCAACCGCCGCTCTCCCGCGATGGCCGCGGTCAGTTCAAGCGGTTCGGCGGCCAGCTCGGCGACCCGCTGCCGCAGCGCGGAAAGCTCGGCGCTCCCGGCTGCATGACCGCGGACCGGCTCGTTGACCGGGACGGGGACCTGGGTGACTGCATCCATGGGGCGGCTCCTTGACTGATCGTGTTCGAAGCTGACATTAGGGGAAACCAGAACCCAGTTTGTTGTCAGGTTCAATATGATGAGGCGGTGGATTTTATTCGATCCGACAATGATGAGCCCGCCGGAGACCTGTTCGGCTTGGCCCAGACCGTGGCCACCCTCACCGGCGGCATCGTCAGCATCGAGGACTCCTCCTACCGGGTGCTCGCCTACTCGCAGTCCACCGACGAGGCGGACGAACTCCGCCGGCTGACGATCCTCGGCCGCCAGGGCCCGGAGGCGTACATGCGGCTGCTCCGTGAGTGGGGGATCTATCAGCGGCTCCGCGACGGGAACGCGGTCGTCAGGGTGGCGGAGCGGCCCGATCTCGGCATCCGGGAACGCCTCGTGGTCGGCGTGCACGCCGGTCCGCAGTTCCTCGGCACGATCTGGGTCCAGGAGGGACGGGAGCCCTTGCGCTCACCGGCCGAGCGGGAACTGGCCGGCGCGGCCGTGCTGGCCGCGCGGTACCTGGTCCATGAACGGGCCGAGCCGTCGTCCGCCGCCCGGCGCAGGGCGGATCTGCTCCGGAGATTGCTGGACGGCCAGGAAGACCTGGCAGTCCAGCTCGGGGTGGATCCGGCGTCCCGGTGCGCGGTGGTGGCACTGGAGCCTGGAACAGGCGAGACGCCCGACCCGACCCTTGCGGAGCTTTGGCAGACCCGATTGGTGGCCTTGGTGGCGCTGCACTCGGCCACCTTCCGCCGCGCTGCGGCGGTGACGGTGATCGGGACCCGGGTCTATGTGCTGTTGCCGGACCTCGAGGCGGAGCCGGCCGGTGCCCTGGCACTGGTACGGGAGATCACCGCGAGCGCCTCCGCCAGCCTGGGCGTCCCGGTCCGGGCGGCCCTCGGGCGTGCCGTGAACGGTGTCGGCGGCCTGGCGCACTCGCGCCGGGAGGCCGATCGGGTGCTCTCCGCCCATACCGGGCCAGGCCTCGCGACCTTGGACGACGTACGGGGCGAGGTGCTGCTCGGGGAGGCGCTCGGACTGCTGACGGCCGGGCAGTGGTCCGGCGACGAACGGCTCGGCACGCTCAGCGCCGAGGTGCTGGCCGGCCTGCGGGCCTATCTGGACGCGTTCGGCGAGGTCGGTGCGGCGGCGAGCGCTCTGCACGTGCACCCGAACACGGTCCGCTATCGCGTACGCCAGGCCGTGCGGCTAGCCGGCCTCAACCTCACCGACCCGCGCGAACGCCTCGTCGTCATGCTCCAGCTCCGCCTCCTCGACGGCCCCCGCGCCTGACCGGCCACTACGGCCGAGCCAGACCCCGCCAAAGGCCAGCAGCCCGCCGCCCGCCCCCAGGAGGGACGGATGACTGCCCAGCAGCACCGCCTCCAGCACGATCGTCACGATCGGGACCGCATAGAGGATCGCCGTGCCGTCGCCGACACCGCCTCGGCGCATCGACGCCGCCCAGGCGGTGTAGCCGATCGCGGTCGAACCGATGCCGAGGTAGAGGCCGGCCGCGAGTACCGACGGCTGGGCATTGGTGATCCCCCGGACCGCGTCCGGGAGCGCGTAGCAGGTGCATAGCAGACCCGCCAGGGCGGCGCCGGCCGTCGCTTCGAGGGCGCCGAGCCGGGACAGGATCGGCTGCTGGACGATCGTGAAGATCGATACCGTCAGCGCCGCCCCGAGGACGCACAGGGCACCGTAACTCAACCGCAACGTCCCTGAGCCATCGGCGAACGCGACCAGCCCGGTGCCGGTGAAGCCGATGAGCAGACCGGCCCAGCCGCGTTGTCCCTGCCGCTCGCGCAGCAGCACACCACCGAGCACGGCGCTGAACAGCGGGGTCGCGTTGAGCAGCAGGCTGGTGGTGCCGGGGTCCACGCTCTGCTGGCCGGTGTTCAGCAACAGGCTGTAGCCGGCGAATCCGACGGCGCCACCGATGGCGACGCGGATGAGGGTCCGCCCGTCCAGGCGCGGCCGCGCCCTGCCGCGCCGCCAGCCGGCCCCGAGCATGCCGCCCAGGACCAAAGTGGCCACTCCAAGCCGCAGTGCGGTGAGAGCGGTCGGCGAGAAACCGCGGAGCGCGATGGGGACGGCGAGATATGTCGAGCCGGAGGCGACGACCGTGAGGACGTCCGCTGTTCCGAAGGGCAGGGCGCGGGGCTGCACGAGGGGGTGGCCTTCCGGATGAACTCAAGGGGGCTATTGACGTAATTGGGCAGGGCGTGCATTATTTCGCACCATTGCACGATTAAGTCGCACGACCGGACGATACACGCCCCCCGATCCAGCCCGCACGGGCCGCGGGACTTTGAAGGAGCAGCACGTGAAGCACCTGGTGAACAGCGCGGGCCTGAGCCGCCGCGGCGTGCTCGGGGCCGGCCTCGGCCTGGCCGCGACCTCCTTGCTCGCCGCCTGCGGCGGCGGATCCGGCACCTCCACGGCCGCGGCGAAGGGCGCCACCGGTGTGGCCCGCAAGGGCGGCACGCTCCGCATCGGCCGCCCACCGGCCTCGTCCGCGGAGACACTGGATCCGGCGAGCTCGCTCTCCGCGTACGAATACCTCGGTGCCTTGTACAACCGGCTGGTCAAGTCCGGAGCGGACGGCAGCAGCCAGCCCGACCTCGCGCAGTCCTGGGAGTCGGACAAGACCGCCAGCACCTGGACGTTCCATTTGCGCCAGGGAGTGACCTTCCACGACGGCAAGGCCTTCACGTCGAAGGACGCCGCCTACACGATCCAGCACATGCTGGACAAGAAGACGGCCTCTCCCCAGGCGGGCGTGCTGAGCGGCTTCGTCGACCCGGCCGGCCTGCGGACCCCCGACGACCACACCCTGGTGGTCACGCTGAAGCAGCCGCACGCGGAGTTTCCGTCGCTGCTGACGAACTACAACTGCTACGTGATCCCGGACGGCTCCGCGGCCACGATCGGCCGCACCGGCATCGGCACCGGCCCCTTCAAGCTCCAGTCCTTCACCGCGGCCGGTAAGGGCGTCGTCGTGGCCAACAAGAGCTACTACGAAGGCGCCCCGAACCTCGACCAGATCGTGTTCTCCAGCATCGCCGACCAGCAGGCCCGGCTGAACGCCCTGCTCGCCGATCAGGTCGACCTGCTCGCCCAGACCGCACTGGACTACGCCAGCTCCAAGACCGTGCTCGCCTCGTCCAAACTGACCGTGGTCGCGAACAAGAACGCCACGGTCAACGTGCTCCCGATGCTGTCCACCGCGGCCCCGTTCACCGACGTAAGGGTCCGGCAGGCGCTCAAGCTCGCCTACGACCCGGCGTCGGTCCTCACGACCGCCGCGCAGGGCAAGGGGGTCGTCGGCCACGACAACCCGGTCCTGCCCACCGACGCCAACTACCTGAACTACTCGGTCACCCCTGACCCGGGCAAGGCCAAGTCCCTGCTCAAGGCGGCCGGCCACGAAGGCCTGCAGATCAAGCTCTACACCTCGTCCTACCAGGCCGGCTTCACACCGCTGGCGCTGGCCTTCGCCGACTCCGTCAAGCAGGCCGGCATCACGGCCAACGTGACCAACGCCCCGGCGGACTCCTACTACACCCAGGTCTGGATGAAGCGCCCGCTCTCCGTCTCCTACTGGTACACCGGGCGCCCGATCGACCAGCTCCTCGGCCAGTTCTTCCTCAGCGGCTCCGACTACAACGAGACCGCGTGGAAGAACCCGCGGTTCGACGGGCTGATCGCCGCCGCCCGCAAGGAGACCGACGCCGCCAAGCGTCGCGCTCTCTACCAGGACGCGCAGAAGCTCGGCATCGACGAGGGCGGGCTCATCGTGCCGTTCTTCTCCGACCGGCTCACCGGCATGTCCAAGAACGTCGTCAACTACGCCGAGCACGGCTTCGAGTTCGACTACGTGCACATCGGCCTGAAGGCATAACCATGCTGCTGTACGTCCTGCGCCGGCTCGCTCTCGCCATCGTGACGGTCTGGCTCGCCACTCTCGGGGTGTTCCTCGCGGCCCAGGCGCTGCCCGGCGATGTCGCCACCCAGCTCCTGGGCCAGAACGCCACGCCGAGCGCGGTCGCCACGATGCGGGCGGAGCTCGGCCTGGACAAGCCGCTGACCACCCGCTACTTCGAGTGGATCAGCGGCACGCTGCACGGCGACTTCGGCACCTCGCTGGTCAACCACGCATCGGTCGGCACCGAGCTCGCATTGCGCCTACGCAACACCCTGCTGATCGCCGGTGTGACCACCGCGCTCGGTGTGACGCTCGCGCTGGTGCTCGGCGTGGTGGCCGGGCTCACCCGGGACCGCTGGCCCGACCTGATCATCTCGACGTTCAGCCTGGTAGGCATGAGCATGCCGGAGTTCGTCATCGCGACATTGCTGACGCTGCTCTTCGCGGTGGCGATCCCGATCTTCCCGGCCGTCGTCACCGCCGGGACGGACGCCACGATCGGGCAGCTGCTCCAGGCCATCTGGCTGCCCGCCCTGTCGCTGACGATCGTGATGGCCGCCTACATCCTGCGGATGCTGCGCACCAGCGTGATCGACACGATGGCCAGCGAATACGTGACCACCGCTCGGCTGAAGGGCCTCTCTCCGGCCGGCGTCGTGGTCAGGCACGCCCTGCCCAGCGCGCTGCTGCCCACCCTCAACGTGATCGCCATGAACATCGCGTGGCTGATCGGCGGTGTGGTGGTCGTCGAGACGGTGTTCAACTACCCCGGTATCGGCCTGCTCACCGTCGAGGCGGTGCGCAACAGGGACCTGCCGGTTCTGGAGGCCGTCGCGGCGCTCAGCGCGGTCACCTATGTCGGCTGCAACCTGCTGGCCGACCTGGCGGCGCCCGCCCTCAACCCTCGGCTCCGCAGGAGGTCGTCATGACAGTCATCGTCAAGGCGAAACGGGTCCTCGGCGGCAACCGGGCGTCTCTCATCGGCTTCACGATCGTCGGCCTGAACATCGTGGTCGCGCTCGCGGCCCCCCTGCTCTCCCCCGGCTCCCCGGTCAAGAACGACGGGCTCAACCCCATCGCGGGGCCCAGTCTGGCGCACCTGGCGGGGACCGACAAGATGGGCCGCGACGTGCTGTCGCGCACCCTCTACGGCGGCCGCATCGCGCTGACCGACACCCTGCTCGCGACGGTGGCCACCATCGTGGCCGGCACGGCGCTCGGCTGCATCGTGGCCTACCGCCGGGGCTGGCTGGACGAGATCGTGATGCGCCTGGTGGACGCCGTCCTGTCCGTACCGGCCCTGCTGTCCCTGCTGGTGATCGTCACGGTGCTCGGCTCGCACACCTGGGTCCTGGTGGTCGCGATCACCGTGGTGTACGCACCCTCCGTCGCCCGGGTGATCCGGGCCGCCGCACTCGAGGTGGTGCCACGCGACTATGTCACCGCGGCGCGCGCCCGGGGCGAGCGCATGCTGCCGATCCTCTGGCGTGAGGTGCTGCCGAACGTGCTGGACGTCGTGCTCGTCGAGTGCGCGATGCGGGCGTCCTGGGTGGTGCTGCTGGTCAGCTCGCTGTCCTTCCTCGGCGTGGGCGCCAACCCGCCCACCCCGGACTGGGGATTGATGGTGGCCGACAACAGCAGCCTGATCGCGGTGGCGCCATGGGCGAGCCTCGCGCCCATCGTCGCGCTGGCCTCGCTGGTGGTCGGACTCAACCTCGCCGCCGACGGCCTGTCCAAGTCGCTCGGCGTCGACCGGATGCGGGGGAACGCAGCATGAACGCACTACTCGAGATCGATGGGCTGTCCATCGCCTTCCGCTCCCCCAGCGGACCGGCCCCGGTGGTCACCGACGTCTCGGTCCGGCTCGGCGCGGGAGAGACGCTCGGGCTCGTCGGCGAGTCCGGCTGCGGCAAGTCCACCCTGGCCGGCACGATCCTCGGCCACCTGCGGCACGGTGCCATGATCACCGGCGGGTCGGTCCGGGTCGACGGCAAGGATCTGTTCGCGCTACCCGCCGCCGAGCTGCGTGCGCTCCGCGGCGGGATCGTGGCACTCGTCCCGCAGAACGCCGGGCACGCCCTGACCCCGACCATGCGGGTCGGCAACCAGGTCATGGAGGTGCTCAAGCTGCACCGGGGGCTGACCGGCGACGCCGCGCGCGCCGAGGCCGCCCGGCTGTTCGGCCAGGTCCGGCTCCCGCAGCCCGAGGTCTTGCTCCGCCGCTACCCGCACGCCCTGTCCGGCGGCCAGCAGCAGCGGGTCGCCATCGCGATGGCCCTCGCCGGCGAGCCCCGGCTGCTGGTCCTCGACGAACCGACCACCGGCCTGGACGTCATCACCCAGGCCGGCGTGCTCGACCTGCTCGCCGAGCTGCGCCGGGAACTCGGCGTGGCGATGGTGATGGTCAGTCACGACCTCGGCGTCATCGCGCAAAATTGCGACCGGGTCGCGGTCATGTACGCGGGACGCCTGGTGGAGAACGGCCCGACCGGCTCGACGTACGCCACGCCCGCGCATCCGTACACCCGGGGCCTGCTCGCCTCTGTACCGCTGCTCGCTGATCCCGGCCTGCCACCTGCCATGCCGGGCAGCCCGCCGCTGCCTGGTCAGGCCGGGCCGGGCTGCGCGTTCGCCGACCGGTGCGCGATGGCCGAGGACCGCTGCCGGACCGGTGGCGCCCCGGCGCTGCTCCCGGTGGGCGACAGCGAGGTCGCCTGCCTGCGCGCCGAGGAAGTGCGCACTCTCCCGCCCGAAAAGCGTCCCCATCATGAGCGCGCCGAGTCGGGTGAGGCGGCACCGGTACTGGTGTCGCTGCGAGGTGTCGAGATCGACTACCGGCGGCGTCGTGCTCCCGGCACCGCGCCGACCGTCGCGGACATCGACCTCGACCTGTACCGCGGGGAGACGCTCGCACTGGTAGGTGAGAGCGGGAGCGGGAAGTCCACCCTCGCGTGGACGATCGCGGGCCTGCGCGCACCATCCGCGGGCACGCTCGCCCTCGGCGACGCCGACCTGGCGCAGCCGGTCGGCAAGCGCCCGTTCGCACTGCGGCGCGCGGTCCAGCTCGTGTTCCAGAACGCCGACACCTCGCTCAACCCACGCCGAAAGGTACGTGACGCGGTCAGCCGTCCGCTGCGGATCTTCAATTTGGGCGAGACCGACGAGAAGGTGACCGGGCTGCTCGATGACGTAGGCCTCTCCCCCGCACTGGCCGGGCGGCTGCCTGCCCAGCTATCCGGCGGCCAGCGGCAGCGGGTCGGCATCGCCCACGCCCTCGCCGCCGAGCCACAGATCGTGCTCGCCGACGAAGTCGTCTCCGCACTCGACGTCTCGGTGCAGGCGTCGGTGCTGTCGCTGCTGGATAGGCTGCGCGCCGAACGCGACATCACCTACCTGTTCATCTCGCACGACCTGGCGGTGGTACGGAGTGTGGCCGACCGGGTCGCGGTCCTCTACCTGGGCCGGTTGTGCGAGATCGGGAATGTCGAGCACGTCTTCGGCGGGGTCAACCACCCCTACACCCGGCGGCTGCTCGGCTCGGTCCTCGAACCCGACCCGGGACGGCCGCGCGGACAGCACTCGGTGGAGGAGCCGGAGTCTGCGCCGCCGGCCGCCGGCTGCGCGTTCCAGCGTCGCTGCCCCGTGCGCGTCGAGGGGACGTGCGACACGGTCACGCCCCCGTGGCGGGAGGCCGGGGACGGCCACCGCATCCGCTGCCACCTTGATTTGGAAGTGCTGTGAGGATCCGTACCGAGTTCCCCCGGAAGGTCGTCGTCCACGACGACGTGCGCATCCCGATGCGGGACGGCGCGACACTCTCCGCGCGGTTGTGGCTGCCCGAGGACGCTGTACAGAGTCCGGTCCCCGCGCTCGTCGAATACCTCCCGTACCGCAAGAGCGACTGGACGGCGCCGCGCGACGCGCAGCGCCACCCCTGGTACGCCGGCCATGGGTACGCCTCGATCCGCATCGACATGCGCGGTTGCGGTGACTCCGACGGACTGATGACCGACGAGTACACACCACAGGAGCAGCAGGACGCCGAGGACGCCCTCGCATGGATCGCGGCGCAGCCGTGGTGCACGGGGCGTACCGGAATGTTCGGCATCTCCTGGGGCGGCTTCAACAGCCTGCAGGTCGCCGCGCTCCGCCCGCCGTCGCTCAAGGCGATCGTGACGGTCTGCTCCACCGACGACCGCTACGCCGACGACGTGCACTATTTCGGCGGCAGCCTGCTCGGCGTCGACATGGCGTCCTGGGCCGCGACCATGCTCTCGTTCCAGTCGCGGCCACCGGACCCGGCGGTCGTCGGCGAGCGCTGGCGCCAGCTGTGGCTGGAACGGCTCGAGGGTCTGCATCCGTTCATCGAGACCTGGCTCGGGCATCAGGAGCGCGACGACTACTGGCGGCAGGGCTCGGTCTGCGAGGACTACGACGCGATCACGGCCGCCGTCTACGCCGTCGGAGGCTGGGCGGACCCGTACCGCAACACGGTCTTCCGGCTGCTGGAGAACCTGCGGGCACCCGCGAAGGGCCTGGTCGGCCCGTGGGCGCACCGCTACCCGGACATCGCGACGGCACCCGGGCCCGCCATCGGCTTCCTGCAGGAGACGCTGCGCTGGTGGGACCACTGGCTCAAGGACATCGACACCGGCATCATGGACGAGCCGCGACTGCGGTCGTGGCTTCCGGAGGCGATGCCGCCACGTACGACCCATGGCGACGTGCCCGGCCGATGGGTCACCGACCCGTTGTGGCCGAGCCCGCACGTCAGCCCGCGTTCGTGGCGACTCGAGGACGCCGGGCTCGTCGACACCGGCCCTGTGCACGGCGGCACCAGGCTGGTGGCCAGCCCACAGCACACGGGAATCGACGCGGGCCGGTTCTTCCCGTTCGGCAACCCGTCTGACCTGCCACCGGACCAGCGTGCGGAGGACGGCCGCTCGGTCTGCTTCGACACCGCCCCGTTGACCGACCGCGTGGAGATCCTCGGGATCCCGGCGGCGGAGCTGGAGCTGGCCTGTGAGCTCGATGCGGGACAGGTCATCGTACGGCTGTGTGACGTCGCCCCGGACGGGTCGTCGACCCTGGTCACCCGCGGCTGCCTGAACCTGACACATCGCACCGGCCATGACTCGCCGACGCCGTGGGTGCCCGGTTCGGCCGAACGGGTCATCGTCGAACTGTCCGCGATCGGGTACTGCTTCCCACCCGGCCACCGGATCAGGATCGCGGTCTCCTCTGCGTACTGGCCCTGGGTGTGGCCGCACGCCGAAGCCGCGCCGCTGACCCTGCACCTGGGTCAGAGCACTGTGGTGCTGCCGGTCCGAGATGCCGGCGGCGACCTCGAACCGCCGCCGTTCGAGGAACCGGAGAACGCGACGCCGTTGCAGGTCACGACAGTGTCGGCACGGACTCGTCCAGAACGCCAGGTCATCCACGACGTGGAGACCGGCACCTGGGAGCTCCGGGTGGACCCCGACTACGGCGGCTCCCGCATCTTCCCGGACGGGCTGACCTACCAGGAGGAGGCGCTGGACGTTTTCCGGATCCGTCAGGACGATCCGCTCTCCGCCCGCGCCGAGTCCACTTGGCGGACGCAGATCTCCCGTGACGGGTGGTGCGTACGAGTGGAGACCCGCAGTATCGTCAGCGCGACGAAGACCCACTTCCTGACCGAGAACACTCTCACCGCCAGCGAGGGCGAGCGAGAGGTCTTCGCCCGCACTTGGACCGCCGAGGTCCCCCGGACCTCGGCGTAAGGAGGACGCAAGTGCCAGAACCCCGGCGCAAGGCCCGGTCTCGCGCCGAGCGGTCCCGGCAACCCACCGAGGTCCGCCGTCAGCTCGTGGTGGAGGCCGCCCGCGTCCTCATCGCCGACAAGGGGCTCGTGGGCATCAACATCCGTGAGATCGCCGCCGCCAGCGGCGTTTCCACCGGAACGATCACCTATCACTTCAGCGGCGTCAACGAGATCCTCGTGGACGTGGTGGCGCTGGAGCAACAGCTGTTCTCCGAGCCGCTGCTCGCAAAGATGGACGATGCCCCCAGCGCAGCCGCCGCGCTGCAGTTGCTGATCGACGGCATGCTGACCGATGCGCCGGAGGTCGTCACGCACTGGCGATTGTGGCGCGACTACTGGGCGGCCGCCGTGCGCGCTCCCGAACTCGCCCAATGGCACGCGGAGCAGTACGAGCTGTGGCGTACCCGGGTCACCGCCATCGTGGCGCGTGGGGTCGAGAGCGGAGAGCTGCAATCCGAACTCGACCCGGCCGTCGTCGCATTGGAGTTCACCGCCCTGCTGGATGGTCTGGCCGTCCAGGCCTTCCTCACCGGCTCGCCCGTCACCCCCGACGTCGCCAGGGCACGGCTGACCGACTACGTTCAGCGTCGCCTCATCGGATCCTGAAGAGCACGATCGAACCATGGACCCGAGCCAGGCCAGGAACCCCGATCAAGGAAGACCACCCCAATTCCACCGCGATCCCCGGCGGGGCACACCGGATCCGGGCCTCGGCTCAGGACGCCTCGGTGATGTACTCGATCAGGTCCGCCAGCCGGTTGGTGTAACCCCACTCGTTGTCGTACCAGCCGAAGACCTTGATCAGGTCGCCGTTGGCCTGGGTGAGCGAGGCGTCGAACACGCAGGAGGACGCGTCCCCGACCACGTCGCGTGAGACGACCGGTTCGGTGGTGTACCGGATGATCCTGCCGAGGTTCTCACCGACCTCGCGGAAGGCCGTGTTGACCTCCTCGGGGGTGACCGGGGTCGCCAGGACGCAGGCGAGATCGACCAGCGAACCGTCCTCGACCGGCACCCGCAGGGCCAGTCCGTCGAACCGGCCGGCCAGCTCGGGAATGACGACCCCGACGGACCTCGCGGCGCCGGTGCTCGTCGGGATCATGTTCACCCCGGCCGAGCGGCCCCTGCGCAGGTCCTTGTGCGGGGAGTCCAGCACCACCTGGTCGTTGGTGTATCCGTGGATGGTCGTCATGTAGCCCTTGACGATGCCGAACGCGTCGTGCAGCACCTTGGCCATCGGGGCCACGCAGTTCGTCGTGCACGAGGCGTTCGAGATCACGTCGTGTCGGGCGGCGTCATAGCTGTTCTCGTTGACACCGATGACGATGGTGGCGTCCACGTCCTTGCCCGGGGCCGAGATGACGACCTTCCTGGCTCCCGACTTCAGGTGCCGGGCGGCGTCCTCCCGGCGGCGGAAGTGGCCCGTCGACTCAATGACGATGTCGGCACCGTATGCGCCCCAGTCAAGATCGGCGGGATCATGCTCCGAGGTCACCGGGATCCTGTGGTCACCGACGACCAGGGCCGCCCCGTCGGTCCCGACAGCCCAGCCGAGCGGCCCGTAGGTCGAGTCGTACTTCAACAGGTAGGCGAGGGTGGCCGGATCGGTGACATCGTTGACGGCCACGACCCGATGGCGGCGATCCAGCGCGGAGCGCAGGTAGTTCCGTCCGATGCGGCCGAATCCGTTGATCCCGACGCGGATGCTCATGAGTTCCTCCTCCTCAGGACGCAGGCACCTGACCGGCCTGCTCTCAGGACGGGCGCCCGATCAGAGGTGGCGGCGCCCGCCGGCCATACCGGTCACCTCCATCTGCCGGGCCACGCCGCTTCCGATGTGCCGCACCGTCCGTCATGTCGTCACCGGGAAGCTGACCGCCGCCGACGCCTACGCCGGGCTCCGCCACACCCCGCCAGGCGGGAGTCCGATCCCTGGTAGCCCGGATCACAGGCGTCTCACCGGCCGACCGGTCAGGCCGGGCCGGCGAGCTGGGCGATGTCGTCACCGGCGACGACATGCAGCCGGTCGGACAGATCGGCGAGGGCCCGGCTGACCGCTAGCTCGTCACCGATCTCCGGCACGTCCCGGTCGGCGGGGTTGCGCCGCGCCAGGCCCGTGCCGGTGACCTTCCCAGTGTCCCGCGTGTGCAGCACCGCACGGGCCACCGTGGCGTCGCTGTCCTCGCTGATGTAGATCTGAACATTCCACTCCTTGACTTCCATGACGAACCTCCGTGAGTGATCAGGCCCCGGCCGGGGTCCCGTGCGAGATAGGGCCTCCGATGGGACCGGCCGGGTCGGCTCCGCGCATCCATGGCGGTCAGTCCTGTCATCGATGCGCGGTCTACTTCCAGCGTCCGCCGCAACGCTCCCCGGCGGGAGGGACCAAGGTCCCCGCTCCCCTGGGCTGACGGCCATTAGGGGACACAGCCCGAAGCCGAGGCCCCTGACCTCTGACCGCCCGATTCGAACTTCCGGCACCAGGCCGCGCTCACCGGTTTGCCTGCCAGGATGCCGATCTACGCGTGGCTGAAGTACCGCAGAGACCGCGATGCCCGGTCAGTCCGGGGGCGGCGCGGCTTCAGGCGTGCCCATCGCCTCGCGGAGCCGGTCGGTGAAGCTCCCGTGCAGGGTGGCGCCCCAGTCGTACTCGCTGGGCACCCGGGTGACCTCGCCGAGCAGTTCGTACGTCTCGGCGGGGATCCCCTTGTTCCCCTCGGCATGGCGCAACGCGATCAAGGAGTACATGTGGTCGAGGGCGCCGAACACCTCACCGGTGAGTGCGGGAAGCTCGCCGCCACGGAGCGCCGACTCGACGTACGATTCCCACCAGAGCCGCTCGGAACCGGCCTCGCCGAACTCGCGGCGCAGCCGGGCGTGCACCTGCTCCGAGATGCGCGGGTCGGCCAGCCCTCGGTCCCAGACCTCGCGGGCCTCCTCGTCTCGGCCGCGCAGCGGGAGCGTACGAGCGAGCAGCTCCACCGCGAGGGCCCGCACATCGCCGTCGGTCGTCTCTCCGCCCAGCGCGGCGCTGAACGCGCCGATGGCCTGGTCGAGGTGGGCCATCCCCATGGTGACGGCCAGCCGGGCGTGCGCGTAGGGGGCCTCGGCCGGGTCGATGCGGCGGAGCACCTCGGCGAGCAGCCGCTGGGCCTTCGCCGTCTCACCCCGCTCCAGCAGCCGCTGGGCCAGGTCGTGCGCGGCGACCGGGGTGTACTGCACGTCGTCCGCGGCCACCACCTGCTCCCACCAGCCGCGTGCCGTCTCGAAGTCGCCCTTGTCGTCGGCGAGCTGGGCGAGCGCGAGCCAGGCCGGGGGCAGGTAGGCGGGGTTGCCGAAGTCGACCACCATCCGCCAGGTCGTGGCGGCCTCGTCGCGCTCCCCGGTCCGCTCGTAGGACAGGGCCAGGTGGTACGCGGCGCGCGGGGCGTACTCGGGGTCCTGGGTCCTGATCGCGATCCAGTCCGCGTCCCGGGCTCCGTTCACCTCCCCGGCGTCCTCCCGGACGACCGCCAGTCCGAGCGCGGCCTGCCCCCGCTGCGGTACGTCGCCGAGAGCCAGCACCTCCTCGAAGAGCCGGGCGGCCCGTTCGACGTCTCCGCGCTCGGCGCATTGACGGGCTTCTTCGCAACGGAGCGCCGGGTCAGCGGTCGCCCCGTCCGGAGTGATGCTCATGGTGCATGCCCTCGAAAGGTCGGCGGGACCCCCGAGCTTAGTGGCCCGGGCCCGCCTACTAGTGCAGCGCCGCGTTAATCCTTGAAGGGTTCGTCCGGTTACCGAGTGTGGTCGCTGGTGTCGGTGAGGTAGAGGGTACAGGCGGTGTCGCGGGCCTGGTCGGATGCCCGGTGAAGTGGCCGTCCAGGAGGACGGTGTCGGAGTCCGGTTTTTGTCGTAGGCACGTGGTGTAGTCGTCTCGTGCCTCGGTGTCGTGACAAGGATGAACCCCACAGGAACTTACGAATCACTGCACTAGTCCCCCTCCCAACACCCCAATTTCCCGCGCCCCTCGGGTTAGTCTTCGAAGGCCTCCGGCGGGGGGCAGGAGCAGACCAGGTTGCGGTCACCGTAGGCCTGGTCGATGCGGCGGACCGGCGGCCAGTACTTGCTCTCCCGGAGTGAGGCGACCGGGTAGGCGGCCTCCTCCCGGGTGTAGGCGTGCTTCCACTCCCCCGTCAGCAGCGACTCGGCGGTGTGC
The DNA here is from genome assembly GCA_025964575.1 of Actinomycetes bacterium. GTDB lineage: Bacteria > Actinomycetota > Actinomycetes > Streptosporangiales > Streptosporangiaceae > Actinomadura_E. The sequence continues at coordinate 69,828 of JAOPYO010000035.1, forward strand.
GGAGCGTTGCGCAACGGGTTGTCGTCCGAGTCGTACTCGCCGCCCGCCACTCGCTCGATCTCACCGTGAATCGCGATCATGGCGTCACAGAACCGGTCCAGCTCGGTCAGGTCCTCGCTCTCGGTGGGCTCGATCATCAGCGTGCCGGCCACCGGGAAGGACAGCGTGGGCGCGTGGAAGCCGTAGTCGATGAGCCGCTTGGCCACGTCCTCCGCGGTGATCCCTGTGTCCTTGGTGATCTTGCGGAGGTCGGCGATGCACTCGTGCGCGACCAGGCCGCCGCGGCCGGTGTAGAGGATCGGGTAGTACGGGGCGAGCCGACGGGCGACGTAGTTCGCCGCCAGGATCGCCGCCTCGGTGGCCTGGCGGAGCCCATCCGGGCCCATCATCGCGATGTAGGCCCACGGGATCGGCAGGATGCCCGCCGAGCCCCACGGAGCCGCCGAGATCGGGCCGACACCCGTCGACGGGCCGGCCTCGGGACGGAGCGGGTGGTTGGGCAGGAACGGCGCGAGGTGCTCGCGCACCGCGACCGGCCCCACCCCAGGGCCGCCGCCGCCGTGCGGGATGCAGAAGGTCTTGTGCAGGTTGAGGTGCGAGACGTCGGCCCCGAACTCGCCCGGCTTGGCCAGCCCGACCAGCGCGTTGAGGTTGGCGCCATCGACGTAGACCTGCCCGCCGGCCTCGTGCACCGCAGCGCAGACCTCAGTGATCGTCTCCTCGAACACGCCGTGTGTGGAGGGGTAGGTCACCATGATCGCCGCAAGCGCGTCCCGGTGCTTGGCGATCTTCACGTGCAGGTCGCCCAGGTCGATGTTGCCGGTCTCGTCGCACTTGACGACGGCGACGCGCAGCCCGGCCATGACCGCGCTGGCGGCGTTGGTGCCGTGCGCCGAGGACGGGATCAGGCAGACGTCGCGATGGGACTCGCCGCGGCTCGCGTGGTAGGCGTGCACCGCCAGCAGCCCGGCCAGCTCGCCCTGAGATCCGGCATTGGGCTGCACGGAGACCTTGGCATAGCCGGTGAGCTCGGCCAGCCAGCCCTCCAGCTCGCCGATCAGCTCGGCATAGCCCTGAACCTGGTCGCGCGGGGCGAACGGGTGGATGTTCGCGAACTCCGGCCAGGTGATCGGTTCCATCTCGGTGGTGGCGTTGAGCTTCATCGTGCAGGAGCCCAGCGGGATCATCGACCGGTCGAGCGCGATGTCCTTGTCCATCAGCTTGCGCAGGTAGCGCAGCATCGCGGTCTCGGAGCGGTGCGCGTGGAACACCGGGTGGGTCAGGAACGGGCTCTCACGCCGCAGGGGCGCCGGGATACCGTCAGCGTCATGGCGGATCGACAGCGCTTCGTCGTCGCCCAGACCGAACGCCCGCCACACCTGGGCGACGTGCTCATCGGTGGTCGTCTCGTCACAGGAGACACCGATGTGATCGACGTCCACGAGGCGCAGGTTGATTCCGCGCCGGGCCGCGGCCTGCACGACCTCCGCCGCGCGGCCGGGCACCCGGGCCAGCACCGTGTCGAAGAAGCTGTCGTGGACGACCTCGGCACCCAGCGCCTGCAGGCCGGCCGCGAGGTACCTCGCCCGCCCGTGCACCCGCTGGGCGATCGCGGTGAGCCCCTCCGGGCCGTGGTAGACCGCGTACATGCCCGCCATCACGGCGAGCAGCACCTGGGCGGTGCAGATGTTGCTGGTGGCCTTCTCCCTGCGGATGTGCTGCTCACGGGTCTGCAGCGCCAGCCGGTAGGCGGGAGCGCCGTCGAGGTCGACCGAGACCCCCACGAGCCGGCCGGGCAGCTGCCGCTGGATGCCCTCGCCGACGGCCATATAGCCCGCGTGCGGCCCGCCGAAGCCGTACGGCACGCCGAAGCGCTGCGACGAGCCCACCGCGATGTCGGCCCCGGATTCCCCCGGCGCCTTGAGCAGCGTGAGCGCGAGCAGATCGGCGGCGGCGACCACCTGCATGCCGCGCTCGTGTGCGGCCGCGGCCAGCGGGGCCAGGTCGCGTACGGCCCCGCTCGCCCCCGGGTACTGCACCAGCACTCCGAAGAACTCAGCCCCCTGACGGGAGCCCTCCCCCGCCTTGGGCAGTCCCTGGGAAAGGTCGGCGACGACGATCTCGATGCCAAGGGGCAGCGCCCGGGCTCGTACGACCTCAATGGTCTGCGGAAGCGCATCGGCGTCGATCAGGAACGCACCGGGCTCCTTGATCTTGGAGACCCGGTGCGCCAGGGCCATGGCCTCGGCGGCGGCGGTGCCCTCATCGAGCATCGAGGCGTTGGCCACCGCCAGGCCCGTCAGATCGCTCACCACGGTCTGGAAGTTCAGCAGCGCCTCCAGCCGGCCCTGCGAGATCTCCGGCTGGTACGGGGTGTACGCGGTGTACCACCCCGGGTTCTCCAGCACATTGCGCAAGATCACGCCCGGGGTGACGGTGCCGTGATAGCCAAGGCCGATCATGGAGGTGAGCACCTGGTTCCGGGACGCCAGCTCCCGGAGCCGGGCCAGCGCCTCGGTCTCGCTGAGCGCGGCCGGCAACTCGAGCGGCCGTCCGGTGCGGATCGCGGCCGGGACCGCGGCATCGATCAGCGCATCGATGTCGGAGAACCCGACGGACTCCAGCATGCGGGCGTGCTCATCGGGCGAAGGCCCGATGTGCCGGTCGGCAAAGGTCGTCTCAGCGGTCATGTCAGGGAGCCTTCCTGGGCTGGGCACTGCTCAGGGAGCCATCGGCCCATGGGCGGGCCGACGGCCGGTCTCCCCCTCTGTCGTCTGCACCTGAGAGCTTCACCCCGCTGCCACGGCAGAAGGGCTTTCACCGTCGGTGAGGGCGGATGCCCTGCTTTCCAGAGGAGCCTCGCCCATGCGGTCCTTTTGCCTGAGAGGTTCCGGGGAAGTTGCCCCTTCGGCGCTCCACGCAGGCCGCGTGGAGTCTCTCCCGCACAGGGTTGACGGCTTGTCCTGATGAACTCTACCCAACGCCGCGGGGAAGAGATCGCAGCGGAGAGGGCGATCGTGCCGTGGCCTCTGGTCAGTACGATGTACGAGGCTCGCGGGGGGCGGGTCGGAGATCGGCCCGTGGATGGCTAATACGTGACCGTGAACGGAAGTTCCCAGACCGGACGCCCCAGGGTGGCATCAGGGCAGAGGGCCCCAATGACGTGGTGCCCTCGACTGTTGGGGCGTACATCTGGGAATCTGATCAAAACGGTATGCCCAGACGGCGGTAGCTCGTGACGCAGACCCAGGACAAGGCGGTGACGGCCGCCATGGATGGCACTCCCGACATGCCGGTCGACGAGCCCGCGCGCCCGGCCCGGATCCGCAGGCCCACCGACGCCATGCGGTTCCTCGTGACGCTGGCCCTGCTGGGCCTGGTGCTGCTGCTCCCCGCCGTCGCCCGCCAGACCACCAGCGGGATCCAGTCCGACATCACGCACACCACCGCACAGGCGCCGCACTTCCTGCTCACCCTCGCGAATCTGGTCTCGACTTTCGGCGTCCTGTCGGTGCCGGTGGCGTTCGCCGTCGACCGGCTGATCCGCCGGGACGGGCTGCGGATCGCGGTGGGCCTGCTCGCCGCGATCATCGCGCTCTGCGTGACGCTGGGTCTGGACGCCTGGGTTGCCGCCAACGCCCCGCAGGGCCTCGCCGAGTACCTCGCGTGGACCGATCGGCCCGGCCTGGTGCACGACCCCCTGCATACCGACCTGACGCCCGTCATCGCCTACGTCACCGCTGTACGGCTGGCAGGGCGTCCCCGTTGGCAGGCCGTGACCTGGCTGGTCATCGGACTGGCCGCGCTCGCGGCCCTCGCCGCCGGCTATGCCTCTCCCCTCGCCCTGGCGGTGACCTATCTGATCGGCCGGGCCATCGGATACGGCACGCTGTACGGTGTCGGCACTCCGAACCCGCGGCCGCCGGGGGCTTCCGTGGTCGCCGCACTCCGCAAGATGGGCCCGCTGCCGTCCGGATCCCGCCGGGTCGCGGACGGCCCCGAGGAGACCCGGCGGTACGAGGTGAGCCTGGCGGACGGTTCGGCACTCGACGTCACCGTGCTCGACCGTGATCAGCAGACCGCCGGGCTGCTCTACCGGGCATGGCGGCGATTCCAGTTGCGCAGCGCCAGCCCACGCAGGACGCTGCGCTCGCTGCGCCGCTCGCTGGAGCAGGAATCGCTCATGGCCTACGCCGTGATGGTGGCGGGCGTCCGCACCCCGCGGCTGGTAGCCACCACGGAGGTCGATACGGAAGCCGCCCTGCTCGCCTACGAGCACGTGGCCGGCCGGACCCTGGGTGCCGTCCCCGACGACGAGATCACCGATGAGCTGCTCACCGCCATCTGGCGACAGCTGCGGCTGCTTCAAGCCAACCGGCTGGCGCACCGGCAGCTGGAGGAGGGCAGCATCCTCGTCGCCGAGGACGATCACCCCTATGTGGTCGACCTCCGGGCCGGTGAGATCGCGGCAGGTGATCTGCTGCTGCGCCTGGACCTGGCCCAGCTGCTCACCACGCTGGCGCTGCGGGTCGGCCCCGAGCGGGCCGTGCGCACGGCGGGTGAGGTGCTGGGCGCCGACGCGCTGGCGGCCAGTGTCCCGCTCCTGCAGAAGGTGGCGCTGTCCCGCGACACCCGCGCCATCCTGCGCCGCCATAAGGATCTGCTGACCCGCATCCGGGAGCAGATCCTCCAGCTCCGGCCCGAGATCGAGGTCGCGCCGATCCGGCTGGAGCGCTTCCGCCCGCGCACGGTGGTGAGCATCATCGCCGGCACGGCCGGCGTCTACTTCCTGCTCTCCCAGCTGAGCAACGTCGACCTGAGCAAGCTCATCGCCCAGGCGGACTGGTGGTGGGCGGCGATAGGCCTGGTCGCCTCGGCCGTGACCTACCTCGCGGCGGCGATGATGCTGATCGGCTTCGTGCCGGAGCGGCTGTCGCTGTTCCGGACCGTGCTGGTCCAGCTCGCCGGGTCGTTCGTCAAGCTCATGGCCCCCGCGGCGGTGACCGGAGTGGCGGTCAACACCCGCTTCCTGCAGAAGGCCGGCGTCCGCCCCGGCCAGGCGGTGGCCAGCGTGGGCGCCTCACAGCTGACCGGATTGATGATCCACATCCTGCTTCTCATCTGCTTCGGTTTTGTCACCGGGTCGAGTAGCACCGAGTCCATCGCGCCGTCCCGGACAGTGGTCATCGGCCTGCTGTTCGTAGCGGTCCTGGCCGGCGGTGTCTTCACCATCCCACCCGTACGCCGGCTGGTGGCCGCCCGGGTCAAGGTCCTGTTCTCCGGGGTCGTGCCGCGGCTCCTGGACGTCCTGCAGTCACCCCGGAAGATCCTCACCGGGCTGGGCGGCACCCTGCTCCTGACCACGGCCTTCGTGATCTGCTTGGAGGCCTCGATCCGCGCCTTCGGCGGTTCGCTCAGCTGGACCGCCGTCGCGGTCGTCTTCCTCACCGGGAACGCGCTCGGCTCCGCCGCGCCCACCCCGGGTGGTCTGGGCGCCGTGGAGGGCGCACTCTCGCTGGGGCTGACGCTGTCCGGGCTGCCCGCCGAGACCGCCACCTCCGCGGTCCTGCTGTTCCGGGTGCTCACCTTCTGGCTGCCCGTCCTACCCGGTTGGGCCGCCTTCGCCTATCTGCAACGTAAAGAGGCGATTTAAACGCACTCGCTCTGTTCGCGCGCGAGCGGGTGACGGTCGCCGTACCGCGGTTGGAGGGTCAGCCCGTCCTGCGGACCTTGCGGCGGTGGGCGAGTTCGTCGTTGGGGTCTCCGCCACCGGTCTCGCCCGGCTCACGGCTCTCGGCCCGTTCGGCGGGCAGTTCGGCGAGGCTGCCCTCGACCTCCTGCCAGACCCTGCCCAGAGCGATGCCGAAGACGCCCTGCCCGCCCTGCACCAGATCCACGACCTCGTCCGGGGAGGTGCACTCGTACACGCTGACGCCGTCGCTCATGAGCGTGATCCGGGCCAGGTCCTGGACGCCGCGATCCCGCAGATGCGACACGGCGGTCCGGATCTGCTGCAGCGAGACCCCGGTGTCGAGCAACCGCTTGACCACCTTGAGCACCAGGATGTCGCAGAAACTGTAGAGCCGCTGGGTGCCGGACCCGTGCGCGGAACGTACTGTGGGCTCCACCAGGGCCGTACGCGCCCAGTAGTCCAGCTGACGGTAGGTGATGCCGGCCGCCGAGCACGCGGTCGGTCCCCGGTATCCGACGTCCTGCGGCGGGGGTGACACGACCGTGTCGAACAGCAGCCCCTGCTCTCCGGCGTGCTGGGACGCGACATGCCTATCTCCGGTCGCTTTGCCCTCGCCGCTGCTCACCGCCACGCGGACCTCCGGCTTCTATCAGCCCGTGGCGCTCCGTCAAGGGGGTTCGACGGATTACACCATGGGTGTTCCACCAGCACGTTAGGTGCCGGTCAGGGTGTGGTCAACGTTCACGGTCGGCGCGTCGCATGCCCGGATGAACCGGCTTCACGTGGGCAAACTGCTCACCGTCGCTCACATTGGCCTCTTACCCCGATCTACGTGCGGCGGAACAGTCCGTAGCACATTCCACCTTCCCGGCCACCCGATGGGCGCGACGATGCCTGGGCCGAGGCGCGCCTGCGGCGCTCAGCGCCCGAGCGCGACGAGGAAAACCATCGCCGTCAACGCGCCCCGAGGCGCCGTGCCGGAGGCACCGCGACACCGCGCCGGAGGCGCGGCGATCACGTACGGCCGAAGTCCTCGGGTGTGATCGTGTCGAGGAACTCGCGGAACTTTTCGACCTCGTCCTCCTGCTCGTCGGGGATCGAGACCCCCGCCTCCTCGAGCACGTCCTCGCTGGCGAAGATCGTCGCCCCGGTACGCAGTGCGAGGGCGATGGAGTCCGACGGCCGGGCACTGACCTCGGTCCCGTTGGAGAACACGAGATCGGCGAAGAAGATCCCCTCGCGCAACGCCGTGATGTTGACGGTTCTGAGTTGTACGTGCAGAGCGTCGAGCACATCCCGGAAAAGATCATGCGTGAGCGGGCGCGCGGGCAGCACGCCCTGCTGGGCGAAGGCGATCGCGGTCGCCTCCACCGCCCCGATCCAGATGGGCAGATAGCGATCCCCCGCCGACTCCTTCAACAGAACGATCGGCTGATTGGAGGGCATCTCGACCCGGACGCCGACGACCTCCATCTGCTTCACTGCGGCTCCCTGCTGCTCGGATGGCTACTCACATGGTTTCGCCCTCACTGCGGTCTTGACCATGCTCGAGAGGCCCGGCCGACCTGATCCACCCAGTCGAGCCCCTGTAGCCAACGTACACCTCGGCTTCCCACCGAGGGTGCCGTGTGTACGGCCGGGATCTACCGGTTGAGGCTCTCCTGCACGCCTGCGGAGACCAGGACGGCGTGCAACTGCACGGCGAGCGCCGCGATCTCATGGGCAGTCTCCTCGGCCCGCCCGTGCGCTCCGGGGCTCCGCTGATGCAGCAGCGGAGCGATCACCTGTTCGATCAGGCCGACCTCACGGTCGGCGGAGGCCTTGACGGCCCGCAGATGACGGGCCCCGAAGCCGAAGGAGCCCAGGGCCGCCGCGGCCCGTGCGATGGCCAGCGCCTCACCGCCGTAATGGCTGCCCGCCCGCCGGACCAGCCCGTACTCCTCCATGTCCGCCAGCAGGGTCTCGTCGATGGCCGCTCCGTCGATCAGCTGCCGGCGCGTCAGCCGTACGTCCGGATCGGCCGCGGTCGTCTCGGCCGCCACGAGCGTGCGAGGCTGCCGGACGGCCGGTGGGAGTTCCATCCCCTGGTCCCGGGCCCGCAACTGCTCCTTGATGACCCGGAGCGGCAGATAGTTGTCACGCTGAGCGGACAGGATGAACCTCAGCCGCTCCACATCGGAATGGCTGAACTTGCGGTATCCCGCCGGGCTGCGCTCAGGCTCGATCAGCCCCTCCGACTCCAGGAAGCGAATCTTGGAGATGGTCACATCCGGGAAATCCGCCCGAAGCCGACCGAGCACATCCCCGATCGTCATGTGGACCCGGGCAGCGTGCGCGTTCATGGCCCTCCCGTCGGTCGGCCGCTGTCCCCTTCACCGAGGGGACGGCCCTCCGAAATCCCGTCAGCCGTGCTGCGGGTTCGTCAGGAACATGATCCGGAACTTCCCGACCTGGACCTCGTCCCCACTCGACAGCCCCGCCTCATCGATGCGCTCCCGGTTGACGTAGGTGCCGTTGAGACTCCCGACGTCACGGACCGCGAAGGAGGTGCCGTACCGGGAGAACTCGGCGTGCCGACGGGACACGGTCACATCATCGAGGAAGATGTCGCTCTCCGGATGACGGCCCGCGGACGTGCGGTCCTTGTCGAGCAGGAACCGGCTTCCCGCATTGGGGCCACGCTTGACCAGGAGCAACGCCGTTCCGGGTGGCAGTGCTTCGACGGCCAGCTGATCCGGAGACAGCTCCTCGACGACCTGGTCGGCCTCCAGCGCCGCCTCGAGCCCGCTGAGCGAGATCGTCGACGTGGATTCGCCCGGGGACTCCGGAGCGGATGAACGGACGTTGCGAACCAGCGGAGTGCCGCAATTGGAGCAGAAGCGGGCATCGTCCGGATTGGCGTGACCGCACTGCGTGCAGTAGACGCTCGGCATCGGTCGGCTCGGCCTCCTACCTTCGGTGCGCCCCAGGCGCACCTTCTTCTGCTCTTCATCTTCATTGTCCCCTCACCATGGTGACGGTTGCCGCAACTTACGCGGGCAAGACCCGAGGGGTCAACCTGGACGAGAAGCGATCCCCCACACGCTACCTGTGACGATGATCGCAGGTCTACGTCGCCGCGCGGGGCGAAGCACTTTCGTAACCGGTCAAGGTGACCGTACCGCGCTCACGGTGATCTTCGTCGGCTGGGTGATCGAACCGCTGCCGCCGGCGTTCTGGATACTCTTCATGACCCCGCCCGGAATGTTGAGTGCGGTGGACAGCACGTGCGGGTCACCGATCGCCAGGAAGCGGTACGGCGGATCCAGCCGGTGTCCGTCGACCGCGATGCCGCCCCCGGGCGAGTCCGCGAAGTAGGTGTTCACCCCGGCCCGTACCTCGTTGATCTGGATCACCTCGGCGCCGGCGTCCCTCAGTTCCTGCAGTGCGTCGAGCAGCACGCCGGACCTGACCCGGCGGGAGGGATCGCTGATGTCCAGTTCAATGCCCTCCCCGGTGGCCGGGAGGGTGCCCGCGAGCACGCCGTAGGTGGCCGCCCGCTTGCGCGCCTCCTCCATGGCGGTATCGCCCTGCCCATCCCGTTCCAGGCTCGCCTTGGTGTCCTCCAGATCGCGGATGTCCGCGCGCAGCCGGTCCGACCGTTGGGACAGGTCGGACAGGATCCCGACCAGCTCGTCCTGACGGGCCGTGGCGAACGTGCTGTCGGCCTTGGTCGACTGCACCTGCGTCACCACCGCGAAACCGAACACCAGGCACAGCAGCCCGGCGATGAACTGGCCTTTGGTGGCCCGTGGCCGCAAGAGGCCGAGTAGTCCCGCCTTCTCGTCCCGGAGACGGCCTCTGGCCTCCTCGGCGGCGCCGGTGGCTTCTTCCGGAGCACCGACGCTCTCCATCCGGTCGCTCATGCGCCGAACATCTTGCGTCGGATGGCGGCCGCGTTGGAGAAGATCCGGATGCCGAGGACGACCACGACGCCCGTCGACAGCTGCGACCCCACGCCGAGCTGATCTCCCAAAAAGACGATCAATGCGGCGATGACGGTGTTGCTCAGGAAGGAGACAACGAAGACCTTGTCGTCGAACACCCCGTCAAGCCTGGCTCGCACCCCGCCGAACATCGCATCCAGCGCCGCCACGATGGCGATCGGGAGGTAGGGCTGAAGCCAGAGCGGGACCGTGGGCTCCAGCACGAATCCCAGGACGACGCCGGCCACGAGACCGATCAATGCGATCACTCTGGGGTCGCCTCCCGCGCGTGGAGAAGCCGCAGGCCCACCGCTGCGGGCAACGTGGCCACGCTCTCCTGTTGTAGATCGAAACGGATGCCGAACTGGCTCTTGAGCAACCGGAGATGGCCCCCTGCGGCGGACACCACGAACCGATTCTGCAATCGGCCGGGATCACCGAGCGCGGTCACCTCGTAGGGAGGTGACAGCGGCCGGTAGTCGACGAGGATGGCCTCACCCGCGGTCCTGATCGCCGTGGTGGGGGTGAGCCGCTGACCGTTGATCGCGATCGCGGTGGCGCCCGCGGCCCAGAGCCCGTTGGAGATGATCTGCAGGTCCTGATCGTAGACCCGCCCGGTGTCCGAGGCCGCCCGCTCCGACGGCTTCGCGTCGTCCAGGGTGACCCGCAGGGCGGAGCCGGACACCGCTCGCGCGGCGGCCGCGTCCGCGGCCCTGGCCAGATCGTCACTTGCCCGCCGGCCGTCCGCGCTGCGGGCCAGCGCTGCCGCGCGCAGCCGCTCGGTCTCGGTCCGGAGTTCGCCGAGCCGCCTCTGCAAGGCATCGGTCTCGTTCGTACGGTCCCGGATCTCGGTGATCAGCCGTTCCCGCTGCTTCTGCGCCACCGGCTCGCTGCGGCGTACCTGCTCACCGGCCACCGCCAGCAGCAATCCGGCCACGATCACCACGATCAGCACTCCGCCGTGCCGGAAGGGGCCCGCGGGCCGGGCCCCCTCGCCCCTGGCCGCCCGTCGGGCGGCCGCCCGCGCATAGCCGGGATCGAGCGCCTCGCCCGCGAACAGATCGGCAAGCAGGGACATGGAGGCGTCGGGGCGGGTCCAGCCCCGTTCCCCCTGATCTCCCTGCGGCCGATTGGTCACGGGGACATTCTGGCAAGTGTTCCGGCCCCCTCCGTCCCCGCACGCCCCCATGTCATCGTCCGGCGGCCGATGGACCGCCAGGATGATCGGCGAGTGGAGCCGGTGGCTGCCCGGCCGTGCGGCCCGGCGCCCCCGCCTGCGGGAGCCGCACCACGAGTTCACAGGAGACCTTCAGGAATCCCCCAGCCCCGCCGCAGAAGGCCCTGCTGAACTGAAGGTCACTCGGTGAAGGGATCCCTCGTGAACGACTCACCCTGCGGGCCGAACGGGGAGACGGACGTCCTCGATCTCGAAACGCCTTCACTGACGCTCGCCCTCAGCGGGTGGCTGATCAGAGCGGCGGAAGGTGCGGGCGGGCGGCCGGCCCTCGAGGTCCATTCCAGAGAACGGCTCGTGGACGTGTCGGTGGCGACCCCGCTCGTCACCGATCTGCTCCGCGGCGGCCGGCGCTCACCGACCTGGTCGGTCGCCTGGGGTCAGCTGCCGCCCCACCTGTGGCGAGATCCCAAGGCGAAGGTCGAGGTGCGGTTCGCGTACCGCGCCTGGCGGCGGGCCAGCCTGCAGGTCGGTTCGCTGGTCGTAGGCGGGGCGTACTGGGTCGCCGAGGCGCCGGGCGACTTCCGCACGGTCCTCGCCTCGGCGGAAGGTGCCGAGGCGACCCTGCGTCTTCGACGCTCCTGATCCGAAAGCCTCCGTCAGGAGCCGGCCCGTTCGACGACCGCCGCCCATTCCTCCAGCAGCGCCTGGGCGGAGTCGCGGTCCGGTCCCTCGGCCCACAGATGGGTGACGGCCTCGGACGGGTCGGGCAGCACGAGCGCCCAGCGCCCGTCCTCCTCCACGACTCGTACGCCGTCGGTGGTGTCGATGGTGCGATCACCGGCGGCCTCCACCACGTGCCGCATCACACTGCCCTTGGCCGCCCAGGGCGTCGGCACCGACCGCCTGAGCAGATGCGCCTCTGGAATGCGCTCGTCGATCTGGGACAGCGTGAGCCGGGTGCGGGCGACCAGGCCGACCAGCCGGATGAAGGCGGCGATGCCGTCCACCGTCGAGCTGAACTCCGGCAGGACGAAACCGCCACGGCCGTCCGCGGCGAAGATGATGTCCGGGGCCGCGGCGGTCTTGGTGAGGACGTCCTGGGAGGTGGAGGTCCACTCGACCCGTACCCCGTGGAATCGGCTCACCTGCTCGGCGACGCGTGTCGTGGTGACCGGCAGCGCGACCCTGCCGCCCCGCCGCTCCGCGGCGACGAGATCCAGGACCACCAGCAGCGCCCGGTCGTCGCTGATCAGCTCGCCGTTCTCGTTGACCAGTGAGATCCGCTCCCCCACCGGATCGAACCGCACGCCGAACGCCGCCCGGGACGAGGAGACCAGCTCACCGAGCCGTTGCAGGTCCCGCATACGCTCGGCCAGCGTCTCGGTCGGGTTGGCCTCGTCCAGCCGGTTGTTCATGGTCAGCACCTCCACGCCGACCTTGCCGAGCAGGGTGGGCAGGACCAGGGCCGTGGTGCCCCCCGCACAGTCCAGCACGATCTTGAGCTCGGCCTCTCGGACCCCCGACATGTCCACCCGGCGCAGCAGATCGCGGGTGTAGGTCTCGATGGTGCGGGCCGGATAGCTGAGCTCGGCGATCTCGCCAGGGAAGGCCCGCCGATATTCCTGCCTGCCGAAGACCCGCTCCAGCTTGCGCTGCGCGGCCAGCGACAGGTCCGCGCCGTTCTCGTCCAGGAACATGATGTCGACGCCCTGCGGGTCCCCTGGAGTCGTACGGATGACGATGCCGCCGACGCAGTCCTCCCGGGCCGTCTCGAACCGGGCCACCGGCAGGGGGCAGGCCTCCAGGTCCGCCGCGTTGATGGCGCTGGCGGTGAGCGCGCTGACCACCGCGCGTTTGAGCGTGCGCGCCGCCCGGGAGGCGTCCCGGGCGGTGATGACCGTGGCACCCTTCTTCAGGGTGGTGGCGTAGGCGCTGGTCAGCCGGACCGCCAACTCGGGGGTGATCTCGACGTTGATCAGGCCGGAGACGCCCCTCGGGCCGAACAGGCTGCGCTGTCCGCGGGACTCCCAGATGACGCTGGTGTTGACGACGGCACCGGCCTCGATGGTCTTGAAGGGATAGATCTTCACCCCGTTCGAGACGTACGCCTCGGGCTCGATGACGCACTCGTCACCGATGATGGCACCTTCCTCGACGCGCGCGCCCGCCATGACATCGGTGTTCTTTCCGATGACGCAGCCGCGCAGGTTCGTGGACGGGCCGACGAAGACGTTGTCGTGCACGACCGCCCGGTGCAGGAAGGCGCCCTCCTTGACCACGACGTTGCTGCCGAGCACGGTGTACTCACGTAGCTCGGCGCCCGCCTCGACCTTGGCGTAGTCGCCGATGTAGAGCGGGCCCTTCAGGACCGCCTCGGGGTCGACGTCCGCGCCCTCGGCGACCCACACCCCGGGTGAGACCTCGAATCCGTCGATCTCGATGTCGACCCTGCCGGAGAGCATGTCGGCCTGGGCCTTGAGGTAGCTCTCGTGGGTGCCTACGTCCTCCCAGTAGCAGTCGGCGACGTAACCGTACAGCGGGGCGCCCTCGGACAGGAGCTTGGGGAACACGTCGCTGGACCAGTCGACGGACTCTCCCTCGGCGACCCGCTCGAGCACCTCCGGCTCCATGACGTAGATCCCGGTGTTCACCGTGTCGGAGAAGACCTGACCCCAGGTGGGCTTCTCCAGGAAGCGCTGGATCCGGCCCTCGTCGTCGACGATGATGATCCCGAACTCGAGAGGGTTGGGCACCCGCTTGAGCCCGATGGTCACCAGTGCGCCGTTCTTCTTGTGGAAGCGCACCATGTCGGTGAGGTCGATGTCGGTGAGCGCGTCACCCGAGATCACCAGGAAGCGGCCGTCGCGCAGCGCCGCCTGTGCGTTCTTGACGCTGCCCGCGGTGCCCAGGGGCATCTCCTCGGTGGCGTAGCTCAGCGTCATGCCGAGCTCTTCGCCGTCCCCGAAGTAGTTGCGGATGAGCGCGGCCAGGAACTGGACGGTCACGACCGTTTCGTCGAAGCCGTGCCGCTTCAGCAAGCGCAGCACATGCTCCATGATCGGCCGGTTGATGACCGGGAGTAGTGGCTTGGGCTGGTTGGCGGTCATCGGCCGCAGCCGGGTGCCCTCACCGCCCGCCATGACAACGGCCTTCATGGTGTTGGCGTCGCTCCTTTCGTTGCCGGCCCTCGAGTCGGCCCGGGCGGTGCCTCCGGCGCCCCTCAAGGGTCGATCATGGATCGGTCAAGGATCGCCGGGCGAGAGCCCGGAGCCCGTGCCGCTGCGGTCGGCAAGTACCAACTGCCGCACCTGGACGACGTAGAGAACGAGAGCCCACCAGTAGAGGGCCGTTCCCCAAATGACGAAGGCCCAACCGATGATCTTCGCCACATCGGCGTAGGTCCCCGCATGATCGCCGAGTAGCAGCAGCGGGAAGGCGTAGAGCAGGTTCGCGGTCGCGGCCTTGCCTGCGAAGCTCACCGGCAGGAGGCCGTACCCGTGCCGGTTGAGCACCGGGATCGTCAGCGCGAGCAGCACCTCCCGGAGCACCAGCAACGCCGCCAGCCAGACCGGAACGACACCTCGGATCGTCAGACCCACCAGCGTCGCGAAGATGTAGAGCCGGTCGGCCAAGGGGTCCAGCACGGCGCCCAGCTTGCTGGTCTGGTCGAGCATCCGGGCGAGTTTGCCGTCCAGCCAGTCGGTCATGCCGGCGAACACCAGGACGCCCAGCGCCCACCAGTCCTGGTTGATCAGGATCAGCCAGAGGAACAGCGGCACGCCGAGCAGGCGGGCGAAGCTGAGCGCGTTCGGTATCGTCCAGACGCGGTCACGGGGCTCGGTCTCCGTGTTCACCGTCGTGCTCACCTCCTCGCGCTCGCGCCTCACAGCCGACGACGTTCTGACCCTACCTGTCAGGACATGCCGTCTCTCGATAGCGTCCGGGTAGAGATTCACGGAGAGGGACGCGACATGCGATGGACACTCCACGGAGAAAGGGCTGTATACAGCAGTCCCTGGCTGGATGTGCACCTGGCCGACGTCGAGCTGCCGGACGGGCGGCGGTTCGACCACCACCTCGTCCGGATCCGGCCTGCGGCGGGTGCCCTGGCGGTCGACGGCCAGGGACGGGTGCTGCTGATCTGGCGGCACCGGTTCATCCCCGACGCCTGGGGCTGGGAGCTCCCAGGCGGCCGGGTCGAGGCAGGTGAGGAGCCTGCGGAGGCAGCCGCGCGTGAGGTCCTCGAAGAGACCGGCTGGCGGCCCGGGCCGTTGACGCACCTGCTCGACGTCCGGCCGTCACCGGGCCTCACCGATGGCGTTCATCACATTTTCCGGGCCGAGGGCGCGGTGCACATCGGACCGCCCACCGATGTGGAGGCCGAGCGCGTCGAATGGGTGCCGGTGGCCTCGGCGCCCGAGCTCATCGCCCGAGGCGAGATCGTTTCGTCTTCGACGATGGCGGGGCTGCTCTATCTCATGACGACCGGGTGCGGCAATGGGTTGCCATCTGGCTAGCGATACGACACGGGAACCTGGCAGCCCCCGGGGGCCGATGAGATCGGCAGGCGGTCGCCGACCGAACATCCGCTATCCGAGCAAGCGGCTCCTGGTAGGAGAGCTGATGTCCGAAGTCAGTCTCCTGCCAGGAGCCGCGTCCACTGTCGTGGCCCGGCGATGGGTTCACATCGACCGGCGCCAGTCCAGCGCCGTGAGTGGGTGGTCACCAAGGTGACGTGGACCTCCCGCACACCAAAGACACCGAGTCAGTGGTGGTTGTGGTGGGTTCCGATCGCCGCAGTGGTGTCACCTTCAGTAGGACCGCATGTGCTGCGACCGCATGTGCGGGGACCTCATGTGCGGGGACCTCATGTGCTGCGACCGCATGCGCGGGGACCTCATGTGCTGCGACCGCATGTGCTGCGACCGCATGTGCGGGGACCGCATGTGCTGCGACCGCATGCGCGGGGACCTCATGTGCTGCGACCGCATGTGCTGCGACCGGGTGCGCTGGAACCGCATGCGCGGGGACCGCATGTGCTGGAAACGAGCGCGGTGGAAACGAGCGCGGTGGAAACGAGCGTGGCGGAACCGGTGGAAGCGCGCGTGGCGGAACCGGTGGAACGTCCGCCCACAACGATGCCTCCGCCACCGCCTGGGGCGCAATCGCTGATCGGTGGTGCGGGTCTGGAGGCCGACGGCGCTCCGGACGTTCGGCGCGCTGTTCAGAGTCTGTTGCGATTGGGCAGTCGTCACGACCGCGCTCGGAGCCGTGGCTGCTTGGGCAGCGGCGTCCAGGCCGATGAGGCCACCGGTCGCGACGGTGGTCACGGTCAGGGTCGCCATGAGCTTCTTGATGCGGTACATCATGTTCCCCCGTTCGGATTCTCCGCCGCATCGCCGTCCAAGTCATCCCTCTGTGCATCTTCTGGACGACGCCTGCATGTATGGCGTGATCACCGAATACCCGGCCGCTCTCGACGGTAACCACATAGAGTGGTCATGTGCATGCATAACGCGACTCACTCGACAGCTCGGACTGCGGGCGAGTGAGCACGACGAACATGCCGGAACCGATGCTCGCCCGGCCGATGGTTACCGCGCGGAGGATCCGCTCTTGACGAGGGACCGCGGGCTCGGTCAACGCCGATCGCGGGCGATGGCATCGAAGACGGCGGAATGATGGTCGTCGCCCGCCGGAGCCGGCGGCGTGTGATCAGGAATTCTTCTCCCGGGTCCGCGGGTGATCCCGGTCCTCGGTCACGCCCGCCGCGGCCGCCGCCTCGGTGTCGACGACGACGGCGCGTTCGTCTTCGACGCGGATGGCTCCGGTCATGATCGCTACGACGTCGGACATGGAGTAGTCGGCCGGATCGACGACCGCGGCACGCCTGCCCAGGCGCTGGACGTGGATGCGGTCAGCGATCTCGAAGACCTGCGGCATGTTGTGGCTGATCAGGACTACGGGAAGGCCGCGGTCGCGGACCCGGGCGATGAGGTCCAGGACCTGCCCGGACTCCTTGACTCCGAGGGCGGCGGTGGGCTCGTCCATGATGACGACGTGCCGTGCCCAGGCCGCGGCGCGCGCCACGGCGACGCCCTGCCGCTGACCTCCCGAGAGGGTCTCCACACGCTGGGTGAGCGAGCGCAGGCCTATCTTGAGTTCGTCCATGTGCTGGGCGGCCTCGGTGCGCATCCGTGGCTTGTCGAGGAGCCGGAACACGTGACCGAGGACGCCTGACCGGCGCAGTTCACGTCCGAGGAACAGGTTACTCGCGATGTCGAGGGCGGGTGCCACGGCGAGGTCCTGGTACACCGTCTCGATGCCGTTCCGCCGGGCGTCGATCGGGCTGCGGAAGTGCACCACCTTCCCGTCCAGGCTGATCTGGCCCTGGTCGGGCTGGATCGCCCCGGTCAGTGCCTTGATCAGGCTGGACTTACCGGCGCCGTTGTCGCCGATGACCGCGAGCACCTCACCGGGCAGCAGGTCGAAGTCGGCGCCGTCCAGGGCGGTCACCTGGCCGTACCGCTTGACGAGCCCGCGGGCGGACAGAACAGCGGTCATTGGGCCCTCCTGCGGGAGATCTGGTCGACGGTGACGGCGAGGATGACCAGGATCCCGGTGATCAGGACCTGGTAGATGGAGCTCACACCCATGAGCTGGAGACCGTTACGGATCACGCCCACGATCAGGGCACCGATCAGGGTGCCGAGCACCGCTCCCCGCCCGCCGAACAGGCTCGTGCCCCCCAGGACCACGGCGGTGATGCTCTCCAGGTTCTCGGTCTGGCCCGTTTGGGGGTCACCGACGCCGGTACGCGCGACGAACAGCAGAGCGGCGACCCCGTACACCAGTCCGGCGATGACGTAGACCCCGAGCAGCAGCCGCTTGGTCGGAATCCCGGTGAGCCGCGCGGCTTCCGGGTTGTTCCCGACGGCGTACACGTGCTTGCCCCAGGCGGTCTGGCTCAGCAGGTAGGCGAACACGAGGAACAGTCCGATGGTGAGTACGGACCCGTACGTCACATCGGTGCTGCCGACGCTGAAGGTGCTCCCGAGCGAGGTCAGCGCGGACGGGAGGTGGGTGATCGTCTGCTCGTTGGAGTAGATGTGGGTCAGCGCGAAGGCGATGTTGAGCATGCCCAGCGTGACGATGAAGGGCGGCAGCGAGATCTTTGTGACCAGCAGCCCGTTGGCCAGCCCGAAGGCCCCGCAGACGAGGATGCCGAGCCCGATCGCCACCAGCGGCGGCACCGTCCCATCGACCGCCAGCTTGGTCATGACGATGGTGCCGAACGCCATGATGGCGCCGTTGGACAGGTCGATCCCGCCCGTGAGGATGATCAGCGTCTGCCCGACGGCCAGAGCACCGACCACCATGACCTGCTGGATTATCAGCGACAGATTGCCGCCGCTCAGGAACGTGTCGGTGCGCAGGCTGAAGAAGACACAGGCGAGGACGAGCGCCGCTAGCGGGCCGAGGGTGGAGCCGTTGACCGCATGCCGCCAGACGGGCACCGGCCGCGTGGCCGGTGGTGACGGGGCAGGCGCTGTTGTCGGGGTGGTCATGGAGCGAAACACCTCCAAGGGATGGGATGGACGGCAGGGGCCCGGCCCGGGCAGGACCGGGCCCCCTGAGGATCAGCCCCAGCAGTTGGCGAGACCGAAGGCGGTGTCCTTGGAGTCGACACCGGTCATCGGCTTGTCGGTGATCAGGGTGACCCCGGTGTCGGTGTAGCCCGACGCTTTCGCACCACCCTGCGCGTAAGCGGCCACCGCGTCCACACCCTGCGATGCCATCTTCAGCGGATACTGCTGTGAGGTCGCCGCGATCTCACCGCTCTGCACCGCCTTCGTACCGGTACAACCTCCGTCGACCGAGACGATCGTCACGCTCTTCTCCAGCCCCTTCGCCTTCAGTGCCGTGTAGGCACCCAGAGCGGCCGGTTCGTTGATCGTGTAAACGAGGTTGATGCCGGGCGTCTTTGTCAGGCAGTTCTCCATCGCGGTCTGGCCTTTGGCCTGGTCGCCCTGGGTGTCCTGGGAGCAGACGACCTGCGGCGCGCTTGCGAGCTGGGTTGCCTTGTCGTCGACGCTGGCCGCGCCGAAGCCCTTGAGGAATCCGTTGTGCCGCAGGATGCCGACGGAGACGCCGGGGGCGAGGTCGAGGGTGGCGATCTTGGCGGGCGTGCTCCCCATGTGCGCCTTGGCGTACTGGCCGATCAGCACCCCGGCCTGGAAGTTGTTCGTGGCGAACAGCGCGTCGACCGCGCTCTGCGGATCCGTCGGGGTGTCGAGCGCGATGACGAGGGTGCCCTTGGCACGAGCCTTCTCGATCGCAGGAACGATCGCCTTGGTGTCGCTCGGCGTGATGAGGATGCCCTTCACGCCCGCCGCGACCATGTTCTCGATGGCCGTCACCTGGCTCGAGTTGTCACCGTCGAACTTACCGGCGGCCGTCATCAGGGTGACGCCCTTGGCCTTGGCCTCCTTCTCGGCGCCCTCCTTCATCTTCACGAAGAACGGGTTGGTCTCGGTCTTGGTGATCAGCCCGACCTTGACCTTGCCGGATGAACCGGACGTGCCGGACGTGCTGGACTTGCCACAGCCGGTGAGCGCCACGGCGCCGGTCACCGCGACCGCCACTGCGGCGATCCAGACGCGACGGCGCGGACGGGTGTGCCTGGGGGTGGGGATGCCTGCCGGGGCCATAGTGACCTCCTCGAATTTCTCCGGCGATTCCGCCGGAAAGGTTTCGTCCGGGTTTCGTTGGCGTTATCTTGCTGTCAAGAAAGCGTTTGCGCAAGCGTTCGCGCAAACGCTTTCGTCACAAACACATCTCGACGAACCCAGGGGGGCAGATGGTCACGATGGCCGACGTGGCGCGGCAGGCCAGAGTCTCGGTCTCCACGGTGTCGCATGTGATCAACGGCACGCGCTTCGTGAAGGAAGAAACGCGCAAGCTCGTCCTGGCGGCCATCAAGGACTCCGGCTACACGCACAACACGATAGCAAAATCGCTGGTCAGCGGCAGTACACAGACGATCGGGCTGGCCATCTCGGCGATCACGAACGTCTACTTCGCCGACATCGTCTCGGCGATCGAGGTCGAGGTCAGCCGGGCCGGCTACACCCTGCTCCTCGCCGACACCCATGACGACCCGGCGAAGGAACTCCACGTGGTCGAGGCCCTGCACCAACGGCGGGTGGACGGTGTGCTGCTGGCCCCGGCGACCGGACCCGATGGGGACGCCCTGCGTTATCTCGGCGACCTGGGCGTGCCGGCCGTGCTGGTGGACCGCTGCGCCTCCGGCGCCTTCGACCAGGTCGGCACCGAGAACATCGAGGCGACGGCCCGGCTGACGGCGCACCTCGCCGAGCAGGGTCATCGGCGGATCGCCATGATCTCCGGCCGCACCGGGCTGTCGACCAGTGACGAGCGCGTCCACGGCTACCGCACGGGACTCGAGCGAAGCGGACTGGCCAGGGACGACCAGCTCGTCACCACGGGAGGTTCCAACGCCGAGGAGGCCGAGCGGGCCGTGCGCGGGCTGCTCGATCTCGACGACCCGCCCACCGCGCTCGTGGTGGCGAACAACCACATGACGATCGGGGCGATGCGCACCCTCGGCCAGCTGGGTGTGCGGGTCCCCGAAGACGTCGCCCTGGTGGCGTTCGACGACTTCGAATGGGCCGCGCACTTCCGGCCCCGGCTCACCACGATGGCCCAGCCGATCCAGGAGATCGGCGCCCAGGCCGTGCAGCTGCTGCTGGCGAGGATCGGTGATCCCCGCCGGCCGGCGCAGACCGTACGGCTCGGACCTCGGTTCATGCACCGCGAATCCTGCGGTTGCACCCAGGGCGCGGGGCAGGCGTCCCCAGCCCAAAGAGGCCGAGCATGAAGCGCGCCATCACGGCGACGATCATGATGGGGGCTGACCACCGTCACGAAGCCGATCACCCAGATGGCGGATGGGCCGTCACTGCCCATCGCGCAGGGTGACACCCCGTCTTAGACTGAATCGGAGGTTGTTCGAACCATCATGAGTCACATCGCGGTGATCGGCGAGGCTGTGGCCGACGCCTTCCCCAATCCCAGCCAAGCCGAGCGAGGGGTGCTGAACCTGCAGGTCCGGCCGGGCGGCAGCCCGGTCAACACTGCGATCGGGCTCAGCCGGCTGGGCACCCCCACCAGTTTCCTCGGCCGACTCGCACCCGGGCCGTTCGGTGACCTCATCCGCGAACACCTGATCGCGTCCCGGGTCGACCTGACGGACAGCGTGCGGGCCAGCGAGCCGGCCACGCTCGCCATCACCGCGATCGACTCCTCCGGACAGGCGACCTACGACTTCTATGCCGACGGCACCGCCGACTGGCAGTGGACCCGCGAAGAACTCACCCAGCGACGGCCCGGCGGCGCGTTCTGCGTGCACACCGGATCCCTCGCCCTGATCCGCGAGCCCGGCGGTCCACTGATCGAAGACCTCCTCAGCGACATGAAACCGCACGCCACCATCTCCATCGACCCGAACGTCAGGCCCCGCCTCGTCGCGCCGGAGACCTACCGGGCCCACCTGGATCGGTGGACACGCCTGGCCGACATCTTCCGGCTGAGCGACGAGGACTTCGGCCACCTCTACCCGGACACGGAGCTGGAGCAGGCGTGTGACACCTGGCACGAGAACGGAGTCCGCCTTGCCGTGGTCACTCGGGGAGCCGAGGGAGCCTTCGCCTCATTTGACGGCACCCGCATCACCGTCCCCACACCGGACATCGCCCTGGTGGACACCGTCGGTGCGGGCGACGCGTTCACCGCGGGGCTCCTGCACTGGCTGGACAGCAAGGGATATCTGGGCGGGCGACTCGATGGCGTCACCAGCGACGACCTCCGCCAAGCCATGATGTTCGCGACCTACATCGCCGCGGAAACCTGCAAAGTCCCCGGCGCGGACCCGCCCTGGGGCGATCACCTCACCCCGACCACGATCGGCGATGTCGGCCCGGCGACGCCGCGCCTGTGATCATGGCGGGCAGAGTGCCCACTCTCCCGCGCTCACACGGTCACGGCGGGACTCGGTAGCCGCCGCGACGACGCGAGATCTCGCCACACGAGAAACGAGCGTGGCGAATACCAGGGCAGCGGTGCGGGCGAATCCGGCCGAACATCCGGTGCGGGTTCGCCGAGCACCTCAGCGATCGCCAGGTCCCCGGTCTGCCCGCTCGAAGACCTCCGGCTGAAGCACAGACCCACGGCCGTCCGGCCCATGTTCGGCCATGTCTGGCCCGCAAGACAGACCCCACTTCCCCGGCACCGATATGTCCCATTTTCTGCACACGCGACGTCGATTCCTGCCACATCGAATAGTTGTGATCAAGGATATGCGGCGGTTAACGTGAACGAGACAGATAGGCGCTTATTCGTAGCGACATCATTTCGCTATTATTCAACAATAGACGCCATTCTTTCACGTAGACGCTAGGGCATTCCCCCTGTTGGCTCGAGCATAGAACGGCGGTGCGGTTCGTGACGGAGTCGGGTTCTGGTCTAGAGGCTGGTCAGGCGCAGTTGAGCCTGGGTACGGCGGCGGCGCGCAATCTCGCGACGACGACCAAGTCCGTACCGCAGATGCAGGAAATCTCCTCGCGGTGGCTGCTGCGGATGCTGCCGTGGGTGCAGGTGGCGGGCGGGGCGTATCGGGTGAACCGCCGGCTCAGCTACGCCCTGGGCGACGGTCGGGTCACGTTCACCACGACCGGCGCCCAGGTCCAGGTCATCCCCCAGGAACTCCGCGAACTCCCGCTACTACGGGACTTCGACGACCCCACGGTGCTGGACACACTGTCCGGCCGGTTCACTCAACAGGAGTTCGAACCCGGAGATGTGATCGTGGAATCCGGCCGGCCGGCGGACCAGGTCGTCCTCATCGCCCACGGCAAGGCGAACAAGATCGGCGCGGGGGAGTACGGCGGGCAGACCGTGCTGGGCGTTCTGGCCGACGGCGACCATTTCGGCGACGACACGCTCATCGGATCACGCGGCGATTGGGAATTCACCGTGAAGGCCGTCACAGGCTGCACGGTGCTGGCACTCCCCCGCCAGGAGTTCCAGGAACTGCTCGGCCGATCCGAAACGCTGCGGAGCCACATCGAACAATTCCAGACCGGCCCGGAGCTGGCGCGGAACAAATACGGCGAAGCCGCCATCGAATTGGCCGCCGGACACACCGGCGAGCCGCAATTGCCAGGGACCTTCGTCGACTATGAGATCTCACCCCGCGAATACGAACTGAGCGTCGCCCAGACCGTGCTGCAGGTGCACACGCGGGTGGCAGATCTCTACAACGAACCAATGGATCAGATCGAGCAGCAGCTCCGACTGACCATCGAAGCCATAAGGGAACGTCAGGAACACGAACTCATCAACAACCAAGACTTCGGGCTACTCCACAACGCGGACCTCAGGCAGCGCATCCAGACCCGCACCGGGCCGCCCACCCCCGACGACCTCGACGAACTTCTCTCCCGGCGGCGAAGCTCACGTCTCTTCCTGGCACATCCCCGCACCATCGCGGCGTTCGGACGGGAATGCAGCCGCCGAGGCCTCTACCCACAGAGCATCGAGATACACGGCAGCATGGTGCCCTCCTGGCGCGGAGTGCCCATCTTTCCCTGCAATAAGATCCCCATCACCAAGACCGCGACCAGTTCCATCCTCGTGCTGCGCACCGGGGAAGAAGACCAGGGTGTCATCGGCCTGCACCAGACCGGCATCCCTGACGAATACCAGCCCAGTCTCTCTGTGCGGTTCATGGGCATCAACGAGCAGGCCATCATCTCCTACCTCGTCAGCGCCTACTACTCCGCGGCCGTCCTCGTCCCCGATGCGCTCGGCATCCTCGAGAACGTCGAGATCGCTCACTCTCACGACGATTAAGGCGACCGGCGGCGAGCGCGAGAGAAGGTCAGGCGCAGGTCATGCAGCCCTTTGAACTACCAGAGTTCTACATGCCGTACCCGGCACGGCTGAACCCCCATCTGGATGGGGCACGGGAGCACTCCAAGGCGTGGGCCCGCGAGATGGAGATGCTGGAAGGCTCCAACATCTGGGATGAGCGCACGTTCGACTCCCACGATTACGCCCTGCTCTGCGCCTACACCCATCCGGAGGCACCGGGTCCGCAACTCGACCTGGTGACCGACTGGTACGTCTGGGTGTTCTTCTTCGACGACCATTTCCTGGAGACCTACAAACGCAGCCAGGACACCGCCGGCGCGAAGGAGTACCTCGAGAGACTGCGGGAATTCATGCCCGTGCACCCCGTCAGCACTCCCCCTGAGCCCGGCAATCCGGTGGAACGGGGCCTGGCCGACCTGTGGCGGCGCACCATCCCGGCCAGGTCCACGGACTGGAGGCTCCGGTTCGCCGAAAGCACCAAGAACCTTCTCGAAGAGTCCCAGTGGGAACTCTCCAACATCAGCGAGGGCAGGACCCCCAACCCGATCGAATACATCGAGATGCGGCGCAAGGTCGGCGGAGCCCCCTGGTCGGCGAACCTCGTCGAACACGCCGTAGGCGCCGAAGTCCCCGCCGAGATCGCCGGCACCCGGCCGATGCGCGTACTGAAGGACACCTTCTCCGACGGGGTGCATCTGCGCAACGACCTCTTCTCCTACCAGCGGGAGACCGAAGACGAAGGGGAGCTGGCCAACGGCGTACTGGTCTTCGAGCGATTCCTCGGTTACGACGCCCAGCGGGCCGCCAACACCGTCAACGACCTGCTCACCTCCCGGCTGCAGCAGTTCGAGAACACCGCCCTCACCGAGCTGGCGCCCCTCTTCGCGGAACACGGCCTCGGCCCGCTGGAGCAGACGAACACCCTGAGGTATGTGAAAGGTCTGCAGGACTGGCAATCGGGCGGTCACGAGTGGCACATGCGATCGAGCCGCTACATGAACGGCGGTTCGGGTGGTTCCCCGGCCGCAGGGCGACTTCGCAGCGGCCCCACAGGTCTGGGCAGCTCGGCGGCGCGCATCAGCCTGCCATCGGGCACGCCGGGCCCGAGAAGGTTCAAGAGCCATATCCATGTCCCCCACCAGGCCGTGGGTCCGGTGCGACTGCCCGAGTTCTACATGCCGTTCGCCACTCGATTGAGCCCCCATCTGGACGCCGCACGCCGGAATTCCCTGGTGTGGACGCGCGAGATGGGGATGCTCGACTCGCTCCCGGGCGTGCCCGGCTTCCGCATCTGGGATGAGCACAAGCTCGAGTCCTTCGACCTCGCCCTGTGCGCAGCGGCGATCGATCCGGATGCCTCCGGCCCCGGACTCGACCTGTCGACGGGCTGGCTCACCTGGGGGACCTACGCCGACGACTACTTCCCGGCGGTCTTCGGGCGCACCCGCGACATGGCCGGTGCCAAGGTGTTCAACGAACGGCTGTCGGCGTTCATGCCCGTGGACTCCACCACCGTCCCGGTGCCGCTGAACCCGGTGGAGCGCGGCTTGGCCGACCTATGGCTTCGCACGGCGTTCCCCATGTCCGCGAGCGCACGGCGTCAGTTCCGCCGCAGCGTTCAGGACATGACCGAAAGCTGGCTGTGGGAACTCGCCAACCACATCCAGAACCGCATCCCGGATCCGGTCGACTATGTCGAGATGCGCCGTAAGACCTTCGGCTCGGATCTCACGATGAGCCTTTCCCGACTCGCCCACGGCTGGCGGGTCCCGGCCGAGATCTACCAGACCCGGCCGATGCGCGGGCTGGACAACACGGCCGCCGACTTCGCCTGCCTGGCCAACGATATCTTCTCGTACCAGAAAGAAATACAATTCGAAGGCGAGCTCAACAACGGCGTCCTGGTCGTCCAGACCTTCCTCGGGTGCGACCAGCGGCAAGCGGTCGACGTCGTCAACGAGCTGATGACCTCGCGAGTCCTCCAGTTCGAACATATCGTCGCCATCGAACTGCCGACGCTTTTCGACAATTTCCAGCTGGACCTGAAGACTCGCGAGATACTGAACGGATACGTGAAAGAACTACAGAACTGGATGGCCGGCGTGCTGAGATGGCATGTGGAGAGCCGCCGCTATGTGGAATCTGAATTGCGTTATCTTCCGTCTGCGGAACGGCCGTTCGATGGCCCCACAGGGCTGGGCACTTCGGCGGCGCGCATCGGATCCTTTCGTGGCCACAAGGCCCGGGTGCCGGTAGTCCGGCGATGAAGGAGGTCAGGCACAGGGCAGCTGCGGAGGACGGCACCGAGGACCGGTCGGCGCACGAGGTGCTGGCCTGGAGCCGCTCGGTGGTCGAGCCGGCACTGAGGGAGGCGGTCGATACGCTGCCCGACTCGATGCGGCACATCGCCGGCTATCACTTCGGCTGGTGGGACGAGCATGGCCGCCCGGCCGGGGCTGATGGCGGAAAGACCATCCGCCCTGCGCTCGCCCTGCTGGCCGCCGAGGCCGCCGGCGGAGTCCACGCCCCGGCGATACCGGTTGCGGCCGCGGTCGAGTTGGTGCACAACTTCTCCCTCCTGCACGACGACGTGATGGACGGCGACCCCACTCGCCGCCGCCGCCCCACGGCCTGGAGTGTGTTCGGCACCAGCGCGGCGATCCTGGTCGGGGACGCACTGCTGGCACTGGCCTTCGACGTGCTCGCCGGCAGCGGGCACCCGGCCGCCCAGGCGGGGACGCGGATGCTCAGTGCCGCAGTGCAGGCGCTGGTGGACGGCCAGATCGCGGACATGGTGTTCGAAGAACGCGCCGATGTCGGCATGCCCGAGTGCCTGGCCATGGCGGAGAGGAAGACCGGTGCCCTGCTGGGGTGCGCCTGCGCACTCGGTGCCTCGTTCGGAGGCGGAGGCCCCGGGCAGATCAAGCGGCTACGTGGCTTCGGCGAGCAGTTGGGTGTGGCGTTCCAGTTCGTCGATGACCTCCTGGGCATCTGGGGCGACCCTGCCGTTACCGGCAAACCGATCTATTCGGACCTGCACAACCGCAAGAAGTCCTTGCCGGTGGTGGCGGCTCTGACATCCGGCACGGCGGCCGGGGACGAGCTGACCGGGCTCTACCACCGTGAACGGCCACTGCCGGACGCCGATCTGGTGCACATGGCGGAACTGATCGACCTCGCGGGCGGACGCGTCTGGAGCCAGGCCCAGGCCGACCTGCTGCTGGCCGGGGCATTGCACCAACTGTGCTCAGCCGGCCCTCCGGCACGAGCCACCGCCGAATTGGAGAGCCTGGCCCGGCTGGCGACCCGGCGCGACCGCTGAACGGCTCCGCGCTGGGCAGGCGATGGACGTCCGGCAGGGGCGTTCCGGGGAGATCTTCGCCGCCGATTGCCGGCCGCCGCTGACGCTCGTGGTCCTGAACCTGGAGCGGCTCGGGGCCATGGCGGTGGAACACCTTCTCGCCGACCTGGACGGGCATCACCCGTCGGGCGTCATCCGGCAACCGGGCCGTCTGATCGTGCGAGAGTCCACCGGCCCGCTCCCCCACCGCCCGCCCGGCCGACCGGGAGCGTTAGCGGGTAAAGGCGACCCGGCCAGATCTATAAAGACTTAACCATGGCGTGTTTTGGAGTGCTTTCCCGGGAAATTGCATTTTATGCCGCGTTCATCGGAGCGGCGAAGCGTGGCAACCGGCCGTCACATAGCGCTACTACGCGATGACACGGTGTAGAGGTCGGGCCACCCGGTTCCCCAGGAGGTCTCTGTGCAGGAACACACGGCTGTACCCCAACCCCGCCACGCGCGGCGTTGGCGGCGTGCCGCCGCCGTCCCGGCCGGCGGGCTCATGACGCTCGCCGCGATCGCCGGTCTCGATGAGAGCGCGCACGCCGCGACCGTCCCGACGCCCGACCACGTCGTCGTGGTGGTCTTCGAGAACCACGGGTATTCGCAGATCATCGGCAACTCCAACGCCCCGTACTTCAACTCCCTCGCCAACGGAGGCGCGAATTTCACGAACTTCTCCGCCGAGACCCACCCCAGCCAGCCCAACTACTTCGCGCTGTTCTCCGGCAGCACCCAGGGCACCACCGACAATGCCTGCCCGCCGCCTGGCTCCGCGTACGGCGCCACCAACCTCGGCAAGGAACTCACGGACGTCGGCCGGTCATGGGGCAGCTACAACGAGGGCCTGCCCTCGGAGGGCTCCACCGCCTGCACCAGCAACTCGACGAACTACGCCCGCAAGCACAACCCCTGGTTCTCCTTCAGCAACGTCCCCACCTCGACCGGGCATACGTTCGCGCGGTGGCCGACCGACTTCACCACCCTGCCGACGGTGTCGTTCGTGGTACCGGACCTGTGCAATGACATGCACAACTGCTCAGTGCGCACCGGCGACACCTGGCTGCGGAACAAGCTGGGCCCTTACGCCACCTGGGCCTCGACCCACAACAGCCTGCTGATCGTCACCACCGACGAGGACGACGGCCGGAGGGGCAACAAGATCGTCACGATCTTCTACGGCGCGCATGTCAAGGCCGGGAGCTACGCGACCCAGTACAACCACTACGACGCCCTCCGGACGATCGAGGACATGTACCGCACGGCCCACGCCGGCAATGCCGCCTCGGCCATTCCCATCGCCGAGGTCTGGAAGTGACCACGCCCGGAGCACGCGACGATCTGTACTTGTGCCGCGCGGAGGGACGCCCTGGCCGGAGAGGGACCAAGGCGTCTATCTGTCCGCCGGCCGCTCCACGGACGCGGCCTGCGGCGTGAGCCAGGTCGGGAGGGGTTCACGGGCGGCCCGCCAGGCGACGGGGATCGCGTCGGCGCCCAGATGGGCGCCGACGACACCACCCGCGATCGCGGCCGTGGTGTCCATGTCCCCGCCGACCACGACACATGCCCGTACCGCGGCCTCGTAGTCACCCAGATGCCGGGTGGCCGCCCACAGCGCGAACGGCACGGTGTCCTGCGCCGTGATCCGTGAGCCGTTGCCCAGTTCCCACGCCGCCTGCGCCGCGGTGGCCTGGGGCATCCGCCGCGCCCGCTCGAGTCCACTGCGTACGTATCCTGCCGGCAGGTGATCGAGCACCGCGTCGATCACCTCGGACGTGTCGGGCCGTACGCCCTCGGCACGGCTCGCGGCGACGTGTGACGCGGCCACGGCGACCGCGATGGCACCCGCGATGCCTTCGGGATGCGCGTGGGTGACCGCGGCGGACAGGGCCGCCTGCGCCGCGGCCCGCTCCAGGTCTCCGCGGAACCACGCGCCCAAGGGGGCGACCCGCATTGCCGCGCCGTTCCCGTACGACCCGTTGCCGCCGAACGACTCCGCCGACGCCCTGCGCCAGTCGGCGCCATCCCGCACGAGTTCCAGCAGTTCGAGCGCACCGGCACCGTAGCGGCGGCCCATGTCCATCCGGGACGCGAACGCCATGGCCAGTGTGTCCTGATCGATCCGGCCGAGCCGATGCAGCACGTCGACGACCGAGCACGCCATCTCGGTGTCGTCCGACCACACCCATGGCGCCGCCGGGAGCCCGTCCCGCCGGGAGACGTCGCGGTTGGCGAGCATGAAGAACTGGTCGCCGAACGCGTCCCCGACCGACAGCCCGGCCAGGGAGTCGGCCGCCAGCGCTGGTGAAGTGAAGGTCATCAATCGATCCTGCTGGCCCGGACCAGCACATGCAACCGGATTCCGGGCACGCACGCCCCCGGCACCACGAGGAGCCAGAACGAGATCTCGCCATCCCGCCGCCGGCCTTCGCCGAGAGTCTGCCGCTCACGGACGACCCCGGGACGGATCTCTCTCACCGCGGGTCGTGGCACGCTACTCGAGGGTTACATGATCTCGCGATAGCGGGTTAAGGTGCCGTACATCATACGGAGCGACCGCCCACAGCCGCCCCTTGCCGGGAAGCACAGGAGAGACGTGAAGTGCCTGCAGCTGCACGCTCTGGTCTGGGAGGCAGCAGGCATCCACTTGCGTTTGAACACCAGCGTCACGGAGATGGCGGTCGTCGTCGCGGAGCCCTCCGCCGCCTCCGCCCTCGCCGATGTGCTGGTCGGACTCTCGCAGCCGGTGGGCGGGGCCGTACGACTTGATGGACGCAACGTCACCGGCCTGCCCCCGGGCCACCGTGGAATCACCCTGGTTCCGCCGGGCGGAGCCTTGCTTCCGCACCTCACCGTCGAGCGCAACGTCGCGTACGGCTGCCGGCGCGCGGACCAGTCGCGCATCCGGCGGCGGGTGCAGGATCTGAAGCTCGAAAGCATCCGCGGGCTGCGCCCACACGAGCTGTCGCCTGTGCAGCGACTGCAGGTGGCCGTGGCGCGCGCCCTGTGCCAGGAACACGAACCCGGCGCGATCGTGATCGAGGATCGGCATGGCGAGGCACCGTGCCGGGCCGCCGTCGCGGCCGCGCGCACGCAGGACGTCGCCGTCTTGGTGATCACCGACCGCGCGTACCTGGACACCTCACTGGGCGGGCCGCTGCGGCCGGAGGCGATCACCGATGCGCCGTAGGGAGATGCTGCGAACCCTCGTCCTGATCACCGTGGCCGGCGGCGCCGCCGGTTGCGGGAGCCGCCCGGTCGTGCGGGTGGCCGCCGTGTGGAGCGGCTGGGAACTCACCCGGTTCCGCAAGGTCATCGCCGGTTTCCCGGGAGGCGGCACCTGGCATGTCGAGGTGCTCTCCGCGGGCAACGACCTTCCCGCGCTGATCGGCAACCAGGTGGCGGCCACCGCCGCACCCGACATCGCGATGGTCTCCCAGCCCAGTCTGATCAACGCCGAACATGGGCAACTGGTCCCGCTGAAGCCGTCGCCGGGCACCCCCAGGGAGTGGGAGCGCCTCCTCACCTTCGACGGTCAGGTCTATGGGGCGTGGTTCAAGACCGCCCACAAGTCGCTCGTCTGGTACCGCCCTGACCTGCTCGAGACCGTGCCACAGACGTGGGAGGACTGGGTGTCCACCTGCCGCACGCTGGCCGCGGCCGGGCACCCCCCTTTGTCGATCGGTGCGGCGGACGGCTGGGTGCTCGCCGACTGGTTCGCGAACGCGCTGCTCGCTGTCGATCCCGCCACCTACCAGGGGCTCATCACCGAAACGGTCTCATGGCGGCATCCGAACGTCGCCACGGCGCTGGGGCGTCTCGCCGAGATCTGGAGCATCCCCGGAGCCTTCCCCGGCGGGCCGGACCGCGCCCTGGTCACGCAGTACGACGAGTCCGTCATCGACGTCTTCCGGCATGGCAACGCCGCGATGGTCGCCGGGGCCGACTTCTATTTCCCGATCATCAAGTTGTACGGCTCGCCTGCCGCGGCGGCGCGCTGGTTCCGGTTCCCCGCCGCCGCCGGAGAGCAGCGGCCTCTCGTCGTCGGCGGCGACGCGGCGGTGCTGCTCGAGCCGGGCAGCCCGGGAGGCCGCAAGCTGATCGAATGGCTGACGGCTCCGAAGGCCGCCTCGATCTGGGCGGGCCAGGGCGGCTTCTTGTCCCTTGACCCGCAGGTGAACGACTACCCGGCGGGGATGTCCATGCTCGCCGAGGACGTACGGGGCGGCAACGTGACCTTCGGCCTCTCCGACCAGCTGGGGAAGCGGCTCTCAGGCGCCGACGGGCGGGGCAGTTGGAAGATCTTCAAGGACTTCTTCGCCGCCGTGGCGGGGCGGCCCTCGGCCGTCGGCGAGGCGATCCCCAGGGCCGTCGACGCATTCGACCGGGCGAGGCGGGGACAGCCGTGACCGCAGAGCCCTTCGAGGTGGTCGGGCGGGACGACATTCGCTCTCCCGTTCGTGGTCACCCTCCGCGCCCTTGGCGTTCAGTGCTGTATCTGCTGCCCGCGGTGTTGCTCGTCGGGGTGGTCCTGGTCCTGCCGTTGGCCGCGACCGTGGTCGTGAGCCTGCGGGGCGGACTCGGGAACTACGCAGCCGTCCTGCGGGACGGCCAGGTCCGGCATGCGATCGGCGACAGCCTGGGGTGGCTCGTCCTCGCGCTCTTGGTCTGCCTCACGGGGATGGCGCTGGTTCGGCTCTTGCGCGGAACTCGCCGCGTCGGTGCGCTGGCCGCTCCGATCGCGGTGTCGGGGCTGGTGACCGGAGTGGCGTTCCGCCTTCTCTTCGAGCCACAGGGCATGGTCAATGCGGTCGTCGGCCATCGGATCATCTTTCTGGGGCCCGGCTGGATCTGGATGGTGCTGGCCCTGGCGTTCTCCTGGCAATGGGTGGGACTGGCCCTGGTCGTGTTCCGGGCCGGCGTCACGGGACTCCCGCGGAGCCTGATCCGGATGGCGCGCGCCTCCGGGGCGGGTGGCCCCCGTCGGTTCGTGACCGTCATCGTGCCCGCCCTCTTCCCGGTCGCCGCACTGGTGCTGATGATCGTGCTAGTCGCGGCGGCCCGTGTCTTCGACCTGATCCTCGTCGCCGCCCCCGGTTCCGTCCAGGACGATGTCGACGTGGTCGGCCTGCATTGGTGGCGGTGGCGCAACGATCTGGGCACCGGCGGTTCGGCCGCGCTGGCCGTACTGCCCTTCCTGTTCGTCGCCGCCGTCGCGCTCGCAGTGCTGTGGGGCCTGAGCCGGGAATGGCCCAGCCGCACCGAGGCCCCCGTCATCCGCGAGCCCACCCGAACGGGACGGGTGGTCGGCACTCTGGTGATGGCCCTGTGGGTGCTTCCACCGGCGGTGCTGGTGATCGAGTCGTTCCGGACGCCGCGGGCCGCGGCCGGCGGCGGCTGGTGGTCCGGAGGGTTCGGCCTCGGCTCCTACCGGCAGGCGTTCCAGAGCGGCGAGCTGACCCACGCGCTGCTCAACACCGGAACCCGGTCCCTGATCGCGGCGCTGCTGCTCGTCGTCATCGCCGTGCCCGCCGCCTACGCCCTCGCTTGGGGCGATCTGCCGCGGCGGACGAACCGGATCCTCATCGCGGTCAGCGCCGTCCTGGCCGTGGTGCCGCCGCAGACGGTGATCGTGGCCCTCGGGCAGGTCTTCGACCAGCTGCATCTCTTCGGCGCACCGACCGCACTGACCGTCGTCCACACGGCTCTGGGAGTGCCACTGGCGGTCCTGCTGCTGCGCGCGGCGTTCGCCTCGGTTCCGCACAAGGTCGTGCGGGCACGCCAGATCGATCCGGAACCGGGATCCGCGCTGTTCGCGGTCGTCTCCAGAAGCCTGCCCGCCGTGGTCACCGTGGCCGTGCTGGAGTTCGTGCTGGTGTGGAACGACCTCGTGGTCGGACTGCTGCTCGGGGGACCCGAATCCGGGCAGGTCACGCTGGTGCTGCTGGAGCAGGCACGCCAGTTCACGACGTCGACGGGCGTGCTGGCGGCCGGAGCCGTCGTGGCCACCGCCCTCCCCCTCGGGCTGGTGCTCTCGACCGGGAAGTGGCTGGTCCGCGGCCTCACCGAGGGTGTGCGTGAGGGGGTGCGGCAGTGAGCCTCCGCCGGCGCCGGCGCCAGATCGAGGTGCTGGCTCAGGTCAGCGGGAGCACCGCCATCGCCGGGGGCGTTCTCGGCTTCGTCCGCGAGGTGACCGCCAACGAACTGAGCGCTCTCGGCCAGTGGGTTCCGGTGATCGTGATGGTCGCCGGGCTGCTGATCTATGTCGGGCTGTGGGCCCTGCGACACTGGTCACCCCTGGGCGCCGACGATGAGGGGGCCGGACAGGTCGCCTTGCCCCTGCCGCACGTGGATGAGCTGGTCGGCCGGGACGGAGACGTGGACAACACCGTCGCCAAGGCCCAGGCACACGGCGTCGTCCTCGTCCACGGTCCGGACGGCATCGGGGCGGGCTCCGTCGCGATCAAGGCGGCGCGCGAGCTGGTGCCCGACGAGGAACGGCATCGCTATGTCGATCTGCAAGGGCTGGCGCCCGACGACCGGCGGCGAGCGCGGATTCAGGTGCTGCGCACCCTCGGGGTCGCGCCGCGTCTGTTCGAGAGTCGTTCCGACCGGGCTGCCGAGCTTGCGGAGAGGGCGCTCGTGGGCACGGTCCTCGTCCTCGACAACGTCACCGGTGCCCCTCAGGTGCGCTGGATCTCCCACCGCGTCCGCGACGCCTATGTGATCATCGCCGGGGACCTTTCCGTGGAGGACATGCCCCCGGAGATCGCCCGGGTCGCGCCGGCAGGTCTCAAGGAGGGCGACGCGCTCGACCTGCTCAGCGCTCAGGACGCGGCATGGCCCCCCGGCGCCGAACGACTCCGCTGGTGGCGCAGGCGCAGGGCGGCGCCTGCCAATTCGATAGCGCGACGGATCGACGCCGATCGGAAGAACGCGGAGCGGCTCGCCAAGGATTACCTCCAGCTTCCCCGCGTGGCGATCGAACTGGGCCGATGGCTGGCGAGGAACCGTCACGTGTCGTTCGAGGCACTGCTCGCCGACCTCCGCCAGCATGAAGAGAACTTCGAACTGAACGTCATCCTCCGGCGGCAGCTCGATGGCGCCTCGGCCGGCGCGCTCCGTCTGCTGGCACTGCTCGCGCAGGCTCCCCAGACGGCGTACTCCGATGAGGCGCTGGGTGAGCTGGCCCGGCTGCCCCGGCACCGGGTGAGCACCCTGCTGGCCGAGCTCGCCGCGCGGTTCATGGTCGAGCGGACGTCCTCGCGGTATCGGCTGACGGCCCAGGCCGCGCCGCTGGCCGACCCCGTGCGGCCCCGGGCCAGAGCCAGGGCACTGGCCCGTCTCATCGCCCACTATGCCGAACTCGTGACCGCGCACACCGACGCCCTCGACCCGGGCGCCCCAGAGGACGAACGGCGTGAGGCGGAGGAGTGGCTCAAGACCGCCGACGTCACCTTGCTGCGGTTGCTGAGCATGCCCGCTCCACCTCGGGCCGCGGCGGAGCAGCTGTGGGGGATCGCCGACGCCCTCGACCTGTGGTTCACCCGTGAGCAGCGGCCGAGTGATCGCAAGGCGGTGGCCGAGGTGATGGCCGAGCGGGCGAAGCAGCTCGGTGATCAGGTGGCCGGTGCCATCGCCGACCTGCGGCTGGCCGCCATGGCCCGGGCCCGCGGGGGGCCCAAGGACCGCGAGGAGGCGAGACGCTTGCTGGACGGCGTCACCGCCGCCCTGCCGGAGAAGACGCCATGCCGCCCCCAGCTGCACACAGGATGGGCTCTCCTCCATCTGGAGGAGGGGGACTACGACGCCGCCCGCGAACACATCCGGTTGTGCCGCGCCGCACGGCCCCTGCGCGACAGCCGGGGCAAGCTGATCGATCTCATCAACCTCGCCGCGATCGACATCCAGGACGCGAAGCACGATCCCGACCACGACCGGCGGAGCCGTGCACTCGACTCCGCCCACGACCAGCTGAGCCATGCACTCGATCTGGCCGAGACCCTCCATGACGCCGGGGGCGAAGCCCACGCACTCGAGCTGCGCGGCATCGCCTACTGGTATCAGGGGCACCCGGGACGGGCGCCTGCCGACTGGCGGGCGGCGCTCGCGCTCTATACCGAGGCCTGGGACCTCACCGGTCTGGCCCGCTGTGAGCGCCACTGCCGCCAGGCCGGGAGCTCCTGAGCGGTTCGACGGCCGGCCGGCAGCGGTCCGCGGCACCCTGCGTCACCGTTTGCCGCGAGAATCTTTGCGGCGCGCTTCACGTGCGCGGACGGTGAGGTCGGACACGCCGGGCGGGCGCTCGAAGTGATCGCGCAGTGGGCCGATGGACAGTCCTCGGGAGTGCACCTCGTCGAGGAGCGCGGGCAGCGCTCCGAGGGTGGTCCGCCATGATCCGGGCGCCGACGTGCAGTCGGAGTCGTGCAGCAGCACGGTGCCGCCTCCGGCGAGGTCCCGGGTGACCGTGGCGAGAACGGATTCGGGGGTCGCCTGGCGCTCCCAGTCCCTGCCCCAATTGGTCCACAGCACCGGGGTGAGGCCGAGCCTGCGCGCCGCACCCAGGGCGGAGGCGCTCAGCACCCCGTACGGAGGCCGGTACCAGCGGGGCATCTCCCCGGTCGCGGCGGCGATGAGGTCCCGCGCTCTGGCCAGGTCGTCATCGGTCGCACGCGGGCCGCGCAGCAGCATGCACCGGTGTTCCCAGCCGTGAACCGCGACCTCGTGCCCTGCCTCGGCCAGGGCCCGCCCCATGTCCGGTGAGGCCTGCAGCATGCGGCCGAGCAGGAAGAACGTGGCCTTGACCTGATGTTCGGCGAGCACCTCGAGGAACGCCGGGGTCGAGTCCGGGTCCGGCCCGTCATCGAAGGTGAGGGCGACGTGCCCGGGGTTCCCGGACCCGGACAGGCCCGGCAGGAGGCGGCGCCGCAGCGGGGCGATGGAGGCGAGTGCGGGAGCGGCATGCGCGGCGAGCGCGATGCCGGTCAGGCCCAGTGTGGCGCGGAGTG
Source organism: Actinomycetes bacterium (assembly GCA_025964575.1). GTDB lineage: Bacteria > Actinomycetota > Actinomycetes > Streptosporangiales > Streptosporangiaceae > Actinomadura_E. Next base: position 105,967 of record JAOPYO010000035.1, read on the forward strand.
CCCGGCCCATCAGAGTGCTCCGCCCGCGACGGCGAGTTCCTGCTCCCAGGGGGGCTGCCCGGTCCAGAGGGCCGGCGGCACGGCGCCCTGCAGGGCGATGGCGGCGATGAAAGCCGCCGGATCCTCGGTCACGGCTTCCTGCGCCGGCGGAATGGCTTGTGCGGTTCGCAGGCTGTCCGCCAACTCGGCGGGCTGCCGCGCCCAGGGTGCCCAGCCGGCCTGGTCGAGGGCGGCGGCGTTGGTGCTTCCATGCCCCGGCAGGCACCGGTAGCTGATCACCGGAAGGCCCGCCGCGATCGCCTCCAGTGAGCTGAGCCCGCCCGCGTTCTGCACCACCACCTGGCAGGCGCGCATCAGGGTGGGCATGTCGTCCACCCAGCCCAGGGCGATCCCGGTGCCCTCCCGGGTGATCGCGTCCCGCAACGCGGTGTTGCGACCGCAGACGACGACCGGCACCGCCAGCCCGGTCGCCGCGACGTCCCGGGCCGTCTCCTCTACCTCCCCCACGCCCCACGACCCGGCGACCACCAGCGCCAACGGCCTGCCGCCCGGCAGGCCGAACCGCAGCCGTGCGGTGGCCTGTTCGAGGACGGAATCGGCGGGCCGGAACGCGGGAGGAACGGCGGGCCCGGCGACCCGTATGCCGGCGGCCCCGTACCGTTCCGCCTGTGCCGCCGCCACGGGGTGCAGTGCCAGATGCGCATCGACGCCCTCGGCGACCCATAGCGGATGCACGGACATATCAGTCAGGTAAGTGACCACCGGCACGTCGAACAGCCCGCGCCGGCGAAGCCCGCCCAGGGCCTGACTGGCCAGTGGGTACGTGGAGACGACGGCAGCGGTGTCCGGCAGCAGAGCCCGGCGGATCCGCCGGGCGGCCGGCCTGGTGAGCCCGGCCGCCGCCGCGGCGAGCGGCCGATGGCGTTCCAGTGCTCCCAGCAGGCGTCCCCAGCTGCCCGGCGCGACGCGCAGCTGCAGCGCGTACGTCTCGCGCAGCCCGCGCCCCAGGGCCGCCGGGACCAGATCGAGGAAGTCGTGGCGGTCCACGGTGAAGCCACGGTCCCGCAGGCGCCGAGCCAGTTCGCCGGCGGCGCCGTCATGCCCGGCTCCCACACTGGCCGAGACGATGGTGATGCGTCGCTGGGTGCTCGCCGGAGTCAACGGCGTGCTCAGCGTGGTCAACGGTGTCCGCACAGGGGCACCTTTCTCTTGTGGCCGATCACGGCCGATCAGGGGATGAAGAAGGTCAGGCTGCGGCGGACTCGACAGTGGCGGTCTTCGCCCGCAGGGGGGTGACCGTAGCCGTCACGGAGGATGCCGCGCAGGTGAGCGACCGGTGAACACTCACCGCAATGGACGCGCACACGCCGGCGAGAGGCAGTTCGGCGCAGACCGCGAGCAGGACCGCCTCGGCGAGTTCCCAGCCCGGGAGTGCCGTCATCACGTCGAACCACGCGTCGACCAGAGCCAGTGCGCCGGTCGCCGCGGCCGTCAGCCCGGCACGCGCGTCGCGCCGGTAGGTGAGCCAGCCGGTGGAGGCCAGCCCGGCTGCCATCAGACAGTCGAAGCCGGTCCAGGCGAGCGACCAGTGCTGAGCGTCGGCGGTGCCGGGCAGCGTGGTGTAGAGCACCACCAGCCAGGGCACCAGGCCCGCGGCCACGGCGCCGAAGCCGACGGGCACCCATCGGGAGCGCCAGAGCGGCGCCGCGCTCTCAGCCACGGAGAGCCCTCCGGCCGAGCCTGGTGGAGCTCGTGCTGGCGCCATCGGCGACCTGGACGGAGCGGAAGCCGCCCGCTGTCTCTGCCACCCAGAACCTGCCGGCCACCACTCGGCAGGCGGCCGGACGCACTCGCCGGCCGGATCGGAAGACCACCGTGACCTCGTTGCGGCCCGGCGGCAGCTCACCCCAGGCCAGCGACCACCGGCGGCCCCGGCCGCGCCCCCGTACCGCTCCGCGGATCAGGCCCGAGCCGAGGCCGCCGGCCACGGCCACGTCGTACAGACTGCCGCCCGCGTACACCTCCAGGGCGGGACGCCCATGGGTGGCGCGTCCCGCGCGAACCTCACAACCACTCTCCGGCAGATGCAGCACCGCGTCATCGGCGGCCTCACTCCTGTCCAGGACCATCTGCCCCATCACCGCTCCTCGTCTCGTCCTCGAACGATCACTACGATGCCCGCAGCGGGGGCCGTCTTCAGTAGCGCCTGATGCCGACTTGGGGTGGCACTGGCCCTACCCCCGAGGCGGGTACCCCCTCCATGGCGCGCTTTGGAGGCGCCGTCTACGGTTGGGCTCGTGACGTGGAAGAACGGCGGCCGAAGGCCCTGGATCACCCTCGGAGAGGTGCTGCTGGCGCCGTGGTCGTCGCGGACCTGGCTGGCGACGGCGCATGTACTGACCGGTGCCCCGATAGCCCTGGGCGCGGCCTCCGTGGTGTCCCTTGCCGCCGGTACGGCACTGACGCTGGCGATCACGATCGTGGCGATCCCGCTCGGGCTCGCGATGGTGCTGACGTGCTCCCGGTGGTTCACGAACGTGCAGCGGTCGCGATTCGCCGCGTTCATGGACGTGCACATCCCGCCGGTGCCGAGCGGCTCCGAGGGATCCACCGTGTGGAACCGGCTGGTCGCGGAGACCCGGTCGCCGAGGACATGGCGGCAGGTCGGCTTTCACCTGCTGTCGTTCGTGATCGAGACCTGCGGCGCGATCCCGGTGGCCCTCGCCTGGGCTGTCGGCATCGTGCTGAGCGGCGCGTTCCTCTATTCGGACGCGATTCCGGCCCTCGGCGGCCAGGTGCTGCCGGAGCACAGCGTCCACGGCTGGGATCTGAGCAGTTACTCCACCCTGACGGTGCTGACCGTGATCGGGGTGATCTCCTTCTTCGGCGCGCCATGGGTGGCGCGCGGGGTGGCGGCACTGGACGTGGCGGCGGCCGAGGCGCTGCTCGGGCCGAATCGCCGCGAGGAGCTGACCCACCGCGTGGAGACGCTCTCCGAGAGCCGGGCCGCGGTGGTCGACGCCGCCGACGCCGAGCGCCGGCGCATCGAGCGGGATCTGCACGACGGCGCCCAGCAGAGACTCGTCTCACTGGCGATGAACCTCGGCATGACCCGCGCCATGTTCACCGATCTACCGGAATCCGTGAAGGACGCGATCGCTCAGCACCACGAGGAGGCGAAGCTGGCCCTAGCCGAGCTGCGCGGCTTCGTGCGCGGCCTGCACCCCGCGGTGCTCAACGATCGTGGTCTGGACGCGGCCCTGTCCGGGCTCGCGGTGCGCTCCCCCGTGCCCGTACGGCTCCGGGTCGAGGTGCCCGTACGACCGTCGCCCACCAGCGAGGCGGTCGCGTACTTCGTCGTCTCGGAGGCCCTGGCGAACGCCGCCAAACACGCTCAGGCGAGCCACGTCGAGGTCACCGCCGAGCGAGGGGATGACAGCCTTCGCCTGATTATCCGCGATGATGGCGTCGGGGGCGCCCGCGCCGACGGCCAAGGCGGCACGGGGCTGCGCGGCCTTGGCCAGCGGGTGGCCTCCGTCGACGGGACTCTGCATATCGACAGCCCGCCAGGCGGGCCGACCATCATCACCGTGGAGCTACCATGCGCGTAGTACTTGCCGAGGATTCCGTCCTGCTGCGGGAAGGCCTCGTCCGGTTGCTCGACCGGGCGGACATGCAGGTGGTCTCGGCGGTCGGCGATGCCGAGCAGCTGTTGCGCGCGGTCGAGGAACTGATGCCGGATGTGGTCGTCACCGACGTGCGCATGCCGCCCGACCACACAGACGAGGGGCTGCGTGCCGCACTGGTCATCCGGCGGCAGTGGCCGACGATGGGCGTGCTCGTGCTCTCGCAGTACGTCGAGGAGCGGTACGCCACCGACCTGCTCTCCGGCGAGACGAGCGGGGTCGGGTATCTGCTCAAGGACCGGGTGGCCGACGTCACCGAGTTCCTCGACGGGCTGCGCCGGGTGGCCGGTGGAGGTACGGTGCTGGACCCGGAGGTCGTCGCGCAGCTTCTTCTGCGCCATCGCAGCGACCCGCTGGACCGGCTGACCCCACGCGAGATGGACGTGCTGGGGCTGATGGCCGAGGGGCGTTCCAACGCCGGCATCGCCGCGGCGCTCGTGGTGAGCGAGAGTGCGGTGGCCAAGCACATCAACAACATCTTCGCCAAGCTCGACCTCGCCACCGCCGACAATGACCACCGCCGGGTGCTGGCGGTCCTGCGCTTCCTGAAGGTCTGAGGACATGACCGTGACGGCCGGGCGGCCCACGATGGCTGGGCGAGAGCGCTCCCGGTGGCTGATCGCGGGCGGCGTCGTGACCGCCGTCGCCCTCGCCTTCACGTGCCTCTACGTCTGGGACTGGTTCGCGCGTGGCGAGGAGACCCAGCATCAGACCTACCACCAGCGGGTGAACCGGATCGTCGTGGACCTCAACATGGGCGATCTGACGATCACTGCGGGCGATACGGACCAGGTGTCGGTGGATCGGGAGCTGACCTGGTCGATATTCAAGCCACAGGTCGAGGAGAGGTGGGATCCGGGGACCCAGACGCTCCGGGTGTGGTTTCACTGCGCTCCCACCATCACCGGGAAATGCTCGGTCTCCTACATGCTGGGCGTACCACCGGACGTACCGGTCGAGGCCCGCACCGGCTCCGGAAACATCACCGTCCGCGAAATGCGCGGCGACCTACGCTTGTCGGCGACCTCCGGTAACGTGGACGTGGCGAACAGCCGCGGTACGGTCTGGGCGCACAGCACGTCGGGCAACGTCAGAGTGAACGGCGCGAGGTCGCAGAGTGTGGACGCCCGGACCACCTCGGGCGACGTCGACCTACGGTTCGCCGAGGCACCCGGCACCGTCAACGCCAAGACGACCTCCGGCAACGTGAACGTCGCCGTGCCCGCGGGAACGAGCTATTTCGTGGGCGCCCAGGCCCAGAGCGGCGAACAGAAGGTCTCCGTAGGTAGCGACCCCCGTGCGGAACACAAGATCTACGCACACGCCGGTTCCGGACACGTCCGCGTCGTCTACTCCTGATCCCGCGAGTCGATGAGGACGCATCGGGTTCCCCGGTAGATGGTGGACATGCACTTGTTGCAGTGCACGTATCGTGACTCGGTGGCCGGGTCACCGGCTATCCGGTTGATCAGATCGGGCTCCATCAGCAGCGCCCGTCCCATGGCGACGAACTGGAATCCCTCCGCCATGGCCAGGTCCATGCCCTGCCGATCGGTGATGCCGCCGAGCAGGATGAGCGGCATCGACAGCGCGGCCCGGAACCGGCGGGCCTCGGGCAGCAGGTAGGCGGGCCGATAGGGGTAGCTGCGCAGGAACTTCCGGCCGGAGAGGCGTATCGCCGTTCGCAGGGGCTGGGGGAATAC
>JAOPYO010000036.1 GCA_025964575.1 Actinomycetes bacterium
ATCCCCAAGCATCGTCGAGGCTCAGGACCAGTCTGGGGAACGGCCGAGCACGGCGATCACGCGATCCAGCGCGGGTGCGTCGATCGACGCCGCAACTCCGGTGGAGAAAGCCTGACCAGGTCCGCGAACGTCCGGTCCGTCCGGGACCTGGGTCGCCAACGGCAGCGCGGCCTCCGCGAGATCGGCATCCACATTGGGCGGTAGACCAAGTGCTTTGGCCAGATCCCAGCCGTGCACCACGCAGTCAACGAAGTGAAATCCGATCGCCATCTGAGCAGGGAAGGGCCCGCCGTCACGGATTTCCGGTAGCCAAAAGCGCCGGTCGAGCACTCCGTCCTCGGCGAACGCCGCGATCACGGCCGCCGCCGACTCCGCGTAGTGGCCGACCGGATCCTCATCGAGCGGGCGAGGCTTCCACATCGCCAGCTCCGATCGCTGACCTGACGCGGCGAACGCGAACCCGTGATTCTGCGCGATCTGATGTTCCAGCAGCTCCCGCACCCGCCATTCCGAGCATGGCGTCGGGCGGTCCAGATCGTCTGCGGTGACCATGGCGACGATCTCCACGGTTGCCTGCACCGACCGCCGGTTGAGTTCCCTAATGTCCATGCGTCGAACCGTACAAGCGACGTACGACACTCCCATGGCGACAGAGCGATCGGCCGCATGAACGCGACGCTCGGTCAGGGGAAGGTGCGGGGCGGGCCGAGGTTGCCGGCGTCGTCGACGGCCTGGACGGTCGCCGCTCCGCCGGCGAGCTGCAGGGTCTGAAGGGAACCGGCGGAAACGGTGGCGGGGACGGTGGTCGTACGGCCGCCCGCCGTGATCTGGTAGGCGGTGACGCGGCCGGTGTACCAGTCGTCTCCGGGAGCGGTGAAGCTGAGAGTCGTCCCGTGGCGGACCGGATTCCGCAGGATGCCGGGTGGGCGGGTGTCGACGCCGTACCGGCCGGTGCGCCGCTCGTCGTGGTGATAGGTCCACCATTCGGTGTTCGCCGCCGCCTTACCCGGCGTCGACCAGGCGAACAGGTAACCCTCGCGGGTGGTCGCCACCAGGTCGGTTCTGCCGTCGCCGTCGAGGTCACCCGCCGAAGGTGACCACACGGTCCAGCCACCGGTGAAATGGACGGTGGTCCCACTCGGGGAGAAGGCGTGCAGGGTGGAGGTGTCTCCGCCGTCGATGACCTCCGCCTGCCCGTCCCCGGTCACGTCGGCGATCAGCGGCGCCCCCAGGAAACCCAGCCCGGTCCGAGCTTTGGGGAATCCCGGCACGGGCAGCGACGTGGCCGCGTCATAGCCCCGTTCGTAATTGCCCACCGGCGCGCCACTGCCGGGGAAGAGCAGCGCGGCGGCCAGCGAGACCGCGCCCGAACCGGCCTCGGTGTAGCCCAGCCGTCCGCCGAGCCCGAACCGGCCGAAGGCCCCGGTGGTGGTGAAGGACGCCGGGACGTCCACGGGGAGGTTCCCGTTGAGGACGGCGCTCGGGGACAGGCCGGCCGCAGGGTTCTCCAGCGGCCCGTAGTCCTTGAGTATCTTGCCGGAACCGGAGATGAGGTACGTCGGTGCGAACGAGGGACCGGTGGCCACCTCGTCCTTGCCGTCACCGTCCACATCGGCCACCACCGGCTGGTTGACCGCCTCGGTGACGAACTCCTGGGCGCTGCCGTTGAAGGTCATGATCGACGGCATCCGTACCGGCCAGCCCGCGACGGGGGCACCCCCGGCGTGAAACGCGAAGACCCAGTTGGCTCCGTAGAACTGCTCGCCGCCGCCCTTGCTCTCGGAATACTGAGAGCGGACGACGATCTCCGGCTTACCGTCGCCGTCCAGGTCCGCCACCGCCGCGGTGGCGTCCAGCTTCTGATCGTTGATCTTCACGTAGCCGGATGGCGGTGCTGTGTCGATGTTCACCTTGACCGGCCAGCCGGGCAGGTCAGATCCGTCCGGCCGCCAGGCGTGAACCCGCCCGTCCCAGCCCACCTGGACGACGTCGAGCCGGTGGTCGCCCGTGAGGTCGACGAGCACCGGAGCGGCTGTCGCCCCCTGAGCCGGCAGCCGGGTGTAGTCGAGCGCGGGCCGCGGGATGGGTGGTTTCGCCACGCCGGTGTTGAGGGTCTTCGGCCAGCCGGGCAGGGCCTTCCCGTGGGCGTCGAACGCATAGGTGCGGCCCGTTGTGCTGGTGACGACCACCTCGAGCCGGCCGTCGTGCGAGAGATCGCCGATCGCGACCGGGGCCACCACCGGCTCATGGCCGGGATCGATCCCCGGGTAGGCGCGCTGTGGAGCGGTCGGAAGGGTCGTCGCCGGCCAGCCCGGGAGCTCCACTCCGCTCACCCCATCACGGGCATGCACCCGCCCGTCGGCGTCACCGTACACAAGCGCCTGCCTGCCGGTCGCCTGCAGGTCGGCCAGGGCCGGCTGGCTCTCGCCGCTCGACCCGATCTTCATCGGGAAGCCGGCTCGCCAGGACGGATCATGGTGCACGGCGATGGCCCGGCGCTCCTCGCCCATCCGCCCGGACTTGTCCCATACCCGCAGCCGCAGCGTCACGGTGTACTGCTCGCTGGCCGACAGCGCCTTGTCCGTCGACTGGGTGTACTGCTTGGCCCACAGCGAGCGCGGTACCTTGGACAGGTCCAGCGTGCCGAGCTTTCCGTCGTATGCCGCGGTGCCCGTGCCCGATCCGGCCGTGCGGAAGTCCTGGTCGGCTGGCTCGATGCCCGGTGCCCACTGGAGTTCGTAGCGGTAGCCGGGTGACCGGGGCGCGGCGACATGCCCGGTGACCGGGACGGATGAGGTACGGGTCGGGTCGTACAGGGCGTACCAGTCGGGGCTGGACAGCCAGCCGACCGGGGGGATGTCGCCCTGGGAGATGGCCTTCAGCGCCTTGGCGACGTTGGGCCTCCCGTAGCCGTACTGCCGGTCCCAGCCGGGCTTGCCCGGCCACGGCAGCGACGGGTCCGCGATGTCGCTCGCGGTGGCGCGCAGCACTTGGACGGCCTCCGCGTTGCTCAGCGGCTTTCCGGTCTGAAGTCCGTAGGACATCAGCAGCCCGAAGACACCGCCGGTCGTGGGGGTCGATTCTGAGGTGGAGCCGCCGGTCGTGGCCACCGAGAACATCGACTTGGCGCCGTACGAGGTCAGGTCGGAACGGGTGCGAAAGGTCGTGGTCAGCGAGTTGGCGAGTGGGGCGGGCACCCCGACGGTGTTCGCCACCAGGCCGTTGCCGGGGATCACGTGCGGCCAGAACATGCCGCCCTGGTGGTCGGTGGAATCGAAGTCGTTGCTGGACTCGACGATGACCACGCCGTCATGCCAGAGCCTCTCCACGACCTGGCGCAGATACGACGAATAGCCGAGGTCCGCCGTTGTGCTGACGATGACCTTGGCGCCCATGTGCGCGGCGTACAGCCAGGCCTGAGCGAGATCGTCGGTGCGGTCGAGCGCCTCCTGCCCGGCCCGGATCGGCAGGATGCGGCAGCGCGGGCAGACACCAGCACCAAGTGTGGCGTTGTCAGTCTGTGCGGCCAGCGTCCGCATCTGCGAGTTGGCGTGACCGTAGGTCGCGTCGTAGGTGGCGGGGTCGTTCTGGCCGTCGTAGAAGTCCCAACCGGAGATGTCGTCGATGAACCCGTTGTGGTCGTCGTCGCGGCCGTTGGAGAACGCGACTATCAGGTCCTCCGGGTCGATCCGGCCATTGTGGTTGGCGTCGTGCACACGGGAATCTCCGGCGTAGTCGGAGGCGGTGATGATCCCGTCGCCATTGGTGTCACGGACCGGCTTGGGCAGCTCCCCGGTGTTCAGCGCGACCTTGTCGGCGAGATCGGCGGCGTCGCCGTTGTGCCAGTTGATGCCGCCCTCGACGTAGGCGATCACGACGTCGGGGGAGCCGGTGGTGTAGTCGCGCCAGGCGGTGTCCACCGACATGCCCGACGCGTTCTCCGGGTCCCGGGCGTTGCCGGTGCAGCGCGGCATGAACGAGTAGAGGTTGTGCTGCTCCCCGCCCGGAACGTTCCGGCAGGTGCCCGCGGCCTCGGCCGGGGCGTACGAAGGGTCGTTCGGCGGGGTCTGCGGAAAGCCCGCACGAGCTGCGGCGACCGGGCCGCACATTACGAGCAGTGCTGCCATCAATGCGCTCAACCACCGCATTCGCAATCCCCCCAGATAGGGTTGAAAGGGGTGTACGAACATGAATATGACTCGGGTTCGCGGCGGATGATAGCCAAGTGACCCCATGCGGTCAGCGTGTTTACGCACTCGCGGCGAAGCTCCTGCGTCTCAACCGCACCCTTCGCCTCGGAGGACCCCTCAAACCACGATGGCCCGGTGCTCCGCTGGAAGGGAGCACCGGGCCATACGGCCTCAGTCGAGCAGGGCGTTGACGGTGCCGGCGCCGACCGTGCGGCCGCCCTCGCGAATAGCGAAGCCGAGCCCCTCGGTCATGGCGACGGCCTTGCCCAGCTCGACCGTCATCTCGACGGTGTCACCGGGCAGCGCCATACCACCCTCACCCAGGTCCACTCCGCCGACGACGTCGGTCGTCCGGAAGTGGAACTGTGGCCGGTAGTTGGTGAAGAACGGCCGACTGCGGCCGCCCTCCTCCGCCGTCAAGACCCGCACCTCGGCCCGGAACCGGGTGTGCGGCCGGATCGAACCCGGGGCGGCGATGACCTGACCGCGCCGGACCTGGTCGCGCTTGACCCCACGGAGCAGCAGCGCCGTGTTGTCCCCGGCCTCGGCGTGGTCCATCCGCCGGCCGAAGGTCTCCAGCCCGGTGCAGACCGTGCCGAAGCCTTCTCCGAGGCCGACCACCTCGACCGCGTCGCCGACCTTGATCGAGCCCTGCCCGACGACCCCGGTCACGACGGTGCCGCGGCCGGTGATGGTCAGCACGTTCTCGACCGGCATCAGGAACGGCCGGTCGACGATCCGCGCCGGGATCGGCACGTACGCGTCGATCGCGTCGAGCAGGTCACCGATGCGGGCGGCCCAGTACGGGTCGCCCTGGAGGGCCAGGAGCCCGGAGACCCTGATGACAGGGATCTCCTCGCCCGGGAACCCGTACTCGGTGAGCAGGTCGCGGACCTCCAGCTCGACCAGGTCGAGCAGCTCTCCATCGGAGACCGCGTCGGCCTTGTTGAGGGCGACCACGAGGTGCCGCACGCCCACTTGACGGGCGAGCACCACGTGCTCACGCGTCTGCGGCATCGCACCGTCCTGCGCGGACACGACCAGCACGGCCCCGTCGATCTGGGCCGCACCCGTGATCATGTTCTTGACGTAGTCGGCGTGACCCGGCATGTCCACGTGCGCGTAGTGCCTGGTCGCGGTCTCGTACTCGACATGGGCTATGTTGATGGTGATGCCGCGGTCGCGCTCCTCCGGGGCTCGGTCGATGCCCTCGAAGGGGATGGACGTCGCCAGCCCACGGTCGGCGAGCACCTTGGTGATCGCCGCGGTGAGGGTGGTCTTGCCGTGGTCGACATGACCCATCGTGCCGATGTTGAGATGTGGCTTCCTGCGCTCGTACAGCTGCTTGGCCATGGCTGTCTCCTCGATACGAGTCGTACGGGGAGAACCGAAGCTGACCACCCTCCTCCGTAGGTTCTCGAAGGCGGGACGGAGGAGGGTCAGAGTCGCAGGCCGCCGGCGAGTGCTGCCGAGGCAGCCGACACCGCGCCCTGCAGAGCTGCGAGCTCTGCGAGCGAGAAGGTGTCGGCCACGAAGTACATGGCTCAGACGGTACGGATCGGACGCGCCGAAGTCGATCGGTTTTCCGCGCTCGACCACCAGGCATCCTGCTTCAGGGGTGGGTGGTCGTCCGGGAAGCGGCGTGTTCGGTCGGGTAGGACACATGGATGAGTTGCTCGGAGATGTCCCAGAGCCAGGTGGCGGTGGCTTCGCTCTCCACCCCGCCATTGAGCAGACACTCTCGCAAGACGCCCTGACCGACCATGCCGGTCCCGCCGAACAGAATTACCTTCACGTCGTCTCGCCTTCTCGTCACCGGCCCGACTGCCATCGGCGTGACTCATCCTGCCGTGAACCGCGGCCCTGGCGTCGGGACCGTGCTCACCGGATCAGAGGCCTTCGACCCGGAAGGGATCGTGCTCGGCGAGAAGCTTGTCCAGCCGGGCCTTGTCGACTCGGCTGACGACGGCGTCGTTCTCCTGCTTGTCGCGGACGCACTTGGCGAGAGTAAACGTCGAGGTGATGACGTAGAGCAGGCCGAGGGCGAGGAAGGCCCGCACCCAGACATTGACCGGGAGGTAGACGATGGCGAGGGCGACGGCGAAGCTGGAGACGGCGAACGAGATGATCGCCTGCACGAAGAACGCGGTGGTGCTCTTGGACTGAACCTGGGGGGATGTGCTCATGCCTCGAGACTTGCAGGGCAGGACCGACAGCGCCTGAGTAGCAGTACCCGACCGATACAGAATTCTTGACTAGCCACCTCTGAGTATCCGCGACGGCCAGCACCAGCAGGGCCCACGACCACTCTCTAGTAACGACCGAGTATGATCTAGGCCGCCGAGCGGCGTCCACGGCGAGGTTGACGAGGACGCCATCGTGGTCCGGAAGGGCAAAACCCAGTCGATACTGGCCCTCTGATCTCGATATGCTCAGGCAACGGGCCGTTAGCTCAATGGCAGAGCTCCGGACTTTTAATCCGTTGGTTCTGGGTTCGAGTCCCAGGCGGCCCACCCTTGGAAGCGCCTCTGACGTGGCGTTTCCCGCTTCCCCCGGAATCCGTTGGGACCGGTCCCCCGATCTGGGGGACCGAGGGGGACCATCAGTACCGGGTGCCTCCCCTATGGCGGCCTTGCGGGGCACCATCGCGGCACTCGCCTCGGCCGCATCGTGAGCGAGTTCCGGTAGGACCGAGGTGTAGGTGTCCGCGGTGATCGCCAAGCTTGAATGCCGTAGCATCGCGCTCACGACCTTCATCTCGACGCCGGCCGCCAGGGCGAGCGTGGCCGCACCGTGGCGAAGGTCGTGCAGCCGGACCGGCGGAAGCCCAGCAGCGAACACGAGACGTTCGAACAACTCACCGTTCCGCCCACGTCCTTGCCTCGCGGCTGCACTCAGCCGGAATCCACCCACACCCGGCCCGCAACACCGCGCTGCTGACTCTGGCCGGAGAACTGCCCGCTTCCGTGCTCAGCCCGCTGCTGGGCATCAGCATCAGCTCCGCGCTGCACTGGACACGCCGTGCCGCACGCGACTGGACCGCCTATATCGCCCAACGCTCGTGATCGGTCATCCCAGTGTCGGCCTACGGTCTCCAGTACAGAGGCAGGCACGGGTAAACGCAGAGATGATCAGCGTGTCGGATGCGGCGCTCTCGCCAGCGAAGGCGTAATGATAGTCAAGACGCCACCGCAGACACCCCCGGGCAAACTGCTATGCCGAGCGGTGGGTACGCACCGCACGAACCGAGTGCACCGATCGAATGCTCGTCTACGACGAACGGCAGCTGCGATCAGCCCTCGGTGAGTACGCCGAACATTACAACGACACCGGCCTGGCTTTACCAATCCCGCCAGCAACGCCCCCAAACCATGTCGAGGCCGTCGCCGTACCTTTAAGAATGCCGGATCACGCGCGGCAGGGTCCTCGGCGGAGTGATCTACGAGTACCACCGCCCGCATGGCCGATCCAGTAAACCCCAGGCCAGACGCCACGCAATGAACCTTTGAAGCGGTGCAGGGGGGTCTTTCAGCAGCCGGCCAGTCGGGCATCCTGGTCTTGCAGTTCTTGCTGCACTTGGCGGGCAGGCACTGGGTTGCCTGCCGCGGCATGCAGGGCAGCCGCGACGCCGGCGGCGTGGCCGGTGGC
>JAOPYO010000497.1 GCA_025964575.1 Actinomycetes bacterium
CGCGCTTCTCCGCCTGCGACGGCAGGTGAACGCACATCACCGCGCCCATGGTGGAACCCGCGGCGAGGGTGGCCAGGTAGTCCTCGTCGCGGAACTCTTTCGTCCAGTACGGGCGGACCCCCGCCAAACCCGAGGCGGCCAGCGGGGTCGGCCGGTAAATGCGGGCCTGCTCGTCGTAGAGGGCGCCGCCGAAGAAAGACGCGATGCCCGTACGGATGGTGGCGCGGCTCATACCGGGATCGGCCCCTGCCCCGTCAGACCGGCCAGCATCAGCGCCGCCCACGCCTGGTCGCCCAGGATCGGGAGGCCCGCCGTGGACCCGCCGGCCGCGCCGCCGTTGTGGGACAGGTTGACCCCGCCCGCGTTACCACCGGACGGGACACCCGCGGGTGCCTCACGGCGGATACCGCGGTCGTTGCCGATCTCCAGCTGGTAGGCGACCTGCTGAATCGTCGCCGCCTTCAGCGCCGCGATCACCGTGGCGTTCGTGGCGTCGTAGGTGGCGCAGAACAACACCCGGTCGACGTCGCTGGAGGCGTTGTCGAGGAGCTGCTGGGCGTTGGCGGGGAGGTAGCCCAGCAGCCCCTCAAGGTCGGGCATGGTCGCGTACGACAACGTCAGTCCTTGCCGTACTTCTCGATGAGATCCTGCTTGGTCATCGCCGCCGCGTCCTCACGGTCGGCGCCGCAGGCGACCGCCCAGCCCGCCCACGCGGCCTGTGAAGCCCGCGGGGACGGCTTGGACGGCTTGGCGCCCTGCGCGGGGTCGGCGGCGTCACCGGTGTAGTCGGTGCCGTCGTCGTTGACCCGCACCAGGTGCGAGCGGACCACCTGGTCGGCGTACACCTCCGCCAGCGGCAGATCGAAGTCGATGATGTGACCGCCCGGACCCCGGAAATGCCCGACCTCCTTCACCGTGTCGGCCATATCAGGTGTTCCTCGGAACCTTGAACGCGGTGACGGTCATGACCACCGACGTCTCCACGATGATCGAACCGTCGGACTGGAGGACCCGCCCCGACTCGAACGGGCCCAGCCACTGGGTCGTCGCGGTCGCGACCGTGGTCGTCTCGGCGCCGAGCCCGGCCGCCATGTCCGGCGGGTTCGTACCGGCCAGCACCGAGATGGTGCCCGAACCACCAGAGGCGTTCGCCACGCGCAGGAGGGTGAGCTCCGGCTGGGACTGGCGCCGGTTCGGGGAGATGTCGGGGACCTGGAGACCATTGCCGGCCCCCGCGACGGTGGCGACACCGGTCGGGTCCAGCAGGTTCCCGTTGGGGACCAAGTTGTTGTACGGAAGGGCAACGCGTGCCATGAGTCAGCTCTCCGATCAGGTGATGGCGTCGACGTAGGCCACGCCGAGGCCTTCGGGGCGGACGAGCTTGGCGCCGTACAGCGTCAGGCCCTTGACGGCGTCGGCGAATTTCGCTTCGGGCCGATACGCCTCGGTCTTGTTGATCTGCTCGGCGAAGGAGATCGCCATGTTCGTCCCGGCCTGGACGACGTGCACGTTCCCGGTCGGGTTCGGCACGTTGTTGGACTCGACGATGTCGAAGCCCGCGGCCCGGCCGACCATGCCGTTGCGGAGCGCCTCGGCGGTGCCGGCCTCGTTGACCTTGATGAACCGGGAGTCGAGGAGCAGCCGGGCGTGGAACTCCGGCGACACGATCACGAACCGGCCCTCGGTGGGGACGTTCGCCCTGGCCAGCTTTGTGCGCAACGGCACCAGAACGCTGTCGTAGGCGAGGGACTTGCCGGTGTCGGTGGTCGGCCCGATCAGTACCGGGGCGCCGGTGGAGCCCAGGACGTTCGCGGTTTGCGCGCCGGTGTAGAGGGCTGCCACGTACTGGTCGATCTGGTCGGCCAGCTTGTAGGCGGCCCGCCGCATCGCCTCGCTGATGACGTTGCCCTTGGCCTGGCGCTGGTCGACGTCATCGACGAAGAACGCGAAGTACTTCGCCTGGTCCACGACCAGTGTCCGCTGGGCGTCGGTCAGTTCCTCGGGGGCGATCACGGTCGTGTTCGCCGTGTACGTCCCGATGGTCGGATCCGAGATCGAGGTGATCCGGACGGTGTCTCCGGCGGCCTGGATGTCGCCTTCGTAGTCGCGGTTGACCACGCCCGGCCCGGCGTAGACCAGGGCCTTGCGCAGAGCGACCAACAGGTTGGCGCTCCAGATTTCCGGCCTGAACCGGGTAATGGACATGGGTTCTCCTTACGAACCGTTAGGTGATGCCGAGCAGGCTGTTGAGCTGCCCCTTGTCCTGGGCGGCCACGATCTGTTCGGCGCTCATGTGCTTCAGGTCGCCTTCGGTGAGTTGCCGCAAAGTGCCGGGTCCGCCGGGCAGGTCGGCTCCGCTGCGTGCGGGCCCGGTCTGCTTGGCGAAGCGGGGCTTCTTGGCGTACTCCTTGGCGACCTTGGTGACGGCGGCTTCAAGGTCGTCGTCGTCGAAGTCGTCTCCGAGTTCTTCGGTGACTGCGTCCTGGAAGCTGCCGGAGTCCCTCAGTGCAACCGCATCTGCGCCGACCTTGGCGGCGACGCTGTCCACGGTGCTCTTGTAGATGGCGACGGCGGCGCGTTCCTCGGCCGCCTCACGGGCGGTGGCCGCTTCGGTGAGCTGGGCTTTGTAGTCGTCGAGCGTGGGCTCTCCGGCTTTGCCCTGCGCAGCTTGGGCGGCTTCGTCGAGTGCCCGTTTGTTGGCTTTGGCGCGGTCTTCGTGTTTGCGCGCGAGCGCTTTGTACTTCTCCGCTTCGGCCTGCCAGTCGGTGGCGTCCGTGTCGGGCGCGGCCTGCTGTGCGTCGGTCTGCGGTGCTTCGGGTGCGCTTCCCGTGTCGGGCTGCGAACCGGCGCCCGTGTCGGGCTCTGCCGGTGTCGTCATGAGCGTACTCCTTGATGGGTGCTTACTGGGTGAACGCCATGGTGGGCGTCTTGCCCTTGCTGCTGGCCTTGCGCGGCCGTGGGGCCGGGCGTGGGCCTGCCGGCTTGAGCGCCGGACGTTTCTTGGTGAGGGCCGCCTTCTTCAGCCGCTTGGCTTTGGCGGCTTTGAGGGCGGCGAGGCGGCGTAGGTGCGCTTGGTG
>JAOPYO010000419.1 GCA_025964575.1 Actinomycetes bacterium
GCAGAAGCCTGAACCGATTCTGCGCACCGGCCTCGGCTTGGGCCGGCCACCTGCTGGCGCAACCAACCCCGCAGGTCAAGGCCGGTGCGGCGCTGGGCCTCGGCGTCCTCCAAGGCGCGGCCATCAACCACGCCCGCATCGAGGTCTGCTTCGCTGTGGTGAATCAGTGATAGTAGCCGTCGACCGGGATGTGCGCTTCGTCGAACAGGGCCGGGCCCTCTTGGGGCACGTGCGGCCAGCCGGCGCCCGGTTTGAGGTTTGCGAGTTGTTCGTTGGAGAGCGCGAACACGACGCGGCCGAGGCCGGACCGTTCGATGGCGCCCGTGCACATGCCGCAGGGTTGACAGCTGGTGTACATGGTGGTGGCGGCTGCGGTGCCGGGGTCGAGTTCGCGGGCTGCCCATCTGGCCAGTTTCAGCTCGGGGTGGGCGGAAATGTCGTCGTCGCTGGCGACCGTGTTGTGGTCTTCGGTAAGCACATCGCCGTCAGGGCCCACCAGTAGCGATCCGAACGGTGCGTCTCCAGCGGCCCGCGCCTGGGCGGCGAGCTGGATGGCCCTGCGGAGAAAACCTTCGTCGTCGGGTGTCACTGTTGCTCCGTTCGTGGGTGATGTGTGCCCAGCTCCCAGCAATCGGCCACGGTCGCGAGCGCCTGCCACGCCATCTCTGGGTGGTGCGTCTCGGTCGGGTCGCCGTTGAATGGGTCGAGCACGACGGTGTCGGCGCCGAGGAGGCGCAGCTGTTCAAGGTCGTCGACGACCTGGTCGATGGTGCCCTCGCCGGCGAGCCGCCCGGGGTCGGTGATCGGGGACGCGGTGAGTCGCAGGGCGATGCGGGGGGCCAGGGCAGGTGCCGGCCGTTGCTGCTCATCCGCAATGGCCCTCATCCGGTCCAGCGCCTCGCGCAGCCAGGCGAGGGTGAACCGCAGCGGATGCCATGCCTCGCCGAGGCGTACCGCCCGACGCAGACCCGCGTCGCTGTTGCCGCCGACCCAGATCGGTATCCCCCCGCTGCGGTAGTCCTCGTCGTTGTCCCAGGCGGTACGTACTGCCTGGAGGTGATCGTCGGTCAGCGTCCCGCGCTGCTGGAACGGAACTCCGAGTGCGTTGAACTCCTGCCGCGCCCAACCGACGCCCACGCCGAGGACCAGCCGTCCCCCACTGAGCTGGTTGAGGTTGGCGGCCATGCGAGCCATGAGCAGTGGGTGCCGGTACGGCACGATGAGCACCGTGGTCCCAAGCCGGACCCGGTTGGTGATACCGGCCAGCCAGGCGAGCGTGGTGAAGGGTTCGTAGAACGGCGCCGGGTACTGCTCGGCGACGTCAGGTGTCACCGCGATGTGGTCTGAGACCATCAGCAGGTCGAAGCCGAGAGCCTCCACCGTTTGTGCCCAGCGGTGCAGCACACCGGGGTCGGTGCCACGCCCGAAATTGGGGACGTTCACTCCTATTCGCACCGGTTCAGGCTATCCAGCGATCATCCCTGGCTGGAAGAGAGTCCTCCCGGCCTAGGGGTCGATGGGCCGTGAATCTGCCGGTATCCTTGCCGGATGACCGAGAGTCTTGACGCAACCGATTGGTCAATCCTGGTCGAGGTCCAACGAGACGGACGTATCCCGCTCACCGAGCTGGGACGGCGGGTGAACCTCAGCGCCTCCGCGACGACCGAGCGGGTGAAGCGGCTGGAGGCGACGGGCGTCATCACCGGCTATCGAGCCAACATCGACCTGGCGAAGGTCGGTTTCACCGTGCTCGCCGTGGTACGCCTCAAGTACCCCGGTAGCCAACACCAGCCACTGCGCCGGCTGCTCGATGAGCGCTTCGAAATCCTGGAATGCCTGCGAACCACCGGCGACGACTGCTACATGCTGAAGGTGGCCGCGACCTCCATGGCCCACCTCGAACAGCTCGTCAACGAACTGGCCCAGTTCGGCAGTACCACCACCAACCTCGTCTACAGCCAGACACTGCCCTACCGCGGGCCCCAGGGGCCTTAGCCTGCCGGCTGTTCGGGGTGGCCCGCTCCACGGTGTACCGGGCGATCGAGTGGTCCGCCGCGGTCAAGAGCGAACGGTACGCTTCACCGACCTCGACGGCACCACCACATGCGCACCGAGCTCTACTGGAAATGGGGCCGGCCAGGCCGACAGCATCCGTCCGGAGAGAGTGAAGCCTCGACCTGAGCACGCCGAGAAGCGGTGCTCTCAATCCAGCAGGGGACCACGCACCTTGTCCGAGAAACGCGAACATGCGGAACCTTTTCCCGACAGCGGTCGCCGTAGTCTGCGAGCTGACTGCGAGCGCTGCTTCGGGCTGTGCTGCGTCGCGCCGGCCTTTTCGGCGTCGGCAGACTTCGCCATCGACAAGGACGCCGGGAAGCCGTGTCCAAATCTGCAAGCAGACTTCCGCTGCGGCATCCACAACCGTCTCAGGCAACAGGGGTTCCCTGGCTGCACCGTTTATGACTGCTTCGGCGCGGGGCAGAAGGTGTCTCAAGTCACCTTTGGCGGACAGGACTGGCGGCGGACACCACACATCGCGGGGCAGATGTTCGAGGTGCTCACGATCATGCGGCAGCTTCATGAGCTCCTCTGGTACATGACCGAAGCGCTGACGCTGCAACCGGCCCGCCCGCTGCACGGCGAGCTCCGTCGCGCGCTCGACGAGACCGAACGCCTCACCCACAACAGTCCCGACGATCTCGTGGAACTGGACGTGACCGCACACCGACGAAACGTCAATGCCTTACTCCTACGTACGAGCGAACTCGTTCGAGCCGGGGCCCCGCGTCACGGAATCGACCACAGAGGAGCCGACCTCATCGGAAAAGACCTCAGCGGCGCGGACCTCAGAGGCGCCACCTTGCGAGGGGCATACCTGATTGGAGCCAACCTCAGCGGCGCCGACATGAGAATGGCCGACCTCATCGGGGCTGACTTCCGAGGCGCTGACCTCAGCGGGGCCGACCTCACCGACAGCATCTTTCTCACCCAGTCCCAGCTGGATGCGGCAAACGGCGACCCCAACACGAAGGTGCCACCGTCGCTCACCCGTCCCACGCATTGGGTGTCTTCGCCTCACGACCAGTCAACCTGACCGTAGTGACCGAGCGAGGCTGATGAACGCAGCGAGGCTCAACCCGGCCACGACTCCGGCGAACACTTCGCCTGTGGGCACCAGTCCCCACGACCTGATCCCCACGCCGACGCCCAGGACGGGCAGCGAGATACCCGCATAGCAGATGACGAAGAAGGTGGAGACGACCGCACCCCGATGGTGCTCCGGGCTGGCACTGGTGATCGCGCCCAATGCGGCCCGGAAGCTGATCCCCTGGCCGGCACCGGCGACAACGCCGCCGGCGACAAGCAAGCTCAATGACGACGTCCCGATGCTCACACCGACGGCTGCTATCCCGACGATCAGGGTCGCGGTGCCGGCGAGCAGCGAGGTGCGCACCGGGAATCTCACCGAGGCCACCTGCCCGGCGGCCGAGGCGACGAACACCGTGAAGACCACGAGCCCGGTCAGGGCCGGGTCGTTATGGCCGAGCAACTGCAGCACGGTCGGGCTGACGGCGGTGAACAGGCCGAGAACCGCGAATCCGGCGAAGCCCGCGGTGCCAGCCTGTACGAGCACCGTCCGCGTCTGCGCCGGGACGTGAAGTTCCTGCATCCGAAGCCTCCTGGGACGGGCCACGCTCACTGGCTCGGGGATCGCGCTGATGGCGACCACAGCCACAAGGAGCAAGCCGAGGTGCAGCAGGAAACACGTCTGCAGCGGCCATCCGGCGTAGCGGGCCAGGATCCCGCCGATCAACGGGCCCAGGCCAAGACCGCCGATATTGGCCACGGCCGCGATCAGGCTTGCGCGCAGTTGCCTGCCGGGCGCCGCGAAGTCGGCCAGCGCGGCGGTCGCCGTTCCGGTGAAGATGCCAGCCGACAATCCAGACAGAAAGCGTCCGACCAGTAGCAACGACAGTCCGTAAGCGTGCGGGCCGCCGGCGACAAGGAAGGTCACCGACGAGAGCGCCGATACGGTCAGCCCCGCCAACAAGACGGGGCGACGGCCGACCGTGTCCGACGCGCTACCGAACCCAAGCAACGCCACCAGCACGCCGACCGCGTACGTCGCGAAGACCACCGTCTCGGTGAGGGGCCCGAAGCCATACAACCGCTCGTACGCCGGGTACAGCGGCGTCGGCAGCGTCGTGCCGAGCATCGTGACCGCGAAGGCGTAGGCGACGAGCCAGAAGGCGGCCTGCGGTCCGACGCGCCGGACGGCATGCGCCGCTGATGTCATGCTTCCATCCTCGTGGAACCCGCTTACGTCGACCGAGATTTTGGCGTCGTTCATCCGCCACTTAACGCCCTCAGGCGTCCTGCACGACGGCCACGTGTCGCTGATCGCGCACCACAAGCCCGGCGTCTGGTTCTATCTCGCCGGACGCTGAGTGGTGGGCGACTCCAACCACCCGTCCGCATGAAGCC
>JAOPYO010000063.1 GCA_025964575.1 Actinomycetes bacterium
TGTTCCCGCACACGTTGGTGAGCGCCCGGCACTCGGACATGAACTTGTCGATCCCGAAGATCAGCATGATTCCGGCGACCGGGATCGTCCCCACTGTGGACAGCGTGGCGGCGAGCACGATGAAGCCTGATCCGGTGACGCCCGCCGCTCCCTTCGACGTGAGGAGCAGGACGGCGAGCAGACCGAGCTGCTGAGCGATCGACAAATGTGTATCGGTGGCCTGGGCCACGTACAGCGCGGCCAGCGTCAGGTAGATCGACGTGCCATCGAGGTTGAACGAGTAGCCGGTCGGTACGGTCAGCCCGACGATCTGCCGGGGTGCCCCGAGGCGCTCGAGCTTGTCCATGAGCCGCGGCAGCACCGTCTCCGACGATGACGTGCCGAGCACCACCAGCAGCTCTTCGCGCAGGTAACGCAGCAATTGGAAGATGTTGATCCGGATCAGCGCCGCGATGGCGCCGAGGACGACGATGACGAAGAAGGCGGAAGTACCGTAGAAGATCCCGACCAGCGAGCCGAGGCTGGTCAAGGTCGAGACCCCGTACTTGCCCACGGTGAACGCCATGGCCCCGAAGGCCCCGAGCGGTGCGGCGTACATCACCAGCTGCAGGACCTTGAAGATAGCGGCGCTCAGCCGGTTCACCCCGACCGTGATCGGCTCCCCGGCCGACCCCAGGAGCTTGACCGCGATCCCGAACAGGACTCCGAAGAACAGCACCTGCAGGACGTTGCCCTCGGCGAAGGCCCCGACGACGCTGGAAGGAACCATGTCGGTCAGGTAGTGCCACCAGCCCGAGGTCTCCCCCTGCTGGATGAAGCCCGCCGCCTTGCCGGCGACCGCGATCTTGCCCGGGTCGGCGTGAACCCCCGCACCCGGCTTGAAGACGTTGATCACGACGAGGCCGAGAACCAGTGCGATCGTCGAGACGACCTCGAAGTAGACCAGCGACTTGAGCCCCACCCGGCCGACGCGGCGCAAGTCGTCGACCCCGGCGATGCCGGCCACGACCGTAAGAAAGATGACCGGTGTGATCACCATCTTGATCAGGTTGACGAATGTCGTGCCGAGGGGTTCGAGGCCCACGCCTACAGAGGGCCACAGATACCCCACGGCGATGCCGCCGGCGATACCGACCAGGACCCACAAATACAGCTGCCGGTACCACGGTCTGCGCACGGTGCCCTCCGTGGCCGATTGTGTCGAGAACGTCATGGTGTTCCTCCTCGTCGCCGTCGCGTGCAACGTCCTGTTCCCACGGCCGTAACACGTCCTATGCAGGGTGATGTAGATCACTCCATGGGTCTCGGTTTCGTGCATAACGTTCACAAGGCAGGAGATAAGGACGGCTTTTGGCCAATTCACTCGCCTCGGCGACACTGAAGCTTGTGTCGTCTCGTTTGGCAGGACTGAGCCTGGCCACTCAGCTCTTCCTGCTCCAGGTGATCGTCGTTGGTCTCATGGTGGCAACCGGCGGCTTTCTGGCCTTCCTGGACGCCCGTGGTGACAGTGAGGTGAACGCCCGGCAGCGCGTCCTCGATGTGGCACAGACCCTCGCCCGGTCGCAGGACGTCGACAGCGCCCTCCACGACGCCGACCCGGCTCGGCGACTGCAGCCGCTGGCGGAGTCCGTACGACACGTGACAGGAGTCGACTTCGTCGTGATCATGAACCGCGATCGGGTGCGCTACTCCCACCCCGATCCGGCGCGGATCGGCGGCCTGTTCCTCGGCCACATCGAGCCCGCGCTGCGCGGCCGCTCCTTTACCGAGACCTACACCGGCACCCTCGGGCCTTCCGTACGGGCGTTGGTGCCGGTGATGGGGAACGGTTCACGGGTGGACGGCCTGGTGGCGGTAGGGATCACCAAGGCGAAGATCAGCGAACAGCTCCTCCATCAGGTTCCCGCGCTGACCGGTATCAGCGTGCTCGGGTTCGGCTTCGCGGCGCTCGGAGCACTGCTCGTGAGCCGCCGGCTGCGGCGGCAGACGCTGGGCCTGGGTCCGGTCGAGATCACGCGGATGTACGAACACCACGACGCGGTGCTGCACTCCGTACGTGAGGGACTCCTGGTGTTCGGCCGTGACCGGCGGCTGCTGCTCGCCAACGACGAGGCGGTGCGGTTGCTGGGACTGCCCTCTGACGCCGAGGGCCGCCCCGCCGCGGACCTCGAGCTACCGCCGGCACTACGTGAGCTGACGATGTCGGGCCGGAACGCCGTCGACGAGATCCATCTCACGGCCGACCGGACCATCGTCATCAACCAGGCGCCCGCCGTACGTGATGGCAGGCCGCTCGGCACCGTCACGACCCTGCGCGACCACACTGAACTGGAGGCCCTGTCCGGAGAGCTCAATTCCGTCCGGGGTTTCGCCGAAGCTCTGCGCGCCCAGGCCCACGAGGCGGCCAATCGACTCCATACGGTCGTCAGCCTGATCGAGCTGAACCGGCCCGGCGAGGCCGTCACCTTCGCGACCGCCGAGTTGGCCTCCGCCCAGGAGATGACCGATCGGCTCCTGTCCGCGATCGCCGAGCCCGTGCTCGCCGCACTGCTCCTCGGCAAGGCCGCGGAGGCGAACGAGCGCGGAGTCGAGTTCGTGGTCACCGAGGACACCGAGGTCGTCAAGGTCGACATCGACTCCCGCGACCTGGTCACCCTGGTCGGCAACCTCGTCGACAACGCCATCGAGGCGGCCCTGGCGGCACCACCACCCCGGAAGGTGGCCGTCACCGTCAAAGCCGATCAGCAGGACCTGGTCCTGTGCGTTCGCGACTCCGGGACCGGACTCGACCCCGCCCGGGTCGCAGACGCCTTCACCCGCGGCTGGTCGACGAAGGCGTCACCCGGAACGAAGGGCAGGGGCCTCGGGCTCGCCCTTGTGCACCAGGTCGTGACCCGCCACGGTGGCACCATCGATGTCACCCGGGACGAAGGTGCGGTCTTCACCGTGCGCCTGCCCACTACCGGCACCGGGGAGGTCCCGTGATCCGCACGCTCGTCGTCGAGGACGACCCGATTCTCGCGGAAGCGCATCGGGCATACACCGAACGCGTCAGCGGGTTCACCGTCGTCGGGGTCGTGCACGGTGGCGGGGAGGCGCTGCGTTTCCTCGACCGTCACCCCGTCGACCTGGTCCTCCTCGACTTCTATCTGCCCGACATTGGCGGCCTGGACGTCTGCCGAGCCATCCGTGCCCGGGGCCACGCCACGGACGTGATGGCCGTCACCTCCGCCCGCCAGCTCGACACGGTGCGCGCCGCCGTCTCGCAGGGCGTCATTCAGTACCTCCTCAAACCGTTCACCTTCGCCTCGTTCCGCGACAAGCTCGAGCGCTACGCGCAGTACCGCCAGCACGTGAGCTCACCGACGACCACCGTGGCGCAGCATGACGTCGACCAGGCGCTCGGCGCCCTCCGCGGACCGGGAAGCGCCGTACTGCCCAAAGGTCTCAGCGCCGACACTCTCGTCGCGGTCGTCGAGACCCTGCGGGAGGCGCCGGAGATGCTTTCCGCGTCTCAGATCGGCGAGGCGCTCGGCGTCTCACGGATCACGGCCCGCCGCTACCTCGAGCACCTCGCCGACCAAGATCTCGCGTCCCGCCACCCACGCTACGGCGGCCCAGGTCGCCCGGAATTCGGCTATCGGTGGCGACCTGGAGCCAGGCCGATCTATTGAACAGTAACGGCGCCTACTACGACCGCACCACCCTCACCCGGTCCTCCGCACCCTCCTACGACACCGAAGCCGCCGCCCGCCTGTGGCAGATCACCGAACGCCTCTGCGGCCCCTTCGACCCCGACACCACCTGAGCCGGCACCGGCGACCTGCACGTCGCGATGGACCCGCCCCACCACGGCACCGTGCAGGTCCCCGGTCGACCGACAGAAGATCCTCGGCGCTGTCAGCCCCTCATCAGGCTGTGGCACGCGATGGCGGCGGCGGCGACCACGTTGAGGGAGTCGACGCCGAGCGCCATCGCATCCGTACTCATCGGGATGCACACCGGTTCATCCGCCTCGTGCAGCCAGTGGGACGAGAGGCCGTCTCCCTCAGAACCCAGCATGAGAGCGACACGGTCCCCCATCGCGATCTTGTCCATCGGCACCGCAGCCTGGTCCGGAGTCAGGGCGAGGAGCTGGAAGCCCGCCTCGCGAAGTTCAGCCAGGCCATCGTGCCAGTTGGTCATACGGGCGTACGGGATCGCGAAGACCGCACCCATGGAGACCTTGACCGCTCTTCTGTAGAGAGGGTCGGCACAGCGAGGCGACAAGATGATCGCCTCGACACCCAGTGCGGCGGCACACCTGAATATGGCGCCCACGTTGCCGTGGTCAGCAAGATCCTCAAGGATGAGGATGCGGCGAGGCGGCGAGACGGGTCGCTGAGGGACGTCGAGGTCTTCGAGCACCAGGTCCCGCCGGGCGCGGGTCAGCACGCCCGGTACGGAGGGCAGCGGCAGCCGGGCCATCGAGGCGAGCGCGCCGCGGTGCACGGCGTAGCCGGTTACGGCCTCGGCGACCGCGTCGTCCACCACATAGACGGGGGCCTCGACCCGGTCGAGCAGATCGGACAGCGCCTCAAGCCATTTGGCGGCCATCAAGAACGACCGGACGGGATGGCCGGTCTCGACGGCGCGGCGGACGACCTTGTCTCCCTCGGCGATGAACAGCCCCTCCTCGACCTCCAAGGTCTTGCGCAGCTGCACGTCGGTCAGCCGTACGTAGTCGGAGAGCCGCAGATCGGCGGGGTCATCGATGGGGACAAGGTGGGCCACACCGCCAAGTGTGCCGTCAACGACCGCGAGATCACGCCCGTGGGTGGTGATCTCGGTTACCCCAGCGCTACGGGAGGCGGAGCTCGGCGAGGACGGCGCGGTGATCGCTGCCGGGCAGGTCGTGGATCGACACCCGCCGTACGGCGCATCGCCGGTCGACCAGGATGTGGTCGAGGGAGAGCGGCGGACCGTACATGCTCACTCCCCAGGTCGGGTGCAGACCCCTGCCCGCCTGGTCCGCGGCGTCCACATAGCCGCGGCTGATCACGGACCGAAGCATCGCGTGGTCCAGGGTGGCGTTGTAGTCACCGGCCAGGATGCGCACGGGGCCATGGGGATCGGCGGCGGGAAGCCCGCGGAGATCATGACGCCACTTCCCGAACGCGGACCCGGAGATCGGCGGCAGCGGATGCACCGTGGTGACCTGGAGTCGCCGCCCACCGGGCAGCTCGAGTTCGGCGTTGGGCATGGCCATCGCGGTCCCGGGCTGGGACGGCAGAGCCTTCAGCGGAAAGCGCGAGTAGATGCCCGAGCCGTTGGCCTCCCACCGCGGGTCGAGGTTCTTGTACGGCAGCAGCCGGCCCAGTCCCGCCCTGTCCAGCCCCTCCGCCTCGTCGGGGTTGAACTCCTGGAGGCTGACCAGGTCCGCGCCGGTGCGCTTGATCAGGGCGTACAGATAGTCCGGATCGACCCGGCTGAACATCAGGTTGGCGCTGAGCACCCGGATCGCCGGACCTG
This sequence comes from Actinomycetes bacterium, assembly GCA_025964575.1. Taxonomy (GTDB): domain Bacteria; phylum Actinomycetota; class Actinomycetes; order Streptosporangiales; family Streptosporangiaceae; genus Actinomadura_E. Next base: position 5,512 of record JAOPYO010000063.1, read on the forward strand.
CGACATGGGGCTGATCGGCGGCGAAGAGTCGCGGCAGCACGGCCGCCACCAGTCCGACGGCGACCACTCCGGCCACCGCGGTGGCGCGCCAGCGGCGCAGCACCGCGGCGCAGATGATCGGCAGTGGCGCTGCGGCGGCGACATAAGGGGTGAGGGAGAGCAGCGGAGTGACGGGCACTCCGAAGCCCGGCAGCCGATCAGCACCGGTCAGCCGGACCACCGCCCAAGCGCCCCACGAACCCACCAGCGCCCACGTCAGGATCGGACGCCAGTGCCCGGCGATCCGGCCGGGCTTCGGCTCCGCCATGTCTCCCCCGGCTGTCGTCGTCCCATCAACTACGACGACTCAAGCGTCCGCTGAGTTGCCTGAGAGCCTGCCTCAGCGGAGATTTTCTTACCATCCGAGCCCGCGTCCGCGATACGGACGGATCCTGGACCCAATCGGAACTGCCCAGAACAACTTCGGCCCCCACGCGACCCGTACTGGATCGTGCACGGAGAGCGATCCGACCCCCCAAGAGCCCGATTAATTCAGGGGTTACTGTCGTGACCAGCAATTTTGCCCGTTTTCGCCCCTTTGTAACAGCTCGTCGGTAAGGCTACAGTGCCGGGGACCATTGGTCGGTTTCATCTGAAAGAAGGCAGGCCGTGAACGGACGTCAGGGTAACGAGTTTCCACTGGACCGCGGGTCCAGCGGTGGCTTCACCGATCCCGCGACCCCGGGATACGGCTCGCCTGCCCAGGGCGCCGCGGCCGGGCCGGGTGGATCGGGCGACTGGTTCAGTCGCCGCGAACCGGAGGCCGGGACGGCCTCCGGTGACAACGAGGTGCCCGAGTGGTTCGCTCCACGGCAGCCTGAGGCCCCCCGCCCGCAGACTCCCCAGGGACAGTACGGCGGCGGCGGGTTCTCCGGTGCCTCCGATGCGGGCGGCAGCGGCAGCTACGGCTCGGGAGGCTTCTCCGGCTCGGCCGATCTCGGCGGCGGATACCGCGCCGCCTCCCCCGTCGAGTCCGGCCCGTACAACCCGTACGAGAGCCAGAGCAACCCGAGCGGCCCGAGAGGTCCGGGCGACTCCGGCGGCTTCTACGGCGGCGGCGGTGGTGGTGGCGGCGATGACTGGGGCAATGACGAGCGGCCCCGGCGCAAGCGCAGCAAGGGCGCACTGATCGGTCCGCTGGCCGGCGCGGTCGGACTGGCGACACTGCTCGGGGTCGGCGTCTACGCCATCGCCGGGAACTCGAGCAGCTGCGGCGGAAGCAACGCCATCACGCTCAGCGTGGCGGCCGCACCGGACATCGCCGACGCGGTCAACAAGACCGCGGTGGACTTCAACGGCCAGAAGAAATCCGTCAACGGCAAGTGCGTCAAGGTCGAGGTGAGGAACGTCGACCCGGCCGCGGTCACGACGCTGCTGTCCGGCCAGGGGGTCTCGGAGGGACAGACGCAGCAGCCCGACGTCTGGATCCCCGACTCCTCCCTGTGGACCAGCCTCGTCGAGAAGTCGCCGAAGGGCAAGGGCAAGGTCCGGATCACCAAGACCCAGGTCGCCCAGACGCCGCTCGTGGTCGCTATGCCGGCGACCCTGGCCGGCCAGCTCAAGAAAGCGGGCATCATCTCGACGCCGTCCTGGGACAATCTGCTGACCGCAGCCGGCGGAATGCCCGGCGGCGCCGTGACCAAGAACCAGACGATCCCGGCCGACAAGATCCGACTGTCAGTGCCCGACCCGACCCGGAACGCCAGCGGGATGGCCGCGCTGATGCTGACCCGCGCGCTGCTGCAAAGCGACCCCAACGCCAATACGATCTTCACCGGTATCGTGCGGACCGTCCAGCACGCCACCACGCCCACCGTCGAGGCGCAGTTCAAGTCGCTCAAGCCGGATGCGCGTGGCCGCTTCCCCGTGTTGCTCACCCCAGAGCAGGCGGTGTGGAAGCACAACCAGTCCAAGCCCGCCGAGCCCGCCGTCGCGATCTATCCGGTCGAGGGCACCGCCACCCTGGACTACCCGTACACGGTGACCACCGCCAGCGACGACAAGGTCAGCGCCTCCGGGCTGTTCGAGAAGGCGATGTCCACGGCGAACGCGCAGAGCCGCGTGCAGGCGCTCGGGTTCCGTACGCCCGACGGCAAGGGACCGGCCTCCTTCGGCACCGCCACCGGAGTGAGCCCCCGCAAGCCCCGCCCGCTGCCCGCTCCGGACGCCGACAGCGTCGCGCAGGTCATGCAGGCATGGTCCAAGCTCAGCCTGACCATCCGGATGCTCAGCATCATCGACATCTCCGGCTCGATGGCCGACAAGGTGCCCGGCACCAGCGTCACCCGCATGCAGGCCACGGCGAAGACCGCCCAGGGCGGGCTACAGCTGATGACCGACGACACCGAACTCGGGCAGTGGGTGTTCTCCACCAACCTCGTCGGCAACCAGCCGTGGAAGGAGATCGTGCCCATCGGCCCGCTGGGCGATCGGATCGGTTCGCTGTCCCGCCGCCAGGTGATCCTCGGCCAACTCGCCAAGGTCAAGCCGATCCCGACCGGCAACACAGGCCTGTACGACACGATCCTGGCCGCATACCGGAAGCTCAAGAGCACCTATAAGCCGGACATGATCAACTCGATGCTCCTGCTGACCGACGGCAAGAACGACGACCCCAAGGGCTCCACGCTGCCCAAGCTGCTGTCCGCCCTGAAAAAGGAGTACGACCGGAAGCACCCCGTCCAAGTGCTCATGATCGGTTTCGGCAAGGGCGTCGACCGGAACGAGCTGGACCAGGTCGCCCGGGCCACCGACGGTGCGGTGTTCATCGCCAACACCCCGGCGGAGATTCAAAAGATCTTCCTCGAGGCGATCGCCCGCCGGGTCTGCGCGCCGACCTGCAAGAAGAACTGATCGCCGGCGGATCTGCCCGGATTCATAAGAAATCCGGGCAGATCCCCTTGAAGATCCTGTCAACCGATTCCTTCGGGAAGCCGTCCAGAATGGTGGAGGCCCGACGCGAGCGGGGCGTCGGGCCTCCATTAATTCCATCGCCAGACTTCCCGCTCCCTCTCCCCGGCCCCTACGGGGGCTAGCCCCGATCTTCCTCCGGGGCCCTCCTGACGATCGTCATGTTGGAGGATCTTGTGTCCGGTTGGCCGAGTCTCGATCACGTCGACGACCGCCTGTTGGTTCAAGCGCTCAGGGCGGGCGACCCCAATGCTATGACGCAGGTCTGCGACGCCTATGCGGCTCGCCTGTTCGACTACTGCCACGCCCTCCTGCGCGACCAGGAGTCCGCGACCCAGACGCTGCACGACGCGCTGCTGGCCGCCCAGGCACATGTGGGCAGGCTCCGCGAAGCCCAGCTTTTCCGCAGCTGGCTGTACGCGCTCGTACGCAGCGCATGCCTGAACCGGCTGGCCGATCCGGCGCGGCCCACCGGCGGGCACGAGGCCCCCGAGATCGAGGAGCAGCTCCACGATCCCGGCGCGATGGCCCGGCGGGAGGAGGCCCGGCAGTTCGTGCACAGCGCGCTGGCCGGTCTCAACGGAAAGCAGCGGGAGGCCATCGATCTCGTGCTCCGGCATCATCTGACGCCGGAGGAGCTGGCCGGGGTGCTGGGCCTGTCCACGGAGGAGGCGGCCGAACTGGCCTGGGAGTCCCGGGAACGGCTCGACGACGCCCTCGCCGCCGCCGTCCTGGTCCGTGGCGGGCGCAGCGAGTGCCCCAGCGTGACGGCGCTGGTCGACCCCCAGGAGTGGCCGCTCTCACCTGCCACCTGCCGCAAACTGATCCGGCACCTCGAATCCTGCCCGGTCTGCGCCGAGCAACGCCGGCCGAAGGCCTCCACCGCCGAGCTGCTGCGAGTGCTCGAGGTGCTGCCGGTCGCCTTGCTCCCCGCCGATCTGCAGCGCCGGGTGCTCGTCACCGCGACCGACCCGGCCCTGGCCGCCCAGCGGGAGTCAATCGCGCAATGGGCCGAGCCCCTGGACGAGTGGGGCTGGCCCACGGCCGCCGAGCCCGAACCGCGCCGTGCCGGACGTGGCCCGCGGGAACGGCAGGACTCTCCGCGGATGTGGCCGGCGATCGCCGCCGCGGCCTGCGTCGTCCTCATTGTGGGACTGGTCTATCTCATCCTGCCGAGTTCATCGAACAACAAGCCGAGCCCCGGCACCTCCCAGGCCGCCCTGCCCGACGACACCGCCATGGTCTCCCCCGACCCGAGCGCGTCCCCCACCGTCGACTCCCCCAAGCCCACCCCTACGAGGACCACGCACACCCCCTCGCCAAGCCCGACCCCGACGACCCACACCCCGACCCCCAAGGCCACCACCACCAAGCCCAAAGCCACCAAGACCCCCAAACCCGCAGCCGGCACCCTCAAGGTCAGCGGTGGCTGTAGCATCCCGTCCGGCTCGCTCAAATGCACGTTCCCAGTGACCGCGGTCGGCGGGACCGTGGACAGCTGGTCCGCCTCGGCGTCCATTCCGCTTTCGGCCTCCGGTGGCGGCAAGATTCTGCAGGGCGGAACCGGGACCGTTTCGGTCACTGTCACCCGCCCCAACCCGTGCCTCAACGGTGGCAATAACTCTGTCACCGTCTCCAACGGCGGCGGCACCGTCAACGTCAGCTGGGCCTGCTGACTCACTTCCCTTACCTCTTCATGATCACGAAGTGTGAACTCGGCTTGGTCAGTAGGGGTCGCGGGTGTCGAGGGTGCGGTGGGCGCGGGCGATAAGGACGGGGACAGCGTCGCCGACCTGGTCGAAGCCCTCGCCCACGGTGGCGTTCTGCAGGAACCGGGCGTGGATGCCCTCCAGAACCACAGCGA
>JAOPYO010000094.1 GCA_025964575.1 Actinomycetes bacterium
TGAGCTGGCAGGACTTCCAGCGGCTCAAGCCGGTCGCCCCCTCGATGGGGATGATGCTGGAGACCACCGCGACCCGGCTGTTCAGCGAGAAGGGCGGCCCGCACTTCGGCTCGCCCGACAAGGACCCGGCCGTACGCCTCCGGGTGTTGGAGGACGCGGGCCGCACCAACGTCCCCTTCACCACCGGCATCCTCATCGGCATCGGGGAGACCTTCGAGGAGCGGGCCGACGCGCTGTTCGCGATCCGCAAGACGATGCGTGAGAACGGCGCCATCCAGGAAGTGATCATCCAGAACTTCCGCGCCAAGCCCGACACCAAGATGCGCGACACCCCCGACGCCGAGATGGAGGAGCTGGCCGCCACCATCGCGGTGGCACGGCTGATCCTGGGCCCGAAGGCGCGCATTCAGGCGCCGCCGAATCTCGTCGATACGCAGTACGGGCTGATGCTACGGGCCGGAATCGACGACTGGGGCGGGGTCTCGCCGCTCACCCCCGACCACGTCAACCCCGAGCGCCCCTGGCCGCAGATCGACGATCTCGCGCGACAGACCGCCGAGCAGGGATTCACCCTGCGCGAGCGGCTGACCATCTACCCCGAGTACGTCCAGCGTGGCGAGCCTTGGCTGGACCCGCGGCTGACCGCGCATGTCGCGGCGCTGTCCGATCGGAAGACGGGCCTGGCCCGCGAGGACGCCGTGCTGGAAGGCCGCCCCTGGCAGGAACCCGACGGCGGGTTCGGCGGACTGGCCGGTAGCGGTCGTACGGATCTGCATGTGGAGATCGACACCACCGGGCGTACGAACGACCGGAGAGACGACTTCGACGAGGTCTACGGCGACTGGGACGCGCTGCGCGAGCGTATGAACGCGCCTGCGCGATTCGACGCCGATGTCAGTGCCGCGTTGCGCAGCGCCGAGCGGGATCCCGCGGGACTCTCCGACGACGAGGCGCTCGCGTTGCTGCACGCCGACGGCCCGGAGCTGACCGAGCTCATGAAGCTGGCCGATGATCTCCGGAAGGAGGCGGTCGGGGATGAGGTGACCTACGTCGTCACCCGTAACATCAACTTCACCAACGTCTGTTACACCGGTTGCCGGTTCTGCGCCTTCGCACAGCGGCGAACCGATGCCGATGCCTACACACTGTCACTCGAGCAGGTCGGGCAGCGGGTCGAGGAGGCCTGGGCGGCCGGCGCCACCGAGGTCTGCATGCAGGGCGGCATCCACCCGGACCTGCCCGGCACGGCCTACTTCGACATCGCCCGCGAGGTGAAGCGCCGCGCTCCGGGCATGCACATGCACGCCTACAGCCCGATGGAGGTCGTCAACGGCGCCAGCCGGACCAACCTGTCGATCCGGGACTGGCTGCTGGAGGCCAAGGACGCTGGGCTGGACTCGCTCCCGGGCACCGCCGCGGAGATCCTCGACGACGACGTCCGCTGGGTGCTCACCAAGGGCAAGCTGCCCACCGCCTCCTGGGTGGAGGTGGTCACCACCGCCCATGAGCTGGGTCTTCGGACGACTTCGACGATGATGTACGGGCATGTGGATACACCGTCGCACTGGGTGGGACATCTCAAGCTGCTACGGGGCATCCAGGAGCGGACCGGTGGGTTCACCGAGTTCGTGTTGCTGCCCTTCGTGCACCACAATGCGCCGATCTATCTCGCCGGGCTGGCCCGGCCCGGACCCACCGCGCGGGAAAACCGTGCGGTGCACGCACTGGCGCGCATCCTCCTGCACGGCGCGATCGACAACATCCAGTGCTCCTGGGTCAAGCTGGGCGACGAACTGTGCAGCGAGGTGCTGCAGGGCGGCGTCAACGACCTGGGCGGCACCCTCATGGAGGAGACGATCAGCCGGATGGCGGGGTCGGAGAACGGCTCGTTCAAGACGATGAGTTCGCTGGAGGAACTCGCCGGCCGCGCAGGGCGCCCCGCACGGCAGCGCACCACGTCGTACGGGGTCGTACCGCAGGAGCGCATCGAGGCCGCCCGCCGCACCGACGGCGTCGGCCACTTCGGGGGTTCTCCGAGGGAGCGCAGCCTTCCGCTGGTCTGACGCATCTTGTCGACTCGTGGCGTGTCCCGCTCCGGAGAGCCTGCTGATCACGGGGCACGCCACGAGTCAATGGGTCACTTGATGAACCGGATGACGTGTGCCGTGTGCCGGCCCGAGCCGTACAGGGTCGTCACGTGCACGCTCGTCGTGCCTCGGGGCGGCGCCGCCTCAAGGATCTGGTTTTTACCGAGATAGAGCGCGACGTGGGTCGTGGAGTAGATGTTGTCACCACTGCCCCAGAAGACCAGGTCACCGCGGCGCAGACTCGACCAGTTCACCTTCGTGCCACGCGAGTACTGCTGAGAGGTGCTGTCACCGATGTTGATACCCGCGGCGCGCCAGAACGCATAGAGCGTCAGCCCGGAGCAGTCGAATCCATACACCCGGAAGTCCAGGTGCCCGCCGGGGCTGGCGTAGGAGACACCGCAGGCCGGGCCGCCCTTGCCGCCACCACCCCAGGAGTAACTCAGCTTCTTGGTGGTCATCGACTTGGCGGCGGCGACCACACGCTCGATCCGCTGGGCGGCGGTGCCGGAGGTCGAGCCGGCGGCACCATTGTTGCGCCCATGAACGGCGGCCGTGCTGTAACAGTCGCTGGAGCCCGCCGTACCATTGTTACTTCCCCTGCCACCGCCGCTCTTACCGGCACCGGCGCCGTCGGATGGCGGGTCGCTGTCGCACCGCGTCAGGCCCGGAATGAAGCCGTCGTGGCCGGTCTTGAGGTATTTATCGGTGACCCAGAGGCTGTCGGAGGTCTTGTCCCAGATGTACGACCCGTACGCGTACTGACCATACGCCTGGCACTTGATGGTGACCGAGGAGCCCTTCTTGTAGACCTTCTTGGTGGTGGCCGACAGCCGCTTGGCGGTCCGGCCGCTCAGATCCGTGGTCGTCCGATAGGCCTGCGTGGCCGCCTGAGTGCCGCTGCCGCAGCGGGGCACGCCTTTCGCGTAACCGGTGCTGCCGGTCTTCACATAGACGTCGGTGACCCAGGTCCCGCTGGCGGTGAGATCCCAGATATCGGAGCCATAGGCGAACTCACCGGCGTCCTGACAGACCACCGGGACCTTCTGCCCCTTGCGATACTGGTCGACCTTCACCGTGCGGGCGTTCAGCGACCTGCCGGCGCGCCCGTTGAGGTCGTCGGTGGCGACGAAGGTGTGAACGGGCGTGGTGTTGGCGTTGAGCTGGGTTCTCTGCGGCACCGCGCCAGGTTTGGAATTCACTATCGCGGCGCTGATCAGACCCATCGCGCAGATGACCCCGAGGGTTACCGCGATCCATCGGCGTGCTCTCATAGTCCGGTCCGTTTCCCGGCACATCTAGCCATGCCGGATTAGGTGGGATATGGCAGCCGATATTGTTACATGATCAAATAAAAGCGAAAGGAGTATTGCTGAGGACGGAGATTGGGTCCGTGCTTACGGGCCGCCGATTACCCGGGTAACGCGGACCACATGGTTATGCTCTGACCAGCCCGGACGCTGACGGTTTTTACGGCTCGCACTCGCATAAAGTCAGCCTGTGACCGAGCAGATTTGGGCCCCCTCAATAGGAATTCTGACCCCCCTAGTGGGTCCCTACTGGGCCCCTAGTGGGCCCCCTTGGGGAGCGATCGAGGCACCTATTGATCTTCCTGTGATGTGATCAGGAGATCCTGTGGCTCAGGTGTCGTGAGAGAAGCGCACCGCCGTCGGGGGGAGTTCGACGCCGGGCCACAGGCGGAGGCCTGCCCGCAGTTCGTTGCCCGACCCCACGATCGCTCCATCGCCGACCACGACATCGTCAAGAACGGCGCCGGCGCAGATGCGGGCACCTCGTCCGACGACCGACCTCACCACCCGGGCCTCGGATTCGACCACTGCCCCATCGAAGAGCACGCTGGCCTCGACGAAGGCTCCGGAATCGACGCGAGCGCCCGCGCCCACCGTCGTGCCACCGTGGACCTGGGCGTTCGAGTGGACCACCGCGCCATCCAGCAGCAGGGCGCCGTGCGATGAGGAGCCGACCGCCTGCGAGGGCATGGCTCCGAGAACCAGATCGCAGGCTCCCCGTACGAAGGCCGCGGGAGTCCCCACGTCCAGCCAGTAGGCCGACTCGACGTACCCCAGGACCACCTGGCCATCAGCGAGCAGACCGGGGAAGGTCTCGTACTCGACTGAGACGACCCTGCCGGTCGGAATGCGGTCGATCACCGAACGCCGGAAGACATAGCAGCCGGCGTTCACCTGGTTGGTCGGCGGATCGGCCGACTTCTCCACGAAGTCGATGACCCGGCCGGCCGGGTCGGTGGGTACGGACCCGTACCGCCGTGCGTCCTCCGCGATGGTGAGATGCAAGGTGACACTCGCATCCGCCTTCTCATGGATCCCCACCTGAGCCGAGATGTCGTGGCCCGAGAGGATGTCCCCGTTCAGCACCAGGACAGCCGCGTCCGCACCGCACGTGAGCGCGTCAGCCGCGTTGCGGATGGCGCCCGCCGTGCCCAGAGGAACGTCCTCGGTCATATAGACGATCTCCAGCCCCAGGCGCTCACCATCCCCGAACGCCTCGGTGAACATCTCCGCGCGGTACGAGGTGGCGAACACGATCCTGTCCACGCCCGCAGCCCGCGCCCTGGTCAACTGATGTTCCAGCATGGGAACACCAGCCATCGACAGCAACGGCTTGGGAGTGGAGATCGTGAGGGGTCTCAACCGACTGCCCTGGCCCCCGACGAGGAGAATCGCTTCCATTCCGGCGAGCTTACTTGCCGACGGCGCGCTCGTAGGACGCCATATGAGCCTCCGCGGAAGCCGCCCAGCTGAACTCGTAGGACCGGACGTGAGCGGCGTCCCCGAGTTCCTGCCGCCGGATCGGATCGCTGATCAGCCCACGCAATGCCAGCGCGATGCTGGCCGGGTCAGGCTCGGTATAGGCCACCGCGTCACCGCCTACCTCGGGCAGCGAGGCGCGCCGAGTGGTCAGCACCGGCGCCCCGCACGCCATCGCCTCCAGGACCGGCAGCCCGAAGCCCTCGCGGATGCTCGGCAACGCGACGACGCTCGCACCGCCATAGAAGCCGGGCAGCGACGACCAGCTCAGATAGCCGGGCCGGATCACCCGCAGCCACGGAGGTACATCCGCCATCGCCGCGTCGAGCTCGTCGTCCCAGCCGCCGGCACCGGCCAGCACCAGAGCCGGCGGATCGGGCAGTTCGGCGACCGCCTCGGCCCAGCCGCGGATCAGGTTGGGCACATTCTTGCGCGGCTCCTGCGTCCCGAGGAAGGCGACGTACGGGTGACCGTGCAGGCCGAGCCGGTCGGACAGCCGCTTCCGCTCGTCCTCCTGCGGCCGGTGGAAGACCTCGTGATCGACGCCGTGGTACGCCACGTCCAACCGGCCCATGTCCACGTGGAGCAGGCGTACGAGTTCGTCCCGGGTGGACCGGGACGGCACGATCAACCGGGTGGCGCGGCGGGACGCCGTACGGGTCGCCGACTTGATGTAGGTGGCCTTGACCGGGTCGTGATCGTCGGGATCGGTGAAGTACGAGACGTCGTGGATGGTGACGACCGTGGGCAGGCCGGGGCTCAGTGGGATCGAGTAGTACGGCGAGTGGAGGACCTCGGCGTTCACCTGTTTGGCGATGTACTGCAAACCGAACTGTTCCCAGGCCAGCCGGGCGGCCCGATGGGCGATGACGACCGGTCCGGCGACGACCCTCGCGGTGGGTGCGAGCGTTCCGTACCGCTCCTCATCCAGCCGCTGACAGGCGATCGCCAGATCCGCTCCGCCGGTGTGCAGTGCCGCGATCAGGCCATCGACATACCTCCCCAGCGCCCCCCGATCGGCGGGCACGGCGGTGGCGTCAACGAGGATCCGAGGCGCCAAGACTCTCCCTTGCGAGCAGGTGATGGGGATCACTCAGATGGCCGAGCATGCGATGGTGGCCGCCCGTCTCCCCTGATCGCCAGCCTACGCCGCCACCCCCGGCGGAAGAGGGGCATTTGGCGTGATCACGCGTGTCCCCGGGGTTATCGGGGGCCTACGCGCTCGGCCGGGCTGATCAAAATGGGACCGGCGGGCGGTTGGGGCGTCTTGGTGGCGACCCACAGGAATGTCGGGATGATCGGGCGCAGCGTCCGGACGGCCTGTTCCGGCAGCTTCGCCACCGGTCCGGGTAGATCGTCCTGTCCGTGGAAGCGATCCGGCTCAGCGATCACCGAGAACGTGTAGTCCCAGACATGGAAATCGCTCAGCATCTGCTGCAGGCCCGTGCGGCCGCGGAAGCGCTCGTAGTAGTGGTCGGCGCGGCCGCTGGCCTTGACGTAGCGGTCGGCCAGGCCGGCCGGGAGGTAGGACAGGAACGGCAGCCTGTAGTGCGGCTCCATGATCCCGTACTTGTTGCCCAGGCCGAGGTAGAGCGCCCCGTCGTCGGCCAGCACCCGGTGCAGTTCCTTCACCACCGCATCCGGGTCGACCACATGCTCGTAGATGTGGTTGAAGACGATGGCGTCGAAGGTGCCGTCAGGGAAGGGCAGCCGCTCGCCGTCACCGCAGACGAAGCCGACCCGCTCGCCGAACCGGTCTGCCGCCTTCCGCAGGCCCGGCACGTCGATGTCGATGCCGACGGTGTGCTTGGCACCCGCCTCGGCCAACTCGTCGGAGATGAACCCCGCCGAGCAGCCGACATCGGCGACGACCAGCCCGCTGAGGTCGTCACGACCCAGAAAGTGGCGCAGCACCGAGATCAGCTTGGCGGCCTTACGGCGGCGCTTGTCCTCTTCGAGCATCGCGCCCTGGAACTCGGAGTACGCCAGCTGCGGTGCCCGCTCCTTCGACATGGACCCGATTCTACGGGCGTTCGTGCGGTCACCCAGCGACCTTCGCAGCGCCGAGCCGCCGCTGTTCCGAAGTCGTTCGGTCACCGTTCACCAGGCGAACAGCCCCATCATGGGCGTGATCTTGTAATTGTCCCCATAGCCTGGGCGGGTGCTGCGCCGTCTGGTCGCGAGCAGGGCCCTGCGACTCGGGTTCGTGCTGCTCGCCATCGCCTTCATGGCCTATGCCCTGATCTCCCAGTGGGACAAGGCCTGGGCCGCGCTGTCCGCACTGTCCTGGTGGTCGGTGGCGGGAGCGCTGCTCGCCGGCGTGCTGGCACCCGGCCCGGCGATGCTGGCCTGGCGCGCGCTCCTCGCCGATCTCGGCTCGCCGTTGTCGCTGCCGGCGGCGACCCAGGTCATGTTCATCGGGCAGCTCGGCAAGTACGTGCCCGGCGGTGTCTGGCAGGTGGTGGCCACCGTGGAGTTGGCCCGCGATCACGCGGCTCCGCGCAAGCGCACGTTCACCGCGACGGTCGTCGCCATGGCGATCACGCTGGCTTCGGCCCTGGCCCTGACCGCGCTCGCCCTCCCCTTCACCTCGTCCGGCGCCGCCCGCGACTACTGGTGGGTGCTGGCGTTGGTGCCGGTCGCCCTGATCGGCCTGCATCCCCGGGTGCTCACCTCGGCGCTGAACCTGGCACTGCGGCTGGCCCGCAAGGAACCGCTCGAACGGGCCGTACGGCTGCCGGCCATCCGCCGGGCGCTCGGCTGGACCGTGCTGGGCTGGCTGCTGCTCGGAGTGCAGACCTGGCTGCTCGTCGCCGACATCCATGGCGGCGGGTTCGCCGACTTCCTGCCGGCCAGCGCGGCCTTCATGCTGGCCTGGTCGGTCGGCTTTCTCACGATCTTCGCGCCGGGCGGACTCGGCACCCGCGAGCTGGCCATGACCGCCGCGCTGGCCCCGCTCATGGGTCCCCCGCAGGCGCTGGTGGTCGCGGTGGTGGCCCGGCTGATCTCCACGGTCGCCGATCTCGCCTGGGCCGGGCTCGCCTTCGCCCTCAGTCGTGCTCGTACGGCTCGTACGGCTCGTACGGGAATGAACGGGACGCCTGCCGACTTGTCACCCGTGGCAGAGGCGAAACGCCTTACGGCGGGCCCGACGGAGGAGAGACCGTGAGCACATCCATCACCGTGACCGACGCGACGTTCGACGAGCAGGTGCTCGCCAGCGAGCTCCCGGTGCTGGTCGACTTCTGGGCGACCTGGTGCGGGCCCTGCAAGATGATCGCTCCGGTGTTGGAGGAGATCGCCGCCGAATACGCGGGCAAGCTCACCATCGCCAAGCTGGACATCGACCAGAGCCCGATCACTCCCGCCAAGTACGGCGTCATGGGGGCCCCGACCCTCAACCTCTATGTCAAGGGTGAGGTCGTCACCCAGATCCTGGGTGCCAAGCCCAAGCGCCAGCTACTCAAGGCCATCGAGGACTATGTCTGACGGTGCCCGCTCTGCTCGAGCAGGGTGCTGAGGTAGGCGTTCCAGACCGGCTCGGAGTCGACGGGACTGACGCCGGCCCGTAGCCGTGCGGGCTCGCCGGGGGCGTAGAAGCGCTTGAGCGCCTCGGTCAGGGACGCGACGTCGTCTGGTTCGCAGAGCAGCCCGTCCTCGCCGTCGCGGATCTGGCCGACGAACGAACCGACCCTGGTGGCGATGACCGGCACGCCGTGCTCGTACGCCATCCAGACGTTCTGCGACGCGGTCGCCGACCGGTAGGGCAGCACGAGCGCGTCGGCGGCGGCGAAGAGCCCGGGTACGTCCGCGGCGGGGGCATAGCCCGGTCTCAGCTCGACCCGCTCCGCCAGTCCGAGCTCGGCGATGAGCGCGCGGGTCTCCTCCAGGCCTCCCCAGAACTCCCCCGCCACCGTCAGCGCGACCTCGGATGGCCCCGCCGCGAGCGCCCGCAGTAGCACGTCGAGCCCCTTGTAGGGCCGGATGATCCCAAAGAACAGCAGCCTGTTGTGAACATCCCCCTCCGCCGTCGTGATCTCGCGGTTCCCGTCGACGTGCAGAGCTTGCCGGCGTGCCTCCGGCACGACACGAAGATCACGGTCGGTGGAGGTGCCCGGGGTGGGAAAGTGGGCGGGCATCTCAGCGACCTGGACCGGCCGGGTGGTGAGCGTACGGACGAGGGCCGCCTGCTCCTCGGAGTGCACGAGGATCCCATCGACCCTCCGCAGCAAGGCCTTCATCAGCGGCTCGTCATAGAACGTGCGCTCATGCGGCAGCACGTTGTGACAGAGCGCCACCACCCGGGTACGGCGCCGCAGCCCGGCCAGGATGCCGAGATAGGACGGCACCTGGACCGGGCTGAGCACGGCCAGAATCACCAGGTCGAACGGGTCCGTGTCCCCCCGATCGCGGCCGAGCCGACGGCCGGCCCGGTTGCCGAGGTCGCGGCCCAGACGGAGCCAGCCGTCGGGGCGGCGCCAGGACAGCCGGCGGTGGGTGCCGGGGAAGGGCGTGCCCTCAGGCTCATCGATCGTCTGCTGTCCGGGATAGAGGAACGACGGGTACTGCGCCTTCCAGGACTCCAGCGTGACGGAGTGCCCGGCAGTCGCCAGCCGGTGCGCCAGTTCGGTCGTATGGTGCGCACCACCCCCCTTGTAGGGGAACGCCGGCCCGATGAGCGCGATCCTCATGGACATCCTCGCCGGCTCTGCTGGCACGCGGTCAAGTGTCGTCCCTGGAGCGGACGATGAGGTCGGCGAGCAGCGCCAGCGTGGCGATGATCAATCCGGTGACGAAGAGCATCACGGTATTGGCCGGGAAGTACAGCGGGTGGACGAACATGTCGTAGAAGAGCCCCTTCCCCAGCCCGATGACGAGCAGCCAGAGGGCGAGCGGCATCAGGACCTTCAACGGGTTGAAGTACATGACCATCCGCAGCACCTGCAGGATGTAGCGGTAGGCGTCCTTGGTGAAGTGGAACTTGGACGTTCCGGCCCGCTTGAAGTAGTCGATCGGCAGATAGCGCACCGCGTGCTGATTGGACAGGAACGCCAGCGTGATCGTCGTGACGCAGGAGAACCCGGGGGGCAGCAGCCGCAGGTAGGGCAGCGACACCGAGCGCCGGAACGCCCGCAGGCCGGAGTTGAGGTCAGGGATCTCCGACGCCGTCAGCCGTTCGGCGATCTTGCGGATGAGCCACTTGGCCGGCACCCGCAGCAGCTTGTGGGTGCCCTCCTCGCTGGTCCGCGCACCGACGACCTGGTCCACGGACGGGTCCTCGTCGAGGATCGAGACCAGTTCGGGGATCCGCTCATTGGGATAGGTCATGTCCGCGTCGGTCCACACGACGATCTCGCCAAGGGCCTGCTGGGTGCCGATACGGCGCACCGTGCCCGAGCCGCTGTTGTGCTGAAACGCGATGACCTTCATCTGGGGGAATCGAGGCTCGGCCTCGCGCAACCGTTCCAAGGTCTGGTCGGTCGACTTGTCGTCGACGGCGAGCAGCTCATAGGTCTGACCGCTCGCGTCCATCGCCTTACAGATGCGCTCGACCTCGTCGATGACGTGGTCCTGCTCGTTGTAGCAGGGCAGGACGATGGTGACATGAACAGGCTCGGTACTCACGCAGGGCGAGGATACTCGCACCGTGGACCGCAATGGCGCCGGTCGGCGACGCGACCATTGCCAGTGGATGAACAGCAGCGGACCGAAACCCCGAAATTCAGCCGGGTCCGAGAGGCTCGGCCATCCAGATGGAGATGTCCAGGCGCCAGGTGCCGTGCGGTGGGGTGATGAGGGAGTGTCCGTCGCTCCGGGACACGACGTGCAGCGCCGGCTGAGCCAGACCGTACGGTGCCACCTGCGAGGCCTCCGCCCCCAGCAGCACCGGGCGGCGCTGGACACCGTAGATCTTCTTGATGACCCGCTGCACCTCGGCCGGGTCGGGGGCCTTCGCCCCGGGGAGGATGCGGACCCTCGCCGTGGGTAGCCCGCACATCCCACGGATCACCTGGGCGAACCGCTCGGCGGTGACCCTCTCGACGATGAGGACCGAGGCTCCCTGCCCGAGCTTCTGGCACAGTTGCCGCACCGCGACGATCTCGCCCTGCTCGGTCTTGCTGAACATCAGCCCGACGGACGTGGCCGCGATCGGCACCAGAAGCAACAGCGCCCCGGCCATAGCAGCCGCCCCGGTCGCCTGCCGCCCGTATCCCAGCCGCCGTATCCTCCGGACGACCCAGGCGAGCGCCCAGATGGCGAACAGCAGCATTCCGGGGATCACCACGGAGATCAGACGACGCGAGGCCCACGGATGGTCGGGCGTGATGCCGGGCCGCAGCAGGGTGGTCACCGTGGTCCAGACGATCACCGAGTAGGGCAGCACCCACTCCAGCGAGCGACGTCGCAGCAGCCGGCGCACCAGCAGGGCGGCGCCGAACGTGCCGAGCAGCAGCGCGGGCACCCCGATGTACCAGACCACCCAGTAGAGGCTGAGCTCGCCGTACAGCCGGTCGGGCTGGACCGGCAGGCCGGTGTACGTCTGGATGGTCTGGATGGCCAGGGCGGTCAGTTTGTCGTCGGCGGAGTGCGGGATCCGTACCTCGGTCTGGAGGTACGGCCGGACCGCGAACAGGATCATGACGATCACGGTGACGGCCGCACCCACATCGGGCCATCTGCTTGCGGAGATCCAGGCGCCGACACGGCGCAGCCGGACTCCGGTGACCGGCCAGAGCAGCAGCGTCACCATGAGGACGGTGGCCGCCACGACGGTGACCGCCATCAGCAACAGCGGGTCGAGCGATTGGTGGAGGTACGAGAGGTACTGCCTCGACAGCGTGAAGCCCTCGACCAGGCCCGCGCCCACGCCGACGGCCAGGCCGGCGAACAGCGGCAGTCCCGTGCGACGCCGCCGGGCGACCAGCAGCCCGGCGAACACCACCACCGGCAGCACGTCGCGCAACCCGTCGATCCGGACCAGCACGGTCAGCCCGAGGGCGAGACCGGCCAGCGCGGCCCGGACCCGGACCGGCTGTTTCCATACCGGGGTCCCCTCAGTGCCGGCCGAGAGTTCCCGTACGTCGTGCATCAACGCCAGCCCGCCCAGCAGCAGGACCAGCGCGGGCAGTTCGCTGTAGGTCGATCGTGAGACCCACTGCATCGGCAGCGTCAGCGCCAGGGCCAGCGCGCCGAGCGGGGCCCAGCGGGGCCCGATCAGCCGGGCGGTGAGCCCCCCGAAGGACAGGACGGCGCAGGCGCCCAGCAGCGGGGCCATGGCGACCATGGCGGAGGTGCCGCCGATCCAGCCGCCCAGCGTGAGCACCATCGGCAGCCCGGCCATGAACTGCGGGACGAGCGAGTGACCATCCGGGTAGAACCCTGGACTGCCGAATGACAGGGCCGGATCGTCGCCGCCGAAGGCCCAGCGATACTCCGAGATCGGCAGCGAGCCGTGCTCCTGGAGCCAGACGGCGAACTGGACGTACGACGCGGGATCGCGGCGGACGATGATCTGCTCCGAGCACATGATCAGCTGCAGCGCCAGGAAGGCGAGGGCCACGGCGACCACCCCGCCGACCACCCACCACGAAGTCGGCCCCCCGCGCACATCGCTGCGGGTCACGCCACGGAAGCCCAGGGCGAGGATGAGCGCGGCGGCCAGGACGAACAGGACCAGTGCGGGCCCGATGCGGAACATCCCTGCCATCAGCAGCGGCAGCGACACGACCAACCACGCCACGAGGAGCAGCGCGGAGGCGACGGTGAGCCGCGCGAGCACGCGGGCTGGGCCAAGGTTGTCCATCAAATCCCGCAGCGTATCTGACCGCGCTCGGCAACGCGGCAGGTAGCGCGTCGCACCTGACGCACAGGGATGGTCCGGCATGGCCCTGAGACGGCGAATCCGGAGCTGCCGTCGAGAGGTCGTACGCTCCCTCTCATGCGAGACACGGGACCTGCGGATCTGCTCCGGCGGGTGGTGGCGGCGGAGCCGTCCCGCCCGCTGGTGACGTTCTATGACGACGCGGCCGGTGAGCGGATCGAGTTGTCGGCCAAGACCTTCGACAACTGGGTCGCCAAGACGGCGAACCTGCTCGTCGACGGGCTCGACGCGGAGCCGGGCGAGCGGGTGGCGTTGGCCCTGCCACCACACTGGCAGACCGCGGTGTGGCTGTTCGCCTGCTGGTCCGTCGGACTAGTGGTGGAGCCGACCCCCGAGCCGATCGAGCCGGAGGACCTGGCGGGAACCGCCGCGAGCGGCGCGGAGATCGTCGTGGTGGCCGGGGCCGGGCTGACCGTCGAGGCGCCCGCGGCACGTGACATCGTCGGGCTCTCGCTGCACGCGATGGGAGCGCCGCTCCAGGACTGCCCGCCAGGAGTGATCGACTATGCCGCCGAGGTGAGGTCGTACGGGGATCGCTTCGCGCCGTACTCCCCCGTCGATCCGGACGCGCCGACGCTCATCGTGGACGACCTCGTGGACGACCTGACGGCCGCCGAGGGGACTCTTCGGGCAAATGTGATAAAGAACACATACAGCGGGTCGGAGCTGGTCACACAGGCGCGCGAGTCCGCCGAAAAGTGGGGCTTGGACGCGCAGAGCCGGGTGTTGGTTGACATGCCGTTCACCACACTTCAAGGGCTACTAG
>JAOPYO010000098.1 GCA_025964575.1 Actinomycetes bacterium
GTGTCGGCGAGGAAGATCCCCGCCAGCCCGAGCACGAACGCCGCCCCCCACGCCGCAGTCCGCAGTATCCGCCGTCCGATCCGCCAGCCGCGCACAACGCCCCCGAAGTCCACTCCGTGATCATGCAATGATTCAAAAACGATCGCATGACCGCGGAGGTGCCCGGGCTCAGAACACCGGGATGATGTCCTCAGCGTCGATGAAGCCGACCTCGACGCCGTCGATGTCGAGCTCGGGTACGGCCGGGAACTCGATGCCCCAGCGCTCGACGATGGCCCGAATCCGGGCGATGGCGACCTTCCAGTTCTCGGCTTGCTCCTCGTAGGACAGCACGCCGAGACCCGCGTCGCGGGCGTGGTCCATCAACACCCGGTGGTTGCCCAGGAAGTACGGCGGCAACTCCCAGAAGCCCTGCGGGGGTTCCCAAAGGATCATCGACAGGAACACGAAGCCCGCTCTGAGCTGCCTGGTGATCTGGGTCTTCACCGGTTCGGTGAGGCCGGGCCACTCGTTCTCCAGAATCGTCATGCAGATCTGCAGGTGCCGGGACTCGTCCCTGCCGATCTTCTGGAACATCTCCTGGAAGACGGGGTGCCGGGCGCCGGTGGCCATGCCCCGGAACAGGGTCGAGGCGGCCATCTCCCCCATCATGAAGCTCGTGAACAGCACCGCCAGGGAGTACTTCCCGACGGCGCCGGAGAAGCCGGTCCAGTAGCGGCCGCCGTTGTGGTAAAGCCAGCCGATGTTGTTGTGCGCGGCCTGCTCCAGCACCGTCGAGGGCTCCCAGTCCAGCGGGCCGCCCGGCCACAGTTTCGCGATGGACCGCTGGCAGCACTCCTCGTGGTTCATCTCGTCACGGGTGATCGAGAAGAAGCACTTGCGGACGGGATCCTCCTGGTGCTGTTCGAACGCCTGGATGGTGGCCCGGGCGAACACCGCCGGACCGGAGGCGTCGAAGTTGGCGAGGACCGCGAACCAGTACATGATCCCCAGTCGCTGCTCGTCGGTGAACTCTTCCGCGCGCACGTCGTCCCACGGCAGGTCGGCGGGGTTCCAGAGCATTCGCTTGGACTTTTCATAGATGGCCGCGAGCTTCTCCGTCTCGACCCGCCACTCCATGGGATAGATGTTCGGCTGCGGAATCTCGGGGGCCGGCCAGAAGCCTCCCTCGGGGATCGTGACCTGGTCGCCCATGTGCTTCTCCTACCTGGGCACGACGTTGTGTTTCCCTACCACCCAGCGTGCGCGGAGAGGCCGCCGGGGGCAAGCTCCGGGCTCGCTGAGTCCACGCCACGCAGCCGAGGACGGCCACCGCGGCCAAGCCGGTGAAGGCGTCGATGTGTTCCCCCAGGAACAGCGCCGACCAGCTCAGAGTGAGCATCGGCTGGGCCAGCTGGACCTGGCTGGCCCGGGCGATGCCGGCCCGGCCAAGCCCGCCGTACCAGGCGAAGAATCCAAGGAACATCGACACCACGGACAGGTAGCCGAAGCCGATGAGCGCCCTTCCGGTCCATCGCGGATCACCCGTCGCGAGAAGTGCGAGCGTGACGGGGATGGAGATCGGCGCGGTGAGCACCAGCGCCCAGGAGATGACCCGCCAGCCGGGCATGTCCCTGGCCAGCCTGCCCCCCTCGGCATAGCCGACAGCCCCGGCCAGCAGCGCTCCGAACAGCAGCAGGTCCGCCGGCGTGATCCGGCCGGCGCCACGGCTGAGCGCGAAGGCCCCGATGCAGGCGGCCCCTGCCCCGCTCGCGAGCCAGAAGGAGCGGGACGGCCGTTCGTGCGCCCGGAGCACGGCGCAGACCGCCGTCGCGCCGGGGAGCAGGCCGATCACCACCGCGCCGTGTGAGGCGGAGGCGCCCTGGTGGAGAGCGAGCGTGGACAGCACCGGGAACCCGAAGACCACCCCCAGTCCGGCCGCCGCCAGCCCGCCCCACTGGCCTCGGCGCGGGAGGGGCGCGCGTACGGCGGCCAGCGCGAGCACCGCGAGCACCGTCGCGGCGGCCGCCCGCCCGATACCGATGAGGTACGGGTCGAGCCCGTCGAGCGCCAGGACGGTGGCCGGAAAGGTGAACGAGAAGGCCAACACCCCGAGGGCGGCCAGCCCGAGCCCCGTCATCGCCGGACCGGGGAGCACTATTCGGCTGGGGATAGTAGCGCTACTCTTATCTCTCATGAATGACGATAGCAGTATCGGCACGCTCGCCACCAGGCTCCGGGACGAGGTGACAAGGTTGCGGGCGGGCGACCGGCTGCCGTCCAGCCGTACTCTGACCGAGCGTTACAAGGTCAGCCCTGTCACCGTCTCCCGCGCGCTGAGCGCGCTCTCCGCCGAGGGGCTGATCGTGACCCGCCCGGGTAGCGGGACCTATGTGGCCGAGCGGCCGGTCAGCGCTACCGGACCCCCGGACTTCGACTGGCAGGCGGTCGCGCTGGGCGACCGTACGGTCGACGCGACCGGGGTCAGCGCGATGCTGCCGATTCCCCCGGAGGGGACGATCGCGCTCAGCGGCGGCTATCTGCACCCGTCGCTCCAGCCGGTACGCGCACTGGCCGCGGCGGCGGGACGGGCCATCCGCCGGCAGGTCTCCTGGGAGCGGCCCCCGCCCAGCGGTATCCCGGAACTACGCGCCTGGTTCGCCCGGAGCGTCGGCCCCGAGATCACCGCCGACGACGTACTCATCACCAACGGCGGGCAGGCGGCGCTCTCGACGGCACTTCGGGCACTGCTGCCACCGGGCGCGTCCCTGCTGGTGGAGTCGCCGACCTATCCGGGAGTGCTGGTGGCCGCTCGCGCCGCCGGGCTGCACCCCGTCCCCGTTCCGGTCGACCGGGAAGGAGTACGGCCGGATCTACTCGCTGAGGCCTTCGCGATGACCGGGGCGCGGGTGTTCTACTGCCAGCCCACCTTCCACAATCCGACCGGGGTGGTGCTCACGGCCGAGCGACGTGACCAGGTCCTGTCGGTGGCCAGGGCAGCCGGGGCGTTCGTCATCGAGGACGACTACGCGCGCCATCTCGGCATCACTCCGGGTCCGCAGCCCTTGATCACTCTGGACCGGGACGGCACTGTCGTGCACCTCACCTCCCTCACCAAGATCACTGCGCCGAGCATGCGCATCGCCGCGGTGGTGGCGCGCGGCCCGGTGGCGGAGCGGCTCCGCTCCACCCAGTTGGTGGACACCTTCTTCCCGGCCCGCCCGCTGCAGGAGACCGCGGTGGAACTGGTGAGCTCACCTGCGTGGACCCGCCATCTCAGTGCCACCCGCTCCGCACTGCGCCGACGCCGAGACGTGCTCGTCGCCGCGGTCGCCCGTGAGCTCCCGGCCGCGGGAGTGACGCCACCTCCGGGAGGCATGCACCTGTGGCTGCGGCTGCCTCAGGGCCTGGACGAACAGGCGATCACGCACGCCGCCGAACGGGCCGGAGTGATGGTCAGCGGGGGTCGCCCGTACTACCCCGCAGAGCCGCCCGGGCCGCGGCTGCGGCTCAGCTACAGCGTCGCGGCGAACGAAACGGAGCTGGTCGAGGGGGTACGGCGGGTGGCTCAGGCGTTTTCGAAGATCACGTAGTGGTTTAGGCAGAACTCATGGCCCTCCGGATCATGCGATACTCACGCAACCACTCAAAGGGATATGCTGGTGTCAGACATGAAGGACTCGCCATCTGCCCTGCTGTTGCAGGACTTCGTGAACACCTACGACGTCGAGTGCGACGTCGATGAGATCGACACGCCCGAGCGACTGGACAAGTGGCTGCGGCAGCGCGGCCTGCTGAGCGCCCCGGCAGCCGTACGCCCCGGCGATGTGCGGACCGCCAGAGGACTCCGCGAGGGCCTGCGCGCGGCGATGCTGGACCATCACACGACGGCCGGACAGCGGCTTCCGCCCGAGTTGCACGAGGCGCTGACCCGTCTGCCGCTGCGGGTGTCCTTCGCGACCGGAAGCCCCGCGCTCGTCTCCGCGGCCGACGGCGCCGAGGCCGCGCTGGGCGGTGTCGCCACCGCGATCATGGCGTGCGTCACCGAGGGCACCTGGCCACGGCTGAAGGTCTGCCAGGAGGACACCTGCCGGTGGGCCTTCTTGGACACCTCCAAGAACCACTCGCGCGCCTGGTGCTCGATGCGGGTCTGCGGTAACCGTACGAAGACCCGTGCGTACCGCGCACGCCGCCGTACCGAGCCCGCCCCGGCGGAGGCCGGAGGTCCTCCGCGCCCCGGAGCCCACTAGGCTCGGGTGCCGCCTCGAGCAGGCGGTTCGCCTAGGAGAGGATCTGCCCAGATGGCCGATGTCGGTGTACGGCCCGCCCGGCTCGAGGATGCCGCCACGATCGCGGACATCCAGGTGCGGGCGTGGCGCACGGGCTATGCCGGCGTGGTGCCCACCCCGGCTCTGGCCGCGATGACCGGAGCGGAGGCGCAGGCCGTGTGGCAGGAGCGCTGGGCCGAGGCCGTCACGGCGCCGCCGAGCCCGCGACACCGACTGCTCGTCGCCGTACAGCGTCACACCATGGAGCACGACACCGTCGTCGGATTCGCCGCGCACGCCCCCGCTGCCGATGCCGACTGCGATCCCGCGACGACGGCCGAACTGCTCACCCTGCTCGTCGACCCCATGGTCGGCCGGGCCGGGCATGGCAGCCGCTTGCTGGCGGCCACCGTCGACCTGCTCCGGGAGGACGGCGTCTCGAAGTTGATCACCTGGGTGTTTCCCGCCGACCGGGCGATGCGCGGGTTCCTCGAGCCCGCGGGCTGGGCCGAGGACGGCGCCAAGCGGCAACTCGACCTGGGCGAACCGGTCTCCATGATCCGCCTGCACACCGACATCGGCACGGACGATGAATGACGGCGCGACACGCCGCGTGATCATGCAGTCGATCATCGATTGATCGCATGATCACGCGGCGGCTGGGGCCCTGGACATCGGGTGGCCGTAGCCGTCCGCTCAGGCCGGGAAGCGGGCGGCGAACTCGGTGGTGAGGGCGGGCCAGACCACGGGGTCGTGGCCGGGGATCAGGGAGTAGCCCTTCGCGGCGGCGATGGCCTTGAGCTTGCGGATCTGTTCCACCGTGGCTTCGGGTTCCACGTCGATGAAGCCGCCCACGGGCAGCTCGTGCTCGATGTTCTCGGTCAGGTCGGCGGCGTCGAAGGCGAACACGAAACCGCCCCCGCCGACCGACTCGTCCAGATCGACGACAAAGCTCTGGTGCCCCGGCGTGTGCCCCGGGGTGGGGACGGCGGTCACCCCGGGCGCGATCTCCACCTCACCGTCGGCAAGCCTCCAGTCGATGCGAGGATCGTCGAAGTCGACGCGGTAGATGGCGTGCTTCTCCGGCTCCGGATGGTTCGACAACCCGTACTCCACCTCGGTCCGCTGGGCATGGACGGGAACCCGGCCGGCGAAGTGCTTGAGGCCGCCGGCGTGGTCCAGATGCAGGTGGCTGACCGCGACCGCGTGGATGTCGGCTAGCTCGAGGCCCACCTCGGCCAGGGTCTCCTCCAGGGGTTCCCCGGGCCCGGGCAGCACCGACGCGTACGCGCCGCCGGGATGGAACCGCCGGGCCAGCGCCGGGTCCCGGATCAACGCGGTGTTGAAACCGGTGTCCAGCAGCACCCAGCCGCCGTCCACCTCCAGCAGCACACCCGGCACCGGCTCGCGCATCTCGATGTCCGACGGCGCACCGTGCACCGACACCGACTTGGGCAGGACTTCCCAGCCCAGCGTGAGCAGTACGATCCGCCGTACGCCGCTTCCCATCAGGGTCTCCTGTCATTCGTTGACTCGTGGCGAGCCCCGCACCGTAAAGGGGTCGACGTGCGGGGCTCGCCACGAGCTGATTGCTGGTCAGCCTACGGAGAGGCCGGCCAGGGTGAGGGTGTTGGGCTGGGTGACCACGTGCGACTCCTGGACGCCCTTCAGCCACGGCTGAGCGACCATGAAGTCGTTCTGGTTGACCAGGTTGTACCAGCAGCCCGTGGCGGCAGAGAGCTCGCCGATCCGCGAGGAGGTGTCCACGGAACCGGTCCGCTTGTTCTCGGGCAGCAGCTTGGTGATCTCAGGGTCGGAGCAGTGCAGGTAGTTCAGCCCGCCGTCCGCCGCGAAGCTGATGTGCGACCAGGTGTACGGGGTCGCGGCGTCCGGCCAGCCCAGGGTGACCAGCATGTCCGGAGCGCCCTTGGGAGAGCTGATCCAGCCGAAGATCGTCGCGGTCGGGTAGGCCTGCACCTTGGCGGTGAGCCCGAGCGCGGAGTACTGGGCGGACATGAGGTTGGCCACCGTCTGGTTGTCCGGCGAGACCGAGTCGTACCCGATCGTGATGGTCCTCTGGCCCGGTGGCAGCGAGGCGACCAGCTTCTGCAGCGGTGCCGGGTCGTGGGTGAAGCCCTGCAGCGCCTTGCCGTCGGCCATCATGTGTTCCGGGTAGGCCTGCGCGGCCTTGGTGGCGCGTCCCTCGAACACCTGCTTCTGGATCTGGTCGATGTCGATGGCCTGGTTGAGCGCCACCCGCGCGGCCTTGTCCTTGAGGAAGCCGCTGTTGGGGTTCAGGTAGAGGTAGTCCGACATCATCGTGGGCAGCGAGTAGGTCTTGGTGATGCCGTCCTTGAGATAGGACTTCACCGCCGACGCGGGCAGGTCGTGCACGATCGCGGCCAGCTGCCCCTTGTTGAACAGCAGTTGCTGGGTCGAGGCGTCGGTCTGCACGGGAATGTCCACCGAGGTGAAGTAGGGCTTGCCGCCCCAGTACTGGTCGAAGGCCTTCATCG
>JAOPYO010000140.1 GCA_025964575.1 Actinomycetes bacterium
TTGTTGATGAGCAGGTCGATCCGGTCGTACCCGTGCCGCAGCTTGGTGGCGGCGGCCCGGACCGATGCCAGTGATCCGAGGTCGAGCCGCAGCAGGTCCGGCCGCGCGCCGGGTGCCGCGGTGATGCGATTTGCCGCCTGCTGAGCCTTCTCCAGATTCCGGCAGGCGAGCACGACAGTCGCGCCACGGGCGGCCAGCACCCGTGCGGTCTCCAAGCCGATACCCGTGTTGGCGCCGGTCACCACCGCCGTACGGCCTGTCTGATCCGGGACATCGGCCTCGGTCCATGCCTGTTTCATCATCGCTTCCCTCCGGTTGCCGCGTCTTCTTGCTCTGACCAGTACAGGACGGAAATCGCACTGGCGACACCGTCCACCTGCGACATCTCCTAGCCGTAACCGGATGTGCGCGACCAGCGCATGGCCGGCGGAATCGATAGGCGCGCAGGTTAGGCGCTGATGTCGACTTCGACCATCTGCAGCAACAACCCCACAGAGCCTTCCCCGCCGGAAGAACCCGCACCCACCGTAACGGGCTTAAGCAGTCAAAACGGGACAACAACCGAACCGGCCAGATCCGACGAAGCAACAGCGAAGGCAGCGTCATGACGATCAGTCGAAACCCGTCGCGGCCCGGCTTACCCATTCAAGATCAATGCCTGTGGTTATCTCCGGGTTGCCGAGAGATGTTCCGTCGCTGGCCACCATCGGACGTCACACCAAGGTGGGCTCGTCAACGCCGCAGTCGAGAGCATCGCCTGCGCCGTGTAAGCGCCAAGGGCCAATCGCTCCTGGCCCGCAGCCTGCGATAACACCGCGTACTCCTCCTCCGACAACAGCACCTTCACCACCCGCCTGCGGGCCAGGTCCAGGTTCGAACGGCGATTGCGTTGCCCCTTCCTCGCCGCCTGGTTTTCAGTGAGCTCCTCCTGGGCTTGCATGGAATACCTCCTTCACGGACCGCGCCCGGTCCAACTGTTCATCGATACCGCCACCCCGTCTATCCGGGGGTGGCGCCGATGAACAGTGTGTGTTCTGGACCCAATGCCACTTAGCGTAAGTTGATCAAGGCGGTGAGCTGGGGTTGGGTGCTGGGCCGGGGATCGACAGGTCGCAATGGTAACGCCGAACGGCTCGCGCACATCGGTGTGCGTTACGCGGGACAAAGTGCCTTCTTCCCGTCATGCCGACATTGTCCTTAAAGTACGACGTACATACGAAATGAGGTGAAATGACATGACCGATAAGCTGTCCGCGAGGCACGCCGAGCCCAAAAACTGGATCCCTCGTTAACTAAGAGATGGGTGCTGCCCCGGGATTTTTGAAGTTACCCGGCCTGATGGCAGCAGATGAGGTGGCGACACGATGGCGCCACCTCATCTACCAATAAATAGTACCTTCCTCCTTCAGCTCAGCATTGTCGACCAGACTGATAGCGCACACAAGAAGTAACCAGGTGCGGTAACTCATGGATCTCGATCTCACCACTACACGACGGCGGACAGGCGCCCGGCCGACCACCACTGGGCTGGGGATACCGCACAACCAACTCGATCAGTTCTCCCCACCGGAGATTCGGGCCGCGTTGGTCAAGGAGCGCAGTCGCAGTTTCGCGATACGGCGGGTGGTGCCTGTGCCGCCGCTGTGACGACAACGATGGAAAGCGAGCACCCTCCACGTGGTGGCAACCCCCTCTTCGCCGGCCGGATCAGACGACGCTCTCACCACCCCCCGGAGCGGAGAAAGCGCCCGCGCCGGATACGGCGCCGTGTTCTCGGTTCAGGAATTCCGAGCGATTTTCGCCGCTCATGTTCTTTCCATGCTGGGTAGCGTCTTCGCCGAGGTCTCGCTGGCCGTGCTGGTCTTCCGCCAGACCGGCTCAGCGCTGCTGACAGCCCTCGTCTTCGCCCTCGGCTTCCTGCCCTACGCTCTCAGCGGGGTCCTGCTCTCCGGCATCGCCGACCGCTACCCGCCCCGCCGGGTACTGGTCGCCTGCGACCTGCTCTCGGCAGGCTGCATAACCCTGATGGCCATTCCAGCGACCCCGCTCGCCGCACTGTTCGTGCTGTGGTGCGCCATCTCGATGATCTCGCCACTGTTCACCGGCACCCGGGCGGCGAGCCTCGCCGACATCATGCAGGGCGACCTGTACGTCCTGGGCCGCTCCCTGGTACGGATCGTCTCCCAAAGCTCCCAGGTCATCGGCTTCGGACTCGGCGGCCTGGCGCTGGTGTGGCTGTCGCCCCGCACCGCGCTGTACGTGACCATCTGCACCTTCCTCAGCTCCGCACTGCTGCTACGCCTGGGCACCCACGACCGGCCCGCCCGGGTATCGGAGGGCGGGCCGATGATGCGCGAGTCGATCGCGTCGGCCGGGCAGTTGCTTCGCGAACCCCGCATCCGTGCGCTGCTACTGATGTGGTGGGTCCCGCCGATGTTCTTCGTCGTAGCCGAAGGGGCCGCCGCGCCCTTCGCCGACGCCGCGGGGGCGGGTTCTGCGGGCTTCGGGCTGTTCCTGGCCGCGATGCCCACAGGAACCGTAGCGAGCGAGGCACTGACCGCCACCCTACTCGGACCCGCCGCTCGCGACCGGATCGCACTTCCGCTCGCGGCCGCATCCCTGCTACCGATGGCCGCGTTCGCCATCCATCCACCGCTGCCGGTCGCAGTCGCACTGATGCTGCTCACCGGGCTGTGCGCCGCCTACACACTCGGCATGGACACATGGTTCGTGCAAGCGGTGCCCGAGGAGATGCGCGGCCGGGCCATGTCCCTGCTGGGCGCCGGAATCATGACCCTCCAGGGCCTCGGCATGGCCGTCGGCGGTGCCATCGCCGCTTTGGTCCCCCCATATGCAGTGATCTGCGGAGCTGGGGTACTCGGCACGGCGGGTGTGCTCGGCGTGCTGCGATCGGTGCGCAGGACCCAGGCGGGGGCGGTCAGCCCGGCATGAGGGCGGCCCTTCTCGTACGTGGCGGGCTTACGAGGGTGCAGCACGGCTGCGCATAGCCTGACCAGCAAAAACGCCCCTGCTAACCGGGTCCTTCTGCGCCGCCTCGTCAAACGGCTGATCGCCGTCCGCCTACACCGACATACGCCCTGGGTGGGAGGCGGGCGAGCAGGGCCGCCGCCATGAACGAGGCGGCGTCGATTGCCAGCCCCCAATCTTCCAGTCCGCGGGGGTTAACGCCGGTGGTGACGCGTACGAGCGCCTGCCCGGGTCCGGGAACGGGCACCGGTGCCTGGGGAGTTCGAGGGCGTCAGGATCGCCGGCTGGGTGATCGTCCACATTGTGTCGGCGCAACTCATGCGGCCGTGTCCCCGGCCGGCACCGGGTTGGCTTCCTTGTCGCGGCCGTGGCGCGGCACGATGCCGTACTGAATCAGGCTCTCGCCCGCCGCCATGATGGACTCCTTGGCCGGCCGCGGCGTCCAGCCGAGTTCTTGCTTGGCCTTGTCGGCGCTGACCAGCACCGGCACCCCGTAGTTGCTGAGGGCCATCCGTATGGTCTTGTCGAACCGGGCGCTGATCCACATCAGCCAGTACGGCAGTGTGCGTGTCGGGAGCCGGTAGCCGCGAGGGCCGAACTCGGCGCGCAGGACTGCGGCGATGTCTCCCATCCACATGGACTCGTCGGCGCAGATGTATCGGTTCCCTGCGGCCTTCGGGGTCTCCATGGCGAGCCGGTGCGCGGTGGCGACGTCGCGGACGTCGACCACAGCGAAGCTAAGGCGTGGGACGGCCGGCACCTGATGGGCCAGCAGCATGCGGACCACCTCCATCGAGGTCTTCTGCTCCTGGCGCAGTAGGGGACCGAGCACGAGGCCGGGACTGATCGTCACCAGTTCGAGCGGCTGGTCGGCGACGAACTCCCAAGCAGCCTTCTCCGCGTACACCTTGCTCTTCGGGTAGGGGTCCGCCTGTTCCACGTTGGACCAGTCGGCTTCGGTGCGGACCTGATCGGCCTGACGGTGACCGTACACGATCGCGTCAGTGGACGAGGTCATCACGACCCGGCGCACTGTGCCGCCAGCGGCGGCGGCCCGCAGCACGCGGAGCGTGCCGTCGACGGCCGGTCGGATCAGCTCGTTCTCGTCCTTGGGCACGTTCGCGGGGACCGGCGACGCGAGGTGCCAGACGTCGCTGCAGCCGTCGACCGCCTGGGTCCAGCCCGCGTCGGCGTCTAGGCTGGCCTCGACGAACTCCAGCGAGCCGCCGGTGTGCTGCGCGATCGCCTGGAGGTGCGCGATGTCCGCTGTTTTCAGATTGCGCACGGTGCCGCGCACGGCGTACCCGTGCCTCAGCAACTCGTTGATACAGTGACCCGCGATGAAGCCTGTGGCTCCCGTTACCAAGACCTTGCTATCGGCCACTCCTGGACCACCTTTCACTAACAATCTATACATTGCTTAGAATCTAAGCAATGTATAGATTGCCAGAGGCGCACCTGTCAACCGGCTACGCTGGCAAAGTGCCGGCCAGCGAGACGAGGACGAGCTACCACCACGGCTCCTTGCGCGAGGAGCTCATCACCGCGTGCGTCGCGCTCATCGAGGCCGAAGGCATCGGCGGGGTCAGCCTGCGCCGCGTGGCCCGCGAGGCCGGTGTGAGCCCCGGAGCCCCCTACCACCATTTCCAGGATCGCTCGGCACTGCTCACTGCGATCTCCGTCCAGGGCTACGAGCTGCTCGAGCGGCAGTTGCGGCAGGCGCGCGAACAGGCGCCGACCGGGGCGCGGGCGCTTGGCGCGCTCATCGAGGCCTACGTTGACTTCGCGCGAGCCCATCCCGCGCACCTCCACCTCATACTCCGGCCTGAGCTGGCAGAGCCCGACAAGCATCCCGAGGCCCAGACCGCCGGTGAAGGAGCGCTTCGGATCCTGACCGAGGCGGTGGAGGACTGCCAGCGCGAAGGCACTGCCCCACCCGGCGACCCCAGTACGCTCGTCGGCATGGTGTGGGCCCTTGCTATAGGCATCGTGACGCTGTGGCTGGACGGACCGCTCGAAAGTCGTTGCGTGTCGCTCGGAACGACACCCGAACAGGTGACCGTGGACATCGCAGCGCTGCTGGAGGTCATGATGCTTAGCGCATCGGGACCTCGGAGTACGAGCGGCTGATCTCTCTCCGCGCAGCCATGCGGCCCCTCGCCGCCACAGCGCC
>JAOPYO010000190.1 GCA_025964575.1 Actinomycetes bacterium
TCATCGCTTCGAGCCCGTACGACATCGGCGACCGCCGCTGTCGCTGCACTGATGTGCATCGGGGTCAGCGTGCTCTGCCTTGTCTTCATGGGCAGGGAGGAGACCGATGATGCCCAGGCTCGGGCCACGGCGGGCTGGGACCGGGTGCTGCCCATCATCAAGCTGGGGCACCTTCCGGCTGTGCTGCCGCAGGGCAAGGACGGGGCGACCCAGGTCCTGGACGCGCGTAACCGGGTGGTCGCGGCGACCCCGCGACTTGTCGGCAAGCCGCCCATCGCCACCCTGCGTCCGACCGACGACAGCGTGCGCACACAACAGACGTTGTGTCCTCCGGCCGGGCTGAAGGGCTGCAGGACCGTCGACATGTTCAAGGTGTATCAGCCGGATGGGATCTGGCTGATCGACGTGGCGGTTCCGTGGGTCCCCTGGTACGGGAACTCCACAGTGCTGTTCGGGGTGATCGGCGCGTCGGTGCTGATGACCGCGATGGTGGCGGTCGGGGTCTCCCGGGCGGTCGGTAGGACCCTGACTCCGGTGGACGCCATCCGCACAGAACTGACGGAGATCACCGCCACCGGCTTCGACCGGCGGGTCCCGGTGCCCAGCAACCAGAACGAGATCAGGCTTTTGGCCAAATCGGTGAACGCCACTTTGGACCGGCTCGAGGGCGCCTATGAGCAGCTGCGGCGCTTCACCTCGGACGCCTCCCACGAGCTGCGCAGCCCGATCACCGCCATGCGGGTCCAGGTGGAAGAAGCGCTGATGTATCCCGACGACACCGACTGGCCGGGAACAGCGACCGCGGTGCTGGCCGACATTGAACGGCTGCAGGCGATCGTGATCGATTTGCTGACCCTCGCTCAGTTGGACGCCCGCGCCCCCCTCACCCACAATCCGACCGATCTGGTCCAGTTGGTCTGCGCCGAACTGGACCGCCGGACCTACCGGGTGGATGTCGTCAAGGATCTGCAGCAGAACGTAGTCATCGACTGTGACCGGCTGCGGATCACCCGGCTGCTGGCCAACCTGATCGACAACGCCGAACGTCACGCCACCTCACAGATCACCGTCACCGTGCGAGCCGACGGGCCCACCGCGAGGATGGAGGTCATCGACGACGGCGCGGGCATCGCCCCCGAACACCGGGAGAAGGTCTTCGACCGCTTCACCCGGCTGGATACCTCACGCAACCGCGAAGCCGGAGGGACCGGGCTGGGGCTGGCGATCGCATGGCGGATCGCCGAAGCCCACCAGGGCACCCTGACCATCCAGGACAGCGAACGCGGAGCCCGCTTCGTCCTGCGCCTCCCGCGCTGGGACCGGGGCCTGTAACGAAACTGGGGACCCCAGCCACGCGCGGTTGTAGCCCGGCGGGTGAGCTCGCCGTCGGGGTTGGGGCAGAGGTCGATATGTGTGCCGGGTGCTTGCGCTCGGCCGTGGGGTCAGGCGGCGGGTTCCTCCCGCGGGGGTGGTGCGGCTGGTATCGGGTCATCGGTGTCGACCGGGGTGAGCACGACATCGAAGCCCAAGCGGCGTAGCGCGGCGGTGTGGCGGGCTGCTCGCTGTCGTGGGTCGACGCGGCGGTCGTAGAAGTCGGCGTCGCGGTGACGTACGAGCCCACGTAGGCCGGGCGCCGCCGCATCGACGGGGCCAGCGAGGCGGCGAGTCGCCGGGATTCGTCCGCGCGCAGGGCCGAGACCGCCTCTCGCTGCGGGGTGCACGGCACCGCCACGCAGACCTGGATGTCCGCTTCCAGCAAGGACGGCACGGCCGCCACCAGCAGCTCACGGACCGCGGCAGGGGCCGGGGCGTCACCCAGGAAGCGGCGGACCAGCCAGTCCACGTTCCTGATCTGAGCAGGAGGTGTGCCGGGCTGTCCCTCGAGGGCGTCGGCCAGTTCGTGCGCTGATCGTACGGCGGCTTCGATGGCGGCGTCGTCGAGCACCGCACCGGCCTCCAGCACCCACAGGTATCCCATGCAGCTGCGGCCTCGTCGTATCGGGACGCACACCCGTTCCGTCATGCCCAGCTGCGGGTTGGCCGGCACGCGAACCGGTGCGGTGGCCTCACTGATCCCGTGCAGGTTCTGCCACTCCTGAATCGCCAGGGGCACCTGGCGCAACAGGATGGAGGCGATCCGCGCTTCGTCAGCGAAGGCGTCCTGGACGCTGTATGCGATCAACCGTCCGGTCGGGTCATCGACGGTCACGCTGTGCCCGATCCGTACGGCCAACGCCTCGAGCTCCGCCTGGAACCTTCGGTCCTGAACCACTGGTGACCACCCTCGACTCGGCCGGCGACCGTCTCCAACAAGTGTAGGAAAGCTGGTTCGAATTCCCGACATTCACCGGATGTGCCAATCACCGCCCGCGACCTAGTCTCGGGTGCGGACGCCGCCTCCACTGCACCAGGAGATCATCTGATGACCCGTGCCCTCGCATCCCGTCACTGGGTGCCTGCCGTCACCGAAGACCGAGTACGGTCCGTCTCGGAGACCGTGGCCGATCAGTCCGTCTCCTCGATCCGTACCGAGATCGAGCGGCTGGTGGCGGAGAACCACCAGATCCACGACGTCGAGTCGATCAACCTGAACCCGGCCACGAACATCATGAATCCGCGGGCCGAGGCATTGCTATCGGCCAATCTCGGCTCGCGTGCCTCGCTGGGCTATCCGGGTGAGAAGTACGAGATGGGCCTGGAGGCGATCGAGCAGATCGAGATCATCGCTGCTGAGCTGGCCGCGCAGGTCTTCGGCGCCGGCTACGCCGAGGTACGGGTCGGCTCGGGGGCGCTCGCCAATCTCTACACGTTCATGGCCGCTTGCCGGCCTGGTGACACGATCATCGCTCCGCCGGCGAGCATCGGTGGCCACGTCACCCACCACGAGCAGGGGGCGGCCGGCCTGTACGGGCTGAACATCGTTCCCGCCCCGGTCACAGCAGACGGCTACACGGTGGACGTCGACGCCCTGCGGTCGCTCGCCGAACGGGCACGGCCGACGCTGATCACCATCGGGGGCAGCCTCAACCTGTTCCACCACCCCATCGCGAGGATCCGGGAGATTGCCGACTCGGTCGGCGCGCGTGTGCTTTTCGACGCCGCGCACCTATGCGGCATGATCGCCGGACGGGCCTGGCCGCAACCGCTCGACGAGGGTGCGCACCTGATCACCATGAGCACCTACAAGAGCCTGGGGGGACCGGCAGGCGGGCTCATCGTGACCAACGATGCCGAACTGGCCGAACGCCTCGACGCGATCGCCTACCCTGGCCTGACCGCCAACTTCGACGCCGGTAAGACCGCGGCGCTCGCCATGACCCTGCTCGACTGGAAGGCCGCCGGTCCGGCCTATGCCCGGACGATGATCGCGACGGCGCGGCGGCTGGCCGCCGAACTGCTCGCCCTCGACATCCCGGTCTTCGCCGCCGATCGCGGGTGCACCAGATCTCACCAGTTCGCGGTCATGGCTCACGGCTATGGCGGCGGACAGCGTGCCGCCCGGCGGTTGCGACAGGCCAATCTGCTCACGTGCGGCATCGGTCTGCCCGCCGAGCCGATCGGCCACGACGTGAACGGCCTCCGCATCGGGACCCCAGAGATCGTCCGGCTCGGCATGACCGAGGCGGACATGCCCACGCTGGCCTCCTTCATCGCCCGGGGTCTGGACCAGAACCTCGACCCGGCCACCGTGGCACCAGAGGTCACCGGCTGGCGCCGCCAGTTCTCCGGCGTGCATTTCACGGCCGATCACCCCAGCTGAACCGCCTCGGGAGACGCATGAGCGGCGATCATTCGTGGCCGCGCCGGGTGCGCAGCCAGGAGGCCAGTGTGACGCAGATCGCGACCACAGCGACGTCGAGTAGCACCCGCCACCAGGGGAACGGACCGATCAATGCAGGGATAACGGTGATGACCAGCATGAGCACGACCGGACCCGCCCCGGTCCACACATAGGCGCGTCCTCCGGCGACACCTGAGCCGATGGTGACCCGCCTGGCGACAAGGAGCCCGGCCATGGCTGCGAAAACCCCCTGAACCGCTTCGATCACCAACAGGACGTCGATGCGGCTGTCGAGCAAGGTCTCGGGAAGTAGCCCGGCCATCTTCGAAACGCAGAACGCCCCGGCCGTCATGCCCAACGCCATGATCAAGGTGGCGAGGGCGACCGCGCCGACCCTGCCGCCACGTGCTGGTGGCGGATCGAAGTACGAAGTGGCCGGCGGCCGGCGACTTTGCAACGCGAGATCCGTGGTTCTCTTCATGTTTTTCGGGCCGTCTCAATGGTTTCTGGCGGCGGTACATTGGGGGAAATTGATGTAGGAGCGTTGACCGTTGCTGGGATGGTCCAGGATCTCGGCCTTCATCGTTTCTTGCTTGAGGTGAGAATAGTCCATTTGAAAACCGATGCCCAGTCCGTCGGAGATATCAAATCCATAGGAATAGTTTGTGTCGGTCGCGTCAGCTGTCTCACGCCAACCCATTCCGGTATCGTAAGCCAGCTTGTCGAATGGATCTCCGCTGGGCCCGGGGTCTTTGACCGTTCCGTTCCACAGCTCCTCGTACATGAAATCCGGAAATTTCAGGCGCGACCAACGGTTCTTCAGGTAATCTTCGACGATCTTGCGCGACTCCGGCGAGTTGGTGTCGATCTCTAGGTTCCGGGTCGTGACCTTGTAGTTCTCCACGCCGCCGCCTCCCGAGTTCTTCTTACCACTTGCGTTGAGACCGTTGCCGTTCTTAGACCAAGTGGTCAAGACGAAACGCACATCGCGAAGGTCCCCTGCTTTATGTGGCACGCCGTTGTGGATGCCGTCGTGGTCATACCTGAAGACGCGCATGTTGTTTTTGAACTGGAGGCTGGAATCATGCGAATAGCCACCTTTTGCGGGACCAATGTTGGCGCCGATATTTGCTTGACCAGAGATGCTGCCCGTAACCGCGTACCAGTTTCCCGTGACGGGATCTACGCTGCCGTCGGGGTTGGTCCAGATGTAGCGGTGCTCGACTTCGTGCTCGCCGTCGAACTTGGCATTGATTTGGAGCCCGCCGCCGGTGGTGTATTTCGCGGACTTGTCCAGTGTCGACTCCGGGGGAGTGGGCGTTGTGACGCCCCCCTTGACATTCACAGATGCATCACTATTTTTAAAAGTGATGATCGGGTCTGGGATTTTCGGCTTTTTAGGGGCGAGTCCAGTGTGCGGTGCGATGACGTTGGCGAAGAACATCAGAAAGGGAGAGTTGCCAAGCTGAATCTTTCGATCGGCCTGGTAACTCTCCCAGTCCTTGATTTTCTTGATGAATTTGTCAGCATCGGCCGCCGGTAGCCGATAGACGTCACCGGCATGATAGTTGACACCACCTCCTATCGACAATTCCGTGCCGAGCTTGACACCCCCCAAATTCAGCGAACCCCCGAACTTTGCGGTCGCTGCGTCCTTTTGTCCTTGCGGAATAAAGGAGAAATAGACGAAGTGCCCGAGCCCGTTCTTGTCCAGCCCCGGATCGGTTTTGAGGCCCTCTTCGAAAGAATCCTCACGCACGTACTGCAATTCGCTGCCGAGGTCAAAGATGCCCATATGTATGGACGCGCCCAGGGTTTTTTTATCGCGAGAACTCACACACCACTGCGGCCAGATGTCCGCCAACTCTTTATCCGACTGCTTGCCCTGACCGGCTTGGCCTGTGGTCGGGCACGTTGCCTTACCGAGTGAAACGATTCTGCACACCGCCGCCTTGACGTTTTGCGCCACCACGGAATCGATCGAAAGTGACAGTACAATAGCAAAGATTGCCGCAACCAGAATAATGGTGGCCATGTACTCGACTGCACCGCTCCCCGAATCCCCGCGACGGCACAAAGCAGGCCAGGAGAGGGGTTGAATTCGACGCACGGTTTCCCCTGAATGAACTCAAAACTCCTACATTAATCACAGTTAAACTACCGGTGGACGATGAGCAAACGCATGGGTCTGCGGACCCAAACTGGACCCAAGCCCTTTGGGCCCCGGCAAAGATATGTGCGCGATCGTTCGACGCTCCCTGTGGCGGGCCTGGCTTGTTTCAAACGTGTTAATTAGAGAAAGATAGTTTGTTACAGACGAGAAAGACACATTACTCACAGTGTGAATAGCGTTACTCGCGCCTGAAATAGGCGCCAGCGGCGTGCCACAGTTCGTCCGGGCCCGGCCGCCGCACGGCTCGGGAGCGTCAATCGGCTCGCTCACGCCGGAAGGGGCGACCGTACCTCGGTGATCTCCACCTGGATACCCCGGCGTGGCCGCATCGCGGTGATACTGGTCGCCCGCACAGGTCCACCGACCGTGCGGGCCTCGACCCGGCGGAGCAGTTGGGTGAGCACGACCTTGATCCCGGTAGTGGCGAACCCCGCGCCAATGCAGCGATGTGGACCACCGCCGAAGGGCAGGAAGGTGGCGGGGGTGGCGGGCCGGTGGTCCGGGTCGGCCGGGTCCCAGCGTTCCGGCCGGAACCGCTCCGGTTCGGGCCACACCGCCGATAGCCGGTGGGTGACGTACGGACTGTAGAGAACGACGGTGCCCTTCGGGATGCGCTGTCCGTCGAAGGTGAAGTCCGTGGCGACCTTACGTGCACTCATTACGGCCGGTGGGTACAGCCGCAGCGTCTCGCTGACGACATTGTCCAGGTAGGTGAGCTGTTGGAGTCCGTAGGCGGTGAGTGGACCATCGCCCAGCACGGTCAGCACCTCTTCGCGGGCTCGTTCCCAGACCGTGTCGGTACTGAGAATGGCGTGCACCGCCCAGGCCAGTGCCGCGCTGGTGGTCTCGTAGCCTGCGGCGATCAGACTGATCACCTGGTCCTGGATTTCGACGTCGCTGAGGCCACCGCCGTCCTCGTCGCGGGACTCCAAGAGCATCGCGAGCACGTCGTCGTGTGGTTCGGAGTCGTTGTCTCGCTCAGTGATTTCTCGCATGACACGTTCCACGACGGCCGCTCGGGCGTTCAGCACGCGCCGCCATGCCGGGTCGGGCAGGGAACGCATGAAGACGAGCATGCTGTAAGGCCTGTCGATGGCGTTCAGCGCGTACTGGAGCTTCCGTCCGAGGACATCGGCATCGGCGGCCAGGCGTGGGCCGAAGAGGAGTTCCACAGTGCTGCGCCGTACGAGGTCGCGGAGCACGGCATAGACGTCGATGCTCTGTCCAGGCCGCCATGTATCGATGACCTCGTCGGCGTTGCCTGCCATCCGGGCGACATAGCCGTCGATCCGGCGGCGGTGGAATGCGGGTTGGACGAGCTTGCGGCGTCGCCGGTGGTCCTCGCCGTCGCTGACGATAAGGGAGGTCGCGCCGTTGACCGGAACGAGGACGTCGAACGCCTCCCGCCAGGTGAACAGCCCCGAGTTGGCGAACAGGAAGGCGTTGGCCTCGGGTCCGAGCATGAGTACGTATTTCACCGGCCCGAACCCGAAGCCGGAGACCGATCCGTTCTTTTCATACATGCGCTGCAGCCCGGCGTAGGGGTCGCGTGCGAGCAGCAGGCCCAGCCGAGTCAGAGCGAAAGGTGAGGAGAGCCCAGGAACGGCACTTTCTTCGCGCATCGTGCAACTATCGCACGCTTTGGGCGAGATGCGAGGGATGATCGTCCGACCTGGATCGGCGGTGTCCTCCCTGGAGATGGCGGCGCACCGTTCGCCCCTCGTACGGCATGCGCCTCGGATGCGTCGCCGGCGAGCCCGCCGTGAGGGAGGCCTGGCCGCAGGAGGGATCACGACCTGGGAGAATGGCCGCATGCGTGAACGGAAGATCGAGTGCTGGCTGTCCGACATGGACGGCGTCCTGATCCATGAGGGCCTTCCTGTCCCCGGTGCGGATGAGTTCATCCGCCGTCTGACCTCGTCTGGTCGGCGGTTCCTGGTGCTGACCAACAACTCGATCTATACTCCGCGAGATCTGGCTGCCCGGCTGCGCACGGTGGGGCTGGAGGTCCCGGTCGAGGCCATCTGGACGTCGGCGCTGGCGACAGCGAAATTCCTCAACGATCAGCGGCCGAACGGATCGGCCTATGTGATCGGCGAGTCGGGCCTGACGACGGCCTTGCATGAGGTCGGTTATGTGCTCACCGACCTCAGTCCTGATTATGTGGTGTTGGGGGAGACCCGCAATTACAGCTTCGAGCAGATCACGAAGGCGATCCGGCTCATCGAGAGCGGCGCCCGCTTCATTGCCACCAACCCCGACCCGGTCGGCCCCTCCAACGAGGGCTCGCTACCGGCCTGTGGCGCCGTCGCGGCGATGATCACCAAGGCGACCGGAGTGGACCCGTACTTCGTCGGTAAGCCCAACCCGCTGATGATGCGCAGCGGCCTGAACGCCGTGCAGGGCCACAGCGAGACCACTGCGATGATCGGCGACCGGATGGACACCGATGTGGTCGCCGGGATGGAGGCCGGACTGCACACGATCCTGGTGCTGTCCGGCGTCACCCGTAAGGAAGAAGTGGGCCGTTTCCCCTTCCTGCCGTCGCAGATCGTGGACTCGGTCGCCGACCTCATCGACATGGTCGACTAGGACCAGGGGCTGGATCTACATCACCCAGAGCCGCGCCAACAAGCTGAACGCCTTCTGTCCGATGTCACCTCGTGAACACACACCAGCCTAGGGCGGTTGGGAGCGCTCCCATCGCGCGGTCGTCCTGGTAGAGAAGGGGCCATCCGCATGAAGAAGCCGACCGTACGGCCCCGGGGGCACGCGGTCATCCGCCCGTACCGGAGTGATGATCTGTCAGCGGTATACGACGTCTGTCTGCGCACCGCTCACGAAGGCGGTGATGCGCGCGGCATCTACCAGCAGCCGGATCTCATGCCGGACATCTTCGCCGGTCCGTACCTTCATCTCGAGCCGCACCTGGCGTTCGTCCTGGACGACGGCGAGCGGGCGGTCGGATATGTGATCGGCACCGCGGACACGGTTGCGTTCGTCAGGGCTTACCGGCGCCAGTGGCTGCCCACGATCAGCGACCGGTACCCACGGGCGCGCACGCCGACCACACCGGACGAGCAGATGATCGAACTCATGTACACCCCGGAGCGCTTGGTCCTTCCGGAGTTGGCAGACCATCCGGCGCACCTGCACATCGACCTGCTTCCGCAGTATCAGCGCGCCGGCCACGGCCGAGCCTTGATGGGCACCCTCCTGGACGCGTTGCGTGAGGCCGGAGTGCCCCGCGTCCACCTCGGTATGGTGACCGCCAACCAGAGTGCTCGCTTGTTCTACGACCGTTTGGGTTTCCATGAGCTGCCGGTGGCGGACCCCGGGCCGGTCACATATCTGGGCAGGTCCACCGGCTCCTCTGGTGAACCGCTCAGTCCGGCGCGGTGAGCTCGGCGTTTTCGACAGTGCACCTTTTGCTAATACGGGTGTCCGTTCCGTCAGGTTTTGGTCTCCGTGTGACATAGTCCGATCGACTGGCCGATCGGGGACAGAGTGACAGAAGGATAGTTCTGGTGAAAGTGCTATATCGGGGTGGCCTCACCGGCCGACTGATCGTCGTCGTATCGCTTGTGGCCACCACGACGGTGGCATTGCTCGGCACCCCAGGCGGGGTGCGAACCGTCCGGGCGGACACCGATCCACCTGCCGGTACGCCCGCGACCGTGAGCGCGGACCCGCTGCCGACCTGGCAGGTCGATGGAGTGGTGTGGAGTCAGGCAGTGGTCGGCAACACGGTCTATGCCACCGGCAGTTTCGCCAAGGCACGTCCGCCCGGAACCAGCACGGGGGACCCGCAGGAGGTGAACCGGGCGAACATCCTCGCCTACGACATCACCACCGGGAACCTGATCACTGCGTTCAGCCACTCGCTCGACGGCCAGGGCCTGCGGATCGTGGCATCCCCCGACGGTTCGCGGATCTATGTCGGGGGCGACTTCACGTCGGTCGACGGACAGACGCGCAACCATCTGGCCGCCTTCGATACCGCCACGGGCACGCTGGTCTCCAGTTTCGCGCCCTCGGTGTCCGCGCGGGTGCGGGCGATCGCGGCGACCAACTCGACGGTGTACTTCGGCGGCAACTTCTTCAACGTCAACGGGTCGTCACGGACCCGGCTCGCCGCAGTGACGGCCGCCACCGGCGCCAACCTCTCGTCGTGGCGTCCGACTGCCGACGATGACGAGGTCTTCGCCATGGCACTGTCGCCGGACGCGACCCGGGTCATCATCGGTGGCCGGTTCCAGACGCTGAACGGCACCACTCACGTCGGGGTCGGGGCGGTGGACGGCACCACCGGCGCGTCGGTGGCGTGGAGCAGCACGCCGGTCCCGGCCAGGAGCGGAAGCAATTACTCCTACCCCACCGACTTCCAGGTGGCCGGCACGACTCTGTACTCCTCCGAAGACGGTGAGGGCGGACACTGGTTCGACGGCAGGTGGGCGGCCAACGTGGACACCGGGGATCTCATCTGGCTGGACAATTGCTATGGCGCCACCTACAGCGTCGCCCCCATCGGCCAGGTGCTCTACAGCGTGTCGCACGCGCACGACTGCTCCTCGCTCGGTGCGTTCCCCCAGCCCAACCCCAACGCATGGCACCGTGCCCTCGCTGAGACGACCTACCCCACCGGCACCGACCAGACCCCGGCCGGCTCCAACAGCAGCTACTCCAACCAGCCCATCCCGACCCTGCTGCACTGGTTCCCCACGCTCAGCCCCGGCACCTACACAGGGCAGAGCCAGGCCGCGTGGTCGGTCGTCGGCAACGCCGACTACATCGCGCTGGGTGGTGAGTTCCCCCGGGTCGACGGGAAGGCTCAGCAGGGCCTGACCCGGTTCGCGGTCAAGACCATCGCACCGAACAAGGTCGGCCCGGAGTCGGCCAGTCTGTCGGCTCCGACCGCGATCGCGCTCAGCGGCGCCAAGGTCCGGGTGACATGGCAGACCACCTGGGACCACGACAACAGCAAGCTGACCTATCAGGTGCTGCGCGATGGCGGGTCCACCCCCGTCTACACCGCGACCGCGGACTCCACATTCTGGAACATGCCGACCCTCGGTTTCTACGATGGAAGCCTGACGCCGGGTTCCACCCACACTTACACAGTTCGGGTCACCGACCCGTCCGGAAACTCCATCACCAGCGCTGCCTCTTCCACGGTGACGGTCGGGAGCGGGACGTCAAGCGGAGGATACGAGGGCGGCGTCGTCTCCGACGGCGCCTCCGACCTCTGGCGCCTCGGGGAGGGCAGCGGCACCACCGCTTATGACCACATCGGCTTCAACGACCTCACCACGGGCTCTGGAGTGACCCGTGGCACGGCAGGCGCGCTCAGCGGCGATCCTGACACGGCGTCGACGTTCGACGGAACCGACAACGGAACGGCGGCCAGCACGGCCATACCGACCCCCGGCGACTTCAGCGTCGAGGCGTGGGTCAAGACCAGCAGCCTCACCGGCGGCAAGATCGTCGGATACGGGAACCAGGCCGGTGGCACAAGCGGGAGCTACGACCGTCACCTGTACCTGACCAACGACGGACGCATCATCTTCGGGGTCTATCCCGGAACCGCCCGTATCCTGCAGACCGGCACCGGTTACAACAACGGCCAATGGCACCATGTCGTGGGGACGCTGGACTCCACCGCGGGCATGAAGCTGTACGTGGACGGGAACCTCATCGGCAGCGACGCGCCCACGACGTCGGCGCAGAGCTACTCCGGATACTGGCGGGTCGGCGGAGACAACCTGAACGGGTGGCCGTCGCAGCCGTCGAGCAACAACCTGAACGGGGCCATCGACGAGGTCGCCGTCTACCCCAAGGCGCTGACCGCCACTCAGATCGCCAAGCACTACGGCGTGGGCAACGGAACGGTCGCGCCCAACCAGCCGCCGACCGCCGCGTTCACGTCCTCCTGCGCCTGGCTGGCATGCACGTTCAACGCCTCCACATCCACCGACTCCGACGGCTCTGTGAACGGCTACGCGTGGGACTTCGGGGACGGATCCACCGGTTCCGGGGTGAACGTGTCGCACACCTACGCGGCGCCGGGCGACTACCCGGTGAAACTGACGGTCACCGACAACGATCACGCCACCGACCAGGTGACCCACACGGTCTCGCCGACATCACCGACACTGGCGAGCGACACGTTCGCGCGCACCGTGAGCAGTGGCTTCGGCACGGCCGACGCCGGTGGTGCGTGGACGATCACCGGAACGGCGAGCAACCTGTCGGTCAACGGAAGCGCCGCCAGGATCGTGCTTCCGACGGTCAGCGCCGGCCCGGGTGCGTATCTGAACAGCGTCTCCACCACAGATGCCGACGTGAGCATCACGGTGTCAAGTGACAAGATCGGTACCGGCAACGGCGTGTACTTCTGGGTCGCCGGTCGTCGCATCAGCGGTGCCGGCGAGTATCGGGGCCGTATCCGCCTGCGGCCGTCAGGAGTCGTTTCCCTCCAGGTGAGCAGGACCGACTCCGCCAACAGCGAGACCGCCATCGGTACCGAGCAGACCGTCTCCGGTCTGACCTACGCCGCCGGCACCGTCCTGCACCTCAGGCTCCAGGCCGTCGGCACCTCGCCCACGGCTCTGAAGGCAAAGGTGTGGGCGGACGGAACGACCGAGCCGGGCTGGCAGGTCACCGGCACCGACTCCACCAGTGGACTGCAGGCGGCCGGGAGCGTCGGGATCCGTACCTACCTCTCCGGCAGCACGACCAACGCACCTATCACTCTGACGCTGGATGACTTCACGGCCGTTCGAACGACGAGCCCGTAAATTCCGGGCACATCTCGCTGAGGTCGACGATCAGCAGGTGAACATGGTCGGGGGACATTGCTGATGTGCAACCAACAGGTTGCGCTACCTGAGGTGAACGCGCAATCCTTCTGCGACCGAAAACCAGGATGAACCGGACGCGAATCGGAGGCTCTCGGCGTTCGCACAGATGGTCATTTCTGTGAGACACATCGAGCGGCCAAGCGGACGGGGTCACCGCTCGCCGCCACCCTTCGAGCGAGCGTCCCCGGCAGCAAGGCCCTTCCGGACGCTGAGCCGCAACGCCCCGGCGAACACGCGAAGACCGTGTCGGCCTCTATCTTGTTCGCGGACAGGAGTTCGGTGTAGCGGCGCGCGGTGAAGCCGGTGGTCGTGCGGTACGTACACGAAGCGCTGGGTCTGGCTGAGGATGTCGAGTTGGAGCGGGCGGCGGCTGGTCGGGCCGAGACCGCGGCGCTGTGTTGACCTTCCCCTTGGGTGAAGCCGCAGCATCGTCGGCACCGGCCACGGTGGCCGGGACGAGGAGGAGTGGTGCGGCGGCTGCTGACGATCGGGGTGTTCGCCCGGGCCGCACGGCTGTCGCCAAAGGCGTTGCGGCTGTACGACGAACTCGGGTTGCTGCGGCCGGCTGCGGTGGACGGTGAGTCGGGATACCGGTTCTACGATCCGGCGCAGTTGGAGCGGGCCCGGTTGATCGCGTGGCTGCGGCGGCTGGGTATGCCGTTGGCGCGTATCCGGCGGGTGTGTGACCTGCCAGCGCCGGCGGCGGCCGAGGAGATCGCCTACTACTGGGAACAGGTACTGGCCGAAACCGCCGCCCAGGGGCAGTTGGCCACCTTCCTCGTCGACTATCTGTCGGGAAGAGGCAGCACCGTGGAAGAGGCCGCGACCATGCTCGGGATCCGTTACGTCGCCCGGTCGGAGTGGGGACTGGTACGCA
Organism: Actinomycetes bacterium; assembly: GCA_025964575.1. GTDB lineage: Bacteria > Actinomycetota > Actinomycetes > Streptosporangiales > Streptosporangiaceae > Actinomadura_E. Next base: position 13,692 of record JAOPYO010000190.1, read on the forward strand.
CGAGCAACGAGGACACCGCCTATGCCGGCCCCCGGTTGTTGGCGGTGGCCGATGGGGTCCGCGGTTCGGGCGGGGACCTCGCGAGCGCAGCGGCCGTCGATGCGCTCAAGCCGTTGGAAACTTTGGCCGTGCCGGCCGAGGATCTGCTCGGCTCGCTCGCCGACGCGGTCGGTGACGCCGACCGGGCGATCGGGGAAATCGCCGCGTCGGCGCCGACGGGTGAGGTGGTCACCACGTTGACCGCGCTGCTGTGGTCGGGATCCCGGCTGGCGCTGGTGCACATCGGTGACAGCCGGGCGTACCTCGCGCGTGATGGGGAGCTGTTCCAGATCACTCATGACCACACCTACGTGCAGTCGCTGGTCGACGAGGGACGGCTGACCGCGGAGGAGGCGGCCTCGCATCCACAACGCTCGCTGCTGGTACGGGCGCTGACCGGTACAGGCGGGGCCCAACCGGACCTGTCGCTGCATGAGGCCGTGGCCGGTGACCGGTACCTGTTGTGCTCCGACGGGCTGTCCGCCGTCGTACCGACCGGATCCGTGCGCGAGGTGCTGATCGGGCCGGGTGGCCCGCAGCAGGTGCTCGACGAGTTGGTCGCGCGGGCGTATGCCGCTGGCGCCCCCGACAACATCGCCTGCGTGGTCGCCGATGTGGTGAGGCTGGAAGCACCGGCCGCAGCCGATGCCGGCCGTGGCGGCGGCACCGGACGGTGAGCACGTCAGGGGCCCGTTCGCTGGGCGCCTATACCGTTGACCGCCGCCCGCTGGCCATCGCGGCGTACCGGCGGTTGTGGGCGGCCTCGGCGGTCTGCGCGGTGGGTGGTTCGTTCAGCGTGGTCGCGGTACCGACGCAGCTGTTCACGGTGACCGGGTCGTCCGCGGTTGTGGGCGCTTCCGCCGCGGTGTCGTTCGTCGCGCTGGTCGTGGCGGCGCTGTGGACCGGTGCCCGCGCCGACGTCACGGACCGGCGCAGGGTGCTGCTGGCCGCCCACTGCGGCCTCGCGTTGACGTATGCGGCATTGTGGACCCAGGCGGCGCTGGGTGGCCGCTCGGTCCCTGTCTTGTTGGTGTTGGTGGCCTGCCAGGGGCTGACCTTCGGGGCGATCATGACCACGATGGGTGCCGCGGTGCCCCGCCTCGTCCCGGTCGAGTTGTTGCCGGCGGCGAACAGCCTCAGCTCGCTGGTCCGCTACGCCGGGTCGATCCTAGGGCCGGTACTGGCCGGTGTTTTGATCCCGATGGTCGGGCTCGGCACGCTGTACCTATTCGACGCCGTCGCACTGCTGGCTGTCGTCTGGGCCGTGGTCATGTTGCCGTCGCTGCCGCCGCGCCCTCACTCGATCGGATCATCGAACGGCCCGGGGGCGCAGTACCGCCAGGGTCGCTCCACGATCGGTCAGGTACTGGCCGGTTTCCGGTACCTGGCGGCCAGTCGGCTGCTGGTGGCAGTGCTGGCAGTGGACCTCGCGGCGATGGTCTTCGGCATGCCGGTGGCACTGTTCCCGGAACTGGCCCAACACACCTACGGCGGCCCGGCGGGAGGCGGCCTGGAATTGGGATTGCTCTACGCCGCCTACCCGGCCGGGGTTTTCGTCGTCGGCCTGTTGTCGGGCACGTTCACCCGCGCCCGTCGCCACGGCGCCCTCATGGCGGCGGCCGCCGCCGCGTGGGGCGTCACCGTCGTGGTGCTCGGACTGGCCACACAGCTGTGGATTGCGCTGGCGGCGCTCGTCCTCGGCGGTGCGGTGAACTTCGTGCTGAGCACCTTCCGCAACGCCATCTCACAGGCACACACCGACGACGCCATGCGCGGCCGGACTCAGGGATCGCTCACCGTCGTGCTCTTCGGGGGTCCGCAGATCGCGAACCTGCTGCACGGGGCCACCGCATCGATCTACGGCCCCCACATGGTGATCTGCGCCGGTGGGCTGCTGACCGCGGTAGCCGTGGCAGCGATCGCATGGGCAGTGCCCGAGCTGCGGCACTACACCGCTCGGCACCACGACCACTGACTCACCGAAGGGCTCGTGTACCCGCGGTTAGCCGGCGCCGTCCCCTGTTCTGCGGCATGCGCCCGCTCAGCCCAACGCGTGAACCACCCCCGTGGTAACGGCGCCCTGGGGTGAGCGCCGTTGCGTACGGTCTCGCCGAGCGCCGTCGAGAAGGCCCCGGACTGGGAGTCGCCTACTGGTGTGGCACAGACACGCATGGCATCGGGGTTGAGGAACATCGGCCGGGGCTTGTTGCCCCTGCGCGACCCGAACGAGTGCGCCCGTCGTCGTGCTCCTGGTCTGCTCGTCGGTCCAAGTACCGAAGGGGCCAGGTTCCCCATGGACTGGTGTGGATGGCCGGCCTCGCCGCAGAATGGGACCTGCCGTTGCACGCGATCAAGCGCATCGCCGAATCGGCCATCACCCCGGACACCGATACCTGATTTTGCGGTCAGGTTCTTCGTCTATCTGATCGCCGCAGCCGCGGTACCGCGACGGTCTTCGCTCTGGGGGCCGCCGTCTACACGGCGATCAAACTCAGCGGTGTGGCGCACCTGGCCTGTCCACTCCGGCGCCACCTGCGGATCCTCGCCAGATTGGAGCCCTGGCGGATCTTTACCGAACCGAGGGAGTGACGTTGCCCTGTATCAGCACATCCTTTGAGGAGCCGATCGCCTCATCTCTGGGAGTCAGGTGTTCAGACGGAACCCATCGTCACTCCGGGTCCGGATCACATTGGTGGCCAGCTCCTTCGCGGCACTGATCTGTATCGGTGTCGGTGTGCTTGTCGTGGTCGCCATGCACAGCAGGGAGGTCGGTCACCAACGGAACGAGGTCACCGAGTCCACCACGCGGGTGGCGTCCCTCATCAAACGAGGCCAGCTTCCGAGTGTGCTGTCCCGCGGCGGGGACCAGGTGATCCAGGTCGTGGACGCCCACGGGCGGGTGATCACGGCGACCCCGAAAATCGCCGGCAAGCCGCCGATCGCTTCCTTCCAGCCGACCAGCGGCGAGGTGCGCGCCGACCGGACTCTGTGCCCACCGGCCGGGCTGAAGGGCTGCATGACCGTCGCCGCGTTCACGGTCGATCATCCGGGCGGGGACTGGGTGGTGTACACCGCTACTCCGGTGGTCCCCTGGTACGTCAACCCCACACTGGTGATCTTCGTGAGCGCCGTGGCCCTGCTGATGATCGCGATGATGGCCTTCGGGACCTTCCGAGCGGTCGGCAAGACACTGGCTCCGGTGGACGCCATCCGGATGCAGCTGGCGGAGATCACCGCCACCGACCTGGACCAGCGGGTTCCGGTGCCCAAGAACAAGGATGAGATCAAGCTGCTGGCCGAGACGGTGAACGACACCCTGGATCGCCTCGAGTACGCCTACGAGAAGATGCAGCGCTTCACCTCGGACGCCTCACACGACCTGCGCAGCCCGATCACCACCATACGGGCCCAGCTGGAAGAGGCGCTCATGTACCCCGACGACACCGATTGGCCGCGGACAGCGAACGCGATGCTCAGCGGGGTGGACCGACTGCAGGCGCTCGTGACCGACCTGCTCATCCTCGCGCGGCTGGACGCCTGCGCCCCCCTCACCCGCGCCCCGGCCGATCTCGCCCAGCTGGTGGATACCGAGCTGGACCGCCGCCCCCACAGAGTGAAGGTCGTCAAGCATCTGCGGGAGGGCGTGTTCACCCCTTGTGACCGGCTGCGGATCGCCCGCCTGGTGACCAACCTGCTGGACAACGCCGAGCGCCATGCCGACTCGCAGATCATGGTCACCGTGCGGCCCGATGGGTCCACGGCGGTCCTGGAAGTGATCGACGACGGCGCCGGAATCGCCAGCGGCCTGCGGGAGATGGTCTTCGAGCGCTTCACCCGGCTGGACGCCTCTCGCAATCTGGACACCGGGGGAACCGGGCTGGGACTGGCGATCGCGCGGCAGATCGCCGAGGCGCACGGCGGCAGCCTGACCATCGAGGAGAGCCCACGCGGAGCCTGCTTCGTGCTGCGCCTCGCCCAATGCAGCCCTCCCCAGCAGCCCTAAACCGGACTGCGGCGGACGCTGGCGGGATGGCGTCCACCTGGGCTTCCTGGCCGAGGCGCTGAACGGGCAGCGGTGGATTGGCCGCACTGGCCCATCACCGCCCGCAGGCCCGCCACGATCGCATGGGGCACCGTGCGCGTCGAAGGCGTTTCGTCTGCAGGCCGGGCTGAGGTTATTTGCGCTTGAAGCGGCGCAGCTCCTCACCCTCCCGCCACAACTCGATGACCAGATGGTCGGTGGGGTCGCCGACCCGGGTCAGCACGACCTCCTGGATATCAGTCCTGAACAGATGCGAGTCCCGAAAAGCGTCGATGTCCAGTCCGCGCGCCTGGAGCACCGCCTCGATCTCTACCGGGTCCGTGATCTCCACCGCGAGCCCGGACAGCTTGGCGTCGCCACCCCACGCGGACGGGTCGCCCTCGTCAGTATCGACCGACGGGCTGTGGAGGGCGAAACGCGGATCGCGGCGCAGATCGAGCGCCTTCAACGCGCCCGGCATCGAACCGAACCACAGCTCACCATCGGCGAATGTGGCCTCGATACCGCTGATGCGGGGCGAGCCGTCCTTGCGGAGTGTTGCCAGGGTCTTGTGCTTGTGCGTGTTGAAGCGCCCTTGCACCCGTGCCGCGAACTCCGGCTCCTCCACACTGACCTGCGCCCATGTGACCATGGGGACCCTCCCGGATCTCGACGAGTGAGAACACAGGATGACATCCGCCGCCGACAGTTCTCAGTGGACCGAGAAGCCGCCGTCCACGAAGATCGCTTGACCGGTGACATAGTCCGCGGCAGCACTTGCGAGGAAGACCGTGGCCCCGGCGAAGTCCCGGGGCAGTCCGTTCCGACCCACCATGGTGCGGTCCGCCAGCGCCGCCACGAGGTCAGGGTCCGCGGAAACATGAGCGTTCAGCGGGGTCATGACGAAGCCGGGGACGATCGCGTTGCAGCACACGCCCTGCGGCGACCAGGCCTCCGCCTGGGAACGTGAGAGCGCGACCAGGCCAGCCTTGGACGCACCGTACCCGCCGCTGTTGAAGAACGCCCGGAACGACTGCTGCGAGGCGACATTGAGGATCCGCCCCCAGCCCCGAGCGGCCATGCCCGATCCGAACCGCTGCCCGAGCAGGAACGGCGCGTCGAGGTTGACCGCCATGGTGGCGTCCCACTGCTGTTCACTCAGCTCGCCCATCGGCGGGCGCAGATTGATGCCCGCACAGTTGACCAGGATGTCCGGCTCTCCGAACGGCTTCACCGCCTCCTCGGCCGCCTCCCGTACAGCGTCGCGGGAGGCCAGATCGGCGCTCACCCAGGCGGCGCGGCAGCCGTACGACTCCAGTTCGCGCACCGTCGTGGCCAGCTCGGTCTCCCGCCGGGCGATCACGACCACGGCCGCTCCCGACCGGCCGAGGGCCTCGGCCATCCCACGGCCGATGCCGGAGCTGCCACCGGTCACCACCGCCACACGGCCGCTGAGCGAGAAGAGTTCTTCGAGGTAAGAAGAGTGATTCGAAGGCACGTACGCACTCTATGGGCCGCAAAAGCATCTGAGAACCTGACAGTGGATGGCAGGTAAGAGGTCCAGGATGAGAAGCGACGGCCAGGCCACTGGGCCGGCCGGAACCAGGGACAAAGGAGCGCTCATGTCTGCCATAGGCCAGTTCATCGCCGTCAATCTGGACTGCGACGACCCGCCGGCGCTCGCGGCCTTTTACCAGCGCCTGGGCGGCGGCGAGGTCACCTACAGCGAAGAGAGCTATGCCTCGACCGAACTGGCGGGCGGGGCGACGCTCTACTTCCAGCGCGCCGAGGGCCACCGCCCGTCGACCTGGCCGGACCCCGCGACACCGCAGCAGTCCCATCTCGACTTCTACGTCGACGACCTGGACAAGGCCGAGACGCTGTTGGTCGAGATGGGCGCGAGCAAGCCCGAGTTCCAGCCCGGTGCTGAGAAGTGGCGGGTGCTCGCCGATCCCGCCGGCCACCCCTTCTGCATTTGCGCCCGGAGCGCATGACACCTGCGGATTCAGAAGCCGAGTACGGCAGCCAGAGGCCGCTGGCCGCTGGCTGCCGCCACGTCGCGTGTGGTCGCAGCCGTCGTACTCGCCGCAGGATCCGCCGGAACCGTCGTGGACGCCCTTGCCGCCACGGCTGTTACGCAGCACTAGTCGGAATCGTGACAAGCATCGATGTGCCGCGTCCCGCCAGGCTCGCGATCTCGATGCTGCCGCCGAGCACCTCGACGCGGTCTCTGAGACCGATGAGACCCGAGCCGTGGCCGGGATCGGCTCCTCCGATCCCATCGTCGCGAATCGAGAGCCGGACGATCGCATCCTCCACTCTGAGGTCGACGTGGACCACGGACGCGTGTGCGTGCTTGGCCACGTTCGTCAGCGCCTCCGACACGATGTAGTAGACGGCCACCTCGACGCGCTCCGCCGGCCGCCGGTCAGCGCGTACATCAAGCTCGACCGGGACGGCGGAGCGGCGGGCGAGCATCTTGAGGGCAG
>JAOPYO010000217.1 GCA_025964575.1 Actinomycetes bacterium
GGCACGGTCGGCCTGTGGAGCAAGCTGCCGCTGTCCGACACCCAGCCGATCGACATCATGAACTACGGGCCGCTGGCGGACACCATACCGGCCGACAAAAAGATGGCCCCGAACCGGGCGCTGCGCACCACGGTGGCCACGGACCAGGGTCCGCTGGCGGTCTATGTGGCCCACCTGGGGTCCGTACGGGTGAATCCCAGGGCGGGCTTTTGGACGGCCTCGCGGGACATAGGCGTGCAGGCGCTCGGCAAGGCCATCGCCGCCGAGCGGAACAAGCGGGTGGTGTTGCTCGGCGACCTGAACGGCACCACGGACGACCGCGCGTTCGACGACCTCACCTCGCAGATGCGCTCGGCTCAGGACGCGGCCGGGGACGGCTTCGGCTTCACCTGGCCGGCATCCTTCCCGGTGGTGCGGTTCGACCAGATCCTGGTCCGCGGCGTGACGCCGAACAGCTCGTGGGTGCTGCCGGCCACCGGCAGCGACCACCTGCCGGTGGCGGCCGGAATCAGCTGGTGAACACCGCGCCGCTCCTGCGCCCGCCAATCGAAACCGGTGGCCCAGTACTCGGCGAGCTCCTTGAGGTAGTCGACCGGAACGCCGCGGCTCCAGTCGTCGACTCTTGGTCGGGCCGGCCAGCGCGTGATGGCCAGCCGGGACCGAAGGTACTCGAGGTCGGCCTGCGGAACCTCGATGCGGAAGGGGCGAATCTCGCTCTGGTTCGTCATGTAATGAATGCTAAAAGCCATTGCGGAAAGATTCATTCCGCGAAACCGGGCAGACCTGAAGAATGCTGGAACCTCGGCGCCGACCATCAGGTCCGCTGACCCGACAGCGGTACGAGCGGCCGTACCGGCGCGGGTGGGTCGGGCCGCGGCACTCTGGCGGCTGTGGCACTCTGACCTTGGCCGATGTGTGATCAACATGATGTGAGAGCGGGGACAGCGATGACCAAGACGGGGAACACCGGCCCGGAACTGTACGACTATCTGCTGGCCCACAGTCTTCAGCCGGACGAGGTCCAGCGGGAGCTGATCGAGGTGACCTCCGCACTGGGCGGGGTGTCCTCGATGCAGATCGCCCCGGACCAGGGTGCCTTCATGACGCTCCTTGCCAAGGTGATGGGCGTTCGGAACGTGATCGAGGTCGGTACGTTCACGGGGTATTCCGCGATCTGTCTCGCGCGTGGACTGGCCGACGGTGGCCGGCTGATCTGCTGTGACGTCAGTGAGGAGTGGACCGGCATCGCCCGCGAGTATTGGCGCAAGGCCGGCGTGGCCGACCGGATCGACCTGCGGATCGCGCCGGCGCTGGAGACGTTGCGGGCGCTGCCGTCCGACCCGCTGATCGATCTGGCCTTCATTGACGCCGACAAGCCGGGCTACATCGGGTACTGGGAGGAACTGGTCCCGCGGATGCGCCCCGGCGGAGTGATCCTGGTCGACAACATCTTCATGAGCGGGCAGGTGGTGAGCCCCGAGCCGACCGTGTCAGGAATGGCCATGCGCGAGTTCAACGACCACGCGGCTGCCGACGAGCGAACGGAACTCGTCGTGCTGTCGATCGCGGACGGGCTCACCTTCGCCCGCAAGCGTTGACTCACCGGACTCGATCTGGACGGATCACTGATAGGCGTAGCAGAAGTTGGTCTTGTTCTTGAAGTAGTGACGGGCGCGGGGATTGCTGAACCGCCACTGGCAACCCGCGTCGAGCTTCTTCGACGTCAGATACATCGTCTGCCCTTTCCGCATCACGCAGTAGGCACCGGGCTGAGGGGATTCGCGATATTCCACCCACTCCCAGCCGAGGGTCTGGCAGTACCCGGTGAAGTGCCCCTCCCCGAGTTCGACGCGGTGCTGCGGTGTCGGCGCGTCCGTCGAGGGCTTCGTCTGAGATCCGGGTCCGGTGGTCCGTCCTGGTGCGGGCTTCTGAGGCGGCGCCGGCGATGTCGACGACGCCGGCTTGGCCGATGCAGAGGCCGTTCCGGTCGACGAGATCCCCGCTTCCTCATTCGGCTTGCTCTGGGACTCGGTCGCGACAAAGGACTTCTGGCCCGCAGGAGGACCGGCGGAGTGCTTCGCCGTTGCTTCCGGAAGCAGCCAGAGGGCACCGGCGCAAAGGGCTCCAAGTACGCACACGAGGCCCGCGGCGGCGGCCCACACGCCGCGGCGCGACGTCGTGCCGTCGCCATCGCCGGTGGCGGGGCCGCTGGCTTCACTCAGCCCGGTCGCGGGGGCTCCCTCGGGCGGCGCCTGTCCACTCCGGCGTACCAGCCGGTCGAGGACTTGTTGCGCCGATGGTCGGTTCACAGGATCTTTGGCGAGGCACTCGGCGAGCAGACCCCGCAGTGGCTCTTCGATCCCGTCGAGTTCGGGGGGCAGATGCGCGATCCGGTTCATCACGGCGGGGACGGCCTCGCTGCCGAACGGCGGGCGTCCGGTGACGGCGAAGACCATGGTGGACGCCCAGGCGAACACATCCATCGCGGGCCCCAGCTCGCCGGGCGCCAACTGCTCTGGCGCCATGTAGGCGGGAGTGCCCACTACCTGACTCGCGAGCGTATGGGTTCCAGCGAGCACGCGGGCGATGCCGAAGTCGATGACTCGCGGACCATCCGGGCCGATCAGCACGTTGCTGGGCTTGAAATCGCGATGCACGATGCCCGCGTCGTGCAAGGCGACCAGGGCGGTGGCGGTACCGATGGCGAGGCGGTCGAGAACGCTGCCCGAGTACGGCCCCGTAGTGGTCACCACATACTGAAGCGAAGGGCCTGGGACGTATTCGCTCACAATGTACGGACGAGTGCCGATCGTGCCGGAGTCCAGAACCTGGGCCGTGCAGAAGCGGGCCACCTGCTTGGCGGCCTCCAGCTCGCGGAGAGCACTTTCGCGGACGGAAGGGGTGTCTCCGAAGGGGGCCAGGAAGAACTTGACGGCCACGGGAGCCCCGGACTCCGCCTCGCCCAGATAGACGAGGGCCTGTCCGCCTTGCCCGAGCCGTCCGGTCAGGCGGTACGGGCCCAGCTGTACGGGATCGGTCGGCTCCAGGGGTTGAACGGCCGGCGCAGGGCTGCCAAGGGGGAAGTTCATTGCCCGGAACTATAACGACCTTCGTTGTCAGACCGCTGACCGCTGACCGTCAAAGGTGACGGGAAGACCGCTCCCGCGGGAGCGGCCTTCTCATGAAGATGTCATGATTGGCGGTTAGGTTCCCGGGTCCATGAGAATCGTACGTCGCGCATCCGCCCTGATCATGGCCCCATTGGTGGCGGCTTGCTGTCTCTCTTTCCCCGCCCGGGCAGCCGATCGAGAGATCCTTGGTGGCTCCCGGCCGGCCGGGCGAGAGGACCTCGTCAGTCGCGTCGCAGGGGTGCCGGCGGCGCCCGAGATCGCCGCTTCGTCGTACGTGATCGCCGATGCCGACACCGGTCAGGTGCTGGCCGCCAAGGATCCGCACGGGAAGTACCTGACGGCGAGCACGATGAAGGCTCTGATGGCGATCACACTCATCCCCGCGCTGGACCCGAACGCGACCGTCCGGCCGACGAAGAAGACCGTCGAGGCGCCGGGGACCAGGGTCGGAATGAGCCCGGAGATCAGCTACAAGGTCCAGGATCTCTTCCGGGCCGCACTGCTGGTGTCGGGTAACGATGCCGCGTTCGCCCTGGCACAGGCCGGTGGCGGGCTCAAGAAGACCCTGGCCATGATGAACGCCGAAGCCCGGCGACTGCACGCCGATGACACTCTGGCCGGTTCACCGAACGGCCTCGACGTGGACCTCGGGCTGAACGTCAAGACCCAGCACTCCTCCGCGTACGACCTGGCGTTGATCATGCGGCAGGGCCTCAAGCTGCCGGACTTCCAGAGATATGTCGGTACGGTCAGTGCGTCGTTTCCCGCCCAGGCGAGCGCGTCGCAGCGCAAGAAGGGTGTCAAGGTCGGCAGCTACAAGATCTATGGGCACGACCGGCTGCTGATGCCGGGGCAGTGGCACTATCCCGGAGCGCTCGGCGGCAAGACCGGATACACGAAGGCCGCCCAACAGAATTTCGTCGGTGCCGCCAAACGGAACGGTCACACGATCATCATCGCGATGATGCATTCGCCGTACCTGTGGGTGTATGCCAAGAAGCTGCTGGACTGGGGCTTCGTGGCGGACAGCGCGGTGAATCCGGTCGGCACGCTCGTGGATCCAGGACAGGCATCGGCCAAGAGCAAGTCCGCCACTGAGAGGACCGCAGCGCCGACCGCTGGCGTGAACGGCGGGAGCCTTCCCGGCTGGGGGCCGGCCATCGCCGGTGGTGTCGGCGGCGTCGCCATCGTGATCGGGCTGTTCTTCGCCTTCCGGCAACACCGGTCCCGGCGACTCCGCTCGGCAGACCCCGCGCCGCCGGAATCCGCCGGGCCGAGCACACCTGAGCCCCTCGCGACGGCCGCCGCCTGGCATGAGCCGGATCCGCGTGACTGGTACGGCGACCCGACGGCACCTTGACGATCGGATCGAGCCCGTTACTCAAGTTGAACTTTACATTGTCAAGGCGCCCGGCGGTGGCGTTACGCGTTCGAGCCGGGGATCAGGCAGTACCAGGTCGCCGGGTGCCGACCGGCGTAGACCAGGTAGACGGCGACCTGCGCGTTCTCGATTGTCCCGCGGTACCGGTGTACTGGCGCTGGACGCAGGCTATCTCCGCATCAGCCCCCACCGACTGTACGACCTCGTCCACAAAACTCATGTTCCTCCCGCTGTACGCCGGACTGGATGCCGCTTCGGTGAGCAGCAGTCGGTGAAACTGTCGCCGATCGCCACGAAGCTCTTCCAGGTGGTCACGGGGCCCACTCCGGATCGCGTCCGAGGTGGCCCAGCAACCGCTCGAAGGCCGAGGCGTCGCCCGGCACCTCGACGAGCGTGTCGAAGGCGTGGGAGGGCCCTCGCTCCAATGGCATGCGCAGCACCATCGTCAGTGCCGCCTCGGCCAGTTCGGGGTCCGGCTCGTAGTGAGCGCCCAGCGACCGGGCCACGTCCCAGCCATGCGCCACCAGGTCGATGACGTGCATGCTGATCACAATGGAGGCAGGGAGAACGCCGAACTCGGGTACCTCGACCCGCCGGTCGAGCATGCCCTCCTGGCCGAACGCCTCGCGGACCAGCGCCGCCGAGTCGAGGTAGGCCCCGGCCGGGTCGTCGCCGAGCGTCGCTCCCGTCCAGACCGACTGGTCGGGGGCGCCGCCGCCCGCCGCGGCGGCGAAGCCGTGGTTCGCACCGACCATGTGGCGGAGCAGCCCGTGCAGTGTCCAGTCGGGGCACGGTGTAGGCCGCTTCAGATCCTGCGGCGTGACCCCGGAGATGACCTTGTTGCTCTCGTCCAGCGCCCGCCGGTTCAGCTCTTGTATGTCCATGATGGCGAGCCTAGGAACAAGATCGGCTCTATATAAGAGCCAAAATGGACGAAGTTGACTGGGCCAATCTAGGGTGCTGAGTGTGGACCTGCACGTGAACCTCACGGACCGGCGGGATCTGGCCGGCCAGATCTACCGGCAGATTCGGGCGGGAGTCCTCGAAGGCCGGCTGCGGCCGGGCGAGGCGCTGCCGCCGACCCGGGAGCTGGCCTCCCGGCTGGAGGTCTCCCGCAACACCGTGAGCGTGGCCTATGACCGGCTGACCGCCGAGGGCTTTGTGACCACCCGGGTCGGCGCGGGCACCTTTGTCGCCGCCGGACTCTCCGAGTTCCGGGGTCGTCCATGGAGGCAGGACGGCCGGTCCCGGATCCGCACCCCGGAGACGGCCAGGCCGCTGCGGCCGCGACCCGTCTGGGAGACGATCCCCGATCCACCCGATCTGACCGATGAACCCGACTTCGACTTCCGGGCCGGGTCGCCCGACGTACGCCTCTTTCCGTACGAGACCTGGCGCCGACTCATCTCCCGCGAACTGTGCGCGCCTGCCGTGGGTGCCGGGATGTACGGCGACCCGGCCGGCCATCCCGGACTGCGCGCCGCGATCGCCCGGCATGTCGGGGTGTCCCGCGCGGTCCACTCCGAGGCGGCCGATGTCATCGTCACCGCCGGTGCCCAGCAGGCGCTCGATCTGATCAGCAGAGTCCTGCTCGAACCAGGGGCGACGGCGGCCGTCGAGGATCCGGGCTACCCGCCGCCCCGCTGGCTCTTCGCCTCCCAGGGCGTACGGGTCGTGGGTGTGCCGGTCGACGCGGAGGGCCTGATGGTGGACGCCATCCCGGCTGACGCGCGCGTCGTCTACGTCACCCCTTCGCACCAGTTCCCGCTGGGCCTGGCGATGTCGCTGGAGCGGCGGATGGCGCTGCTGGACTGGGCCGATCGGCACGACGCGGTGATCGTCGAGGATGACTACGACAGCGAATTCCGCTATGGGGGGCGGCCGATCGAGCCCCTGCAGAGTCTCGATCCCGGCGGCCGGGTCCTCTATGTGGGCTCGTTCTCCAAGGTCATGCTGCCGACCCTGCGGCTCGGCTTCCTGGTGGCGCCCCCCTCCTTGCGGCAGGCGCTGCGCGCGGCCAGGTACGTCGCCGACTGGCACCATCCGCAGGCCGATCAGAAGGCGCTGGCGGCCTTCATCGACGAAGGGCTGCTGGCCCGGCACATCCGTAAGATGCGCGGCGAGTACCAGACCCGCCACGAGCACATCGGGCGGGTCCTCGCCCGGGACTTCGCCGGCCTGCTGGAACTCGTGCCCTCGGCGGCCGGGCTGCACCTGAGCGCGCTGCTGCCCGAAGGGGCCGACGACCGGGCCGTCGTCCGCCGGGCCCGGGAGGCCGGGGTGGGACTGCTCGCCCTGTCGCAGTTCTTCGCCGGCGCGCCCCGATCCGGGCTGGTCCTCGGCTACGGCGCCATCCCGAGGACCAGGATCGAGGAGGGATTGGCCCGCCTCCGGCGCGCCATCTGAACTGGACATGCCGTCAGGCGGCCGGCTGGTAGCGCTGCTCGCGGGTCTGTGCGCCCACGTAGCGGAGGGTGCTGCGCAGCGTCCAGTGGTTGAGCCGGCCGGGCACCACGTGGAAGCCCTTCCGGGTCGCCATCGCGAGGGCCCGAAACTGGGCCTCGTCGGTGGCCCGCCACGGGATGTCGAACCGTTCGCGCAGAGGCTTGGGCATGCAGCCGAAGGTGATGAGCCGCAGCGGCCGTTCCAGCACGAGCCGTCCGGCCCGGTCCACCATCGGCGGCCCCACCGGGACCAGGGACAGCGATGCCGAGCCGTTCCGAGCGATGTCCAGTGCGCGGGCGGCCGCTGGGGTGAGCTCCAGCGTCCTCATGCACAGGTGCCAGAACTTGGACTGGAACGAGCCGTAGTCCAGGGGCACCGGGCGCATGCTGACCCCATAGCGGGAGTACCAGGTGACCGTCTCCGCGTACAGCCGCTCGTGCTCGTCGGCGGTCAGTTTCTCCGGGTGGAAGAGCTCGGCCGCCTTGAAGATCTCCCAGGTGAAGGTGGCGTGCGCCCACCAGAAGGTCTCGGGTTCGAGCGCGTGATAGCGCCGCCCGAATTCGTCAACGCCGCCGATGCCCTTGTGCAGGTCGCGAATGACGAGGCCGCGGGTGTCGCCGTCAGCGGTGAGGATCGTCGCCCAGATCTGCGGTACGGAACGGTAGATGCGATCGAACGGGTCGTTGAAGAACGCCGAATGCTGGGCCACGCCCGCACCGATCCCTGGATGCATGAGCTGCATCAGCCCGGCGGTCGCTCCGGGCATGAGCGAACGCACGTCGCTCGCGTACTTCCACAACAGGGAGTCCTGGCCGAGAGGAGTAGCGGGCATGACGCCTCCAGTAAGGATCGGCTTACTAGAAGCATGCCCAGCGATACACGAGTCAATGCGCGTCTCAGGTGAGTCCGATTCGGGCGGATGCCTCGGCCCAGGCGCTCTCGTCGCCGCGTGGCTCGTAGCGCCGGAGGTGCTGGGTGCGGGCGACCATGTCGCGCATCTCGGCGAGGTCCTTGACGACGCCGAACGCACGCGCCTGGACCAGGACGTTGCCCAGGGCGGTCGCCTCGACCGGGCCGGCGATGACGGGCAGGCCGCAGGCGTCGGCGGTGAGCTGGCACAGCAGCGCGTTGCGGGAGCCGCCGCCGACCAAGTGGATCACTTCCAGGTCCCGGCCGGACAGCGCCGCGGCCTGCCGGACGGCCGCGCGATGGCCGAGAGCGAGGCTGTCGAGGATGCAGCGCACGGTCGCCGCCTCGTTCGCGGGTTCCTCCTGGCCGGTTCGGCGGCAGTACGCGGCGATGCGGGCCGGCATGTCGCCGGGCGGCAGGAACTCGGCGGCGTCGGGGTTCACCAGGGCCCGGAACGGAGGCAGCGACGCGGCCGCGTCGAGCAGGCCCTGGAGGCCCTGGGCGCCGGCGAGCTCAGGGGAGCCCCACGCTCGCAGTGACTCCTGCAGCAGCCACAGCCCCATGACGTTGCGGAGATAGCGCGTGCTCCCGTCGACGCCCGCCTCGTTGGTGAAATTGGCGGCGAGGCTGGCGGCACTCAGCACCGGTGCGGGCAGTTCCACGCCTACCAGGGACCAGGTGCCGCACGAGATATAGGCGAACCGGTCGCCGGAGGCGGGCACCGCGGCCACCGCGGAGGCGGTGTCGTGCGATGCTACGGCGGTGACCGGCAGACCGGCGGGCAGCCCGGTCTCAGCGAGCATCGTGCCGGCGGGGTCACCAGGCTCCCGCAGGGCTGGGAACAGCCCGGTGGGGATGCCGAGCCGCTCCAGCAGGGCGGTCGACCAGGTACGGGAGCGTACGTCGAACAATGCGGTGGTGGAGGCGTTGGTCAGCTCCGCGCCGGTCTCACCGGTCAGCCAGTAGGCCAGCAGATCGGGGATGAGCAGCAGGGTCTCCGCCCGGGACAGCGCTCCGCTCCGCGCCGCCGCGACCAGCTGGTAGACCGTGTTGAACGGCAGGAACTGCAGCCCGGTCAGGTCGTAGAGCTCCTCGTCCGCGATCTCGGCGCGAAGCTCCTCCATGACCCCGTCGGTGCGTGAGTCCCGATAGTGCACCGGGTTGCCGAGCAGGCTTCCGGAGGCGTCGAGCAGGCCATAGTCGACCGCCCACGAGTCGATGCCCACCGAGGTCAGCGGCGCCGCGGCTCGCAGGCCTTCGAGGGCGTTGCGGTAGAGCGCCAGGATGTCCCAGTGCAGGGTTCCGCCGGCCCGTACGGGCCGGTTGGGGAAACGGTGCACCTCAGTGAGGTCGAGCAGCCCGTCACCTATCCGGGCGGTCATCACCCGGCCGCTGGAGGCCCCCAGATCCACGGCGGCGAACACATTCGTAGCGGGCAGAGAGTTTTTGGCGGGCGCGGTCATGCGGAGAGGAACACCTCCAGTGTCCGCGGCCCGTGCACACCCTCGACTCGGGAGAGTTCGATGTCGCTGGTGGCCGACGGCCCGGAGATGAACGTCAGGGGCAGGGTGGGGGTCAGCCGGCCCAGCGCCTCAGGCACGTCGGGAGCCACCTGGTCGGCGGTGATGACGACGAGGTGGTGGTCGGGGACGAGGGTGAGCGCCCGGGACCCCTGCCCCTGCCCGTGGTCGAGCACGATCGTGCCCGTCTCGGCGATCGCCACCGCGCAACCGGTGATCACCCCGGCGACCCCGTCCAGCTCGGCCACCGGTACCCCGGTCACCAGCCGGGCGGGATCCACCTCGGCGACCCATTCGGCGGGCAGGCCGCCGGCCAGGACGTACGAACCCGTACGGGCTGACAACGCCGCCGCGATGGCGCCGGGCAACTCCTGGGGAGCCACCCGGTGCACGATCGCGCGATAGTCGGCCACCCGCTCGGCGAACAGGTCGAGAATGCCGTCCTCGTGGTGGCGGCTCAGATAGGGCCGGTCGATCGCGGCATAGGCGGCGTCGATGTCCGCCGCCGGGCGGCTGGGGACGATCGTCTCGATCCGGCCGAGGATCTCGTCGCGGGCGCTCATTCCGCACCTCCGTTGGTCCGGGACCACCAGGCGCGGAAGGACTCCGGCGGGGGAGCCGCCATGTCGCGGGTGTCGGTCCAGGCCTTCAGCGGGCCGGGAAGACGTCTGATGCGCCCGCGGCGGGCGACGATCCGGCGGCTCATCGACGTGGCCCGCTGCGCGAGGGCGAGCCGGGCGGGGGAGCGCAGTGTCCAGCCCGCCACCGCCATCGCGGACCGCTCCAGCGGATGCTTGCGGCCGGTCTCCACCACTCGGGCGCGCAGGTGGACGAGCACCTCGGGGATGTCGATGGCGACCGGGCACACCTCGTAGCAGGCTCCGCACAGTGTGGACGCGTAGGGGAGGGAGGCGTCGATCTCCGAGCCGATCCCGCGAATCTGCGGGGACAGGATCGCCCCGATCGGCCCGGGATAGACCGAGCCGTACGCATGGCCGCCGGCCCGGGCATAGACCGGGCATACGTTGAGGCAGGCCGAGCAGCGGATACAGCGCAGGGCCTGGCGGCCCACCTCGTCGGCGAGCGTCTCGGTGCGCCCGTTGTCCAGCAGGACCAGGTGGAAGTTCTGCGGCCCATCGCCGGGCGTGACCCCGGTCCACGTGGAGGTGTACGGGTTCATCCGCTCCGCGGTCGACGACCGGGGCAGCAGCTGGAGGAAGACCTCGAGGTCGGAGAAGGTCGGCAGGAGCTTCTCGATGCCCACCACCGAGATCAGCGTGTCCGGCAGGGTCAGGCACATCCGCCCGTTCCCCTCCGACTCCACGACGACGATCGTGCCGGTCTCCGCGATCGCGAAGTTGGCTCCCGAGACCGCGACCTTGGCGGAGAGGAACTTGGCGCGCAGGTGACGCCGGGCGGCCTCGGCCAGTTCGGCGGGAGAGTCGCTCAGATCCGCCGGGGCGCCGGGCATCTCCCTGCGGAAGATGTCGCGGATCTCCGCGCGATTACGGTGGATGGCCGGGACCAGGATGTGCGAGGGCCGGTCATGGCCGAGTTGCACGATGAGTTCGGCGAGATCGGTCTCGTACGCGGAGATGCCGGCCTCGGCGAGGGCCTCGTTGAGGCCGATCTCCTGGGTGGCCATCGACTTGACCTTGACGACCTCGGTCTCACCGGTGGCCTGGACCAGTTCGGTGACGATCCGGTTGGCCTCGTGGGCGTCCCGCGCCCAGTGCACGGTGCCGCCCGCCGCCGTCACCCGCTCCTCGAGCAGGCGCAGATAGTGGCCGAGGTGCTCGAGCGTGTGGTCCTTGATCTGCTTCGCGGTCTCGCGCAGCTCCGGCCAGTCGTCGAGTTCGGCGACGGCGGCTGCCCGCCGGTCCCGGATGGTCGAGGTGGCGTGCGCCAGATTGCGGCGCAGCGTGGTGTTGGCGACGGCCTCGTGTGCGGCCTTGGGGAAGGACGGCATCCCCACGTAGGTCGGCATGGCAGCGTTCATGGTCTCGCGCCCCTCGCGGCTCATGGCCGGGCCTCCTCGGTGGAGGCGAGGATCTCGGCCAGGTGAAGGGTCCGTACGTCGCTGTGCAGCCGGGACAGCCTGCCGCCGATGTGCATCAGGCACGAGTTGTCGGCGGCGCACAGCGTATCGGCGCCGGTCTCCTGGACCCGGCTCACCTTGTCGGCGCACATCGCCGCGGAGACGTCGGGGTTCTTCAGCGCGAACGTGCCGCCGAAGCCGCAGCACTCGGCCGCGTCCGGGAGCTCGACCAGATCGATGCCGCGCACCGCGCGCAGCAGCCGCAGGGGCCGGTCGACGACCTTGAGCATCAGCATCGAGTGGCACGTGGGGTTGTAGGTGACCCGATTCGGGAAGTACGCCCCCACGTCCTTCACGCCG
>JAOPYO010000328.1 GCA_025964575.1 Actinomycetes bacterium
CTCCATGGCCAGCTTGCCCGCCGCCAGTCGTCGACATGATTCGATCGTAATTTTTCGATGAGAATAGTTGCGATCACTACCCCCAGGCTTCACTATGGTGCCGCAAGCAACGACACTCAGCAACCGAGCAGTCCCATTAAGTTACATTCGCAACGACTTGGCTCTCCGGCGCACTCCTCTGCTCGTTTCGCCGGTCAGGACGTCGTGGCCCCGGGCGTGAGCCGCTGAGAGGAAGCAGTGGCCGTCCGTGGTCGCGGCACCCCTCGTACACATCGAAGGAGAGGTCAACGATGACCACGCTCGCTCTCGCTAGCCACCCCCCGATCCCGGCCGACGCGATGTGCTGGCGTCGGTCGTTCGCCGGCCGTCCCGAAGAAGCTCGCAACGTACGGAAGTTCATCGACTTCCTCGCCGCTGGCTGCCCCAAGGCCGATGACATCGTGCAATCCGCGGACGAGCTCTTCAACAATGCCATCGAGCACACACGGTGCCGCCAGCCCGGCGGACTGGTTCGGGTGGAAGTACGGCGCTGGGCCGGGCAGTGCGTGGCCATCGCCATCACCGACCAGGGCGGGCCGGACTCGCCTAGGCCCAACCTCATCGAGGACGGGGAGTCCGAGCATGGACGGGGCTTGCGCACCGTCGCGGCCACCGCCACGAGTTGGGGCTGGTACGGCAACAGCAGCGGCCGTACAGTCACTGCCGTGTTCGGTCGATGACCGGCGAATTGCCTGAGCTCCTGACGACCACCGAGGTTGCCCACATCTTCCGTGTCGCGCGCAACACCGTCGTGTCGTGGGCCGGCAGGGGCCTGCTGGAGCACACCCGAACGCCCTCAGGGCAGCTTCGCTTCTACCGGCGGTCAGTGGAATACGTCCTCCACGACGGCCACTGCGGCGCAGTTCCTCCCGACACCGAGAGATGATCTGACCTGCCTTGATCACCTCGGCGCCACCATGACCGCTCCCGTTGCTGACCCCCGTCTCAAGGAGACAGAATGCACCATGACGAAGTGATCGATCTTGACGCTTATGCTGGCGGCCTTCCTCACCTTCAAGCAGACGTGGTTCACGAGCAGTGACTCCAACCTGCCTGGCGAAAAACGTTCGCCGAGATGCGGCTCTTCTGCGCGATCCCGTTCCTCGCGTTCGGGGTGGTCGAGGGCACGAAGCGGACCTGCTTCCTCGCACTCGTGGCCACCAGCATCTGATCAAGACGATGCAGGCGATGGGGATTGCGTTGAGCAGTCGCCTTCTGCTGACATTAATCTCATATGTGGCAACCGGGGCTGGGCAGCGAATGGCGGGTTCCTGGCTTCACTGAAATTCGGGAGCTCGGCGTCGGCGGCCAGGGCCGCGCGGTGCTCGTACAAGAGGACGCATCTGGCCGACCTGCGGTCGTGAAGTACGTGGTGACAGCCGGCGATGCTGTGGCGCAGGAGCGATTCCGGCAGGAGTCGGTGCTGCTCAAACGGATCCATAGCCCGTACGTAGCACGCTGGTACGGCCACTTCGAGGACGCCTCCGTTTCGGCGATCCTCATGGAGGCGGTCAGCGGGGTCTCGCTCCAGGAAGTGCTGGCCGAGCATCGGGCGCTGGTACCCGAGGCCGCACTGCTCGTGTTGAAGGGTTCACTGCTGGGGCTCGCGGCCTCACATGAGCTCGGCGTCGTGCATCGCGATTACAAGCCCGCGAACGTCATCGTCCAGAGCGACGGGCTCAGCAAGCTCATTGACTTCGGGGTCGCCACGCTGACTGGCGAGGTATCCAGGTCGGGCACGCCCGCCTACATGGCCCCTGAGCAGTGGCAGGGCTCCCCCGCCAGCCCAGCGACCGATGTATACGCGGCGACGTGTGTGTTCTTCGAATGCATCACCGGAAACAAGCCCTACCAGGCCGACGGTCTCCCTGCGCTGATGGCACAGCACCTCACGGGGACGATCCCTGTGGAGGAGGTGCCGGAAGGGCTACACGGGCTGGTGACACGGGGGCTGGCCAAGATGGCAGAGGAACGGCCGCCGAGCGCCACCGCCTTTGTAACGGAACTCGAGGCAGCTGCATCGACAGCGTACGGAGAGGACTGGGAGAGCCGGGGCCTTGCCGCACTGGCGACTGCCGCGGCCGCCCTGGCGGCGCTGTTTCCGCTGGCCGCTCTTGTCGTCCCTGGAGCGTCTTCAACAGTCGGCCATACAGCGATCGGGCACACGGCCCTCTCAGCGGGCAATAAGACCGGCAAGGGCCTGCTCGCCAAGATGGGCGGTGCCAAAGCGGCCGTGGCGGTGGCCGGCGCCGTAGTCATAGGCGCTGTGGCCACGGTCATTGTCACTTCAGGCTCGCACGTGTCCAAGCCGCCGAAGTCTCCCTTGATCGCCGTCGACCTGGCCTCCTACAGCGAAACCTTTCCAACGGACGGTCTCATCGTCCGGGACGCGCCTTACCCAAGGATCACCGGAATCCAGGATCCGAGGCTGGCGCAGATGGTCGACCAGGCCCTGCGGGCCCCATTGGATGAGCAGATCGCCGCATACCGCGGGGGCATCGCGACGAACGGTTCCCCTGAGTGCCGCAAGAGCGGCTCCAAGCTCGGTGTCACGGTCAGCCTGGGCCTCCGCGGGCCAACGCTGGTATCCGCCCGCTACCAATTCAGAGAAGACACCCAATGCTGGCAGTCGGGGGCGTTCAACGAATCCGTCACCGTCGACCTGCGGACCGGTCATACCCTGCGCCCTAGCGAGATCTTCCGGCCGGGGACGCTTGATACACCGCAGGAGCTACGCCGCCTCAACCGGATGGTCACCCAGCACTGGGTCAAGAAGAGGTCCTGCGAAATCCTGGCCCCGCTGAGCCACGACACTCTGGAAAAGAAGACCGGGCTGACCGGGGTCGAAACCGACCTGACCTTGATGCCGGATCACCTGGAGGTCACCTCGGGTGTGACCACCGCCGAAGGCTGCATTGGGGGGCCGATCTCGCTACCGTATGCGGCCATCCGCGACCAACTGAGCAACGAGATCCTGGCGCTGCTGCCCCACTGAGCTCAACCCTGCGCCAGCTGCTTCTGAGCGCTGGGATTGGCCAGCGGGCGGGTGAAGCCAGCGAGGTCAGAGCGGTTGTAGGGGAAGACGCCGATGGCGGGAGAACAGGCGGTGCAGCGGGCCACGACCATTTTGCCTCCGCCGATGACCATGCCCACGTGACCGGGATGGCCAGGACCGGAGTTCGGGCCGGAATTGAAAAACACCAAGTCGCCTGGTTGTTCCTTACCCTTGCCGATCTTGACGCCGAACGGCCACTGGTCGAAGGTCGTGCGCGGGATGGAAACGCCGACCGCTCGATAGGCGGCCTGCACCAGACCGGAGCAGTCGAACGAATCCGGGCCAGTGGCACCCCACACGTAGGGCTTGCCGCGCTGTGCCATCGCGAACTGGATGGCCTTGGCGACGATGGCGTTGGCGACCTGGCCGAGCGCGGAGTTGTCCGAGCAGATCGCACCATCGGCCTGGACGGCGGTGAAGCCGCCGGTGGCGTAGCGCTTGGCCCAGGACAGCACCAGGTCGACGTAACCCCAGGAGTGGTTGTACTGGAAGATGGCGGTGCGCGTTCGGGTCGGTGCGCCGTTGTGCTTCAGGTACGCCGCTGCGGACGGGATCGCGTCGGCAGGGTTGTAGCGGTCCTTCTTCTTGTCCTTGTTGCCATCGACGCCGAAGGTGTTCCACGTGGCCTGGAGAAACTGCATCGGGCCGCCCGCGCCCGCATAGTTCTCACCACTCTTCACACCCGTGTGCGGATCCCGACCGTGATCAGTCTCTACCTTGCCGATACCTGCCAGGAGATTCCACGGCAACCCGTAGTCCTGGCCGGCCTTCTTGTAGAGAGTCAGATAATCGGCCGGTATCGACTTGGCGTCGTTGGCCGCCGCGGGCTGGACGCCGGCTTGGGACGTGTCCGTACAGCCACCGAGCCCGCCGCCACCGCCGCCGAAGAGGAACTGGCTGGCGCCGAAGAAGATCGGCACCACCATGAGGGAGATGAACAGTACGGAGGCGCAACCCAGCCCCCCGACGACGAGGACGCGGCGGTTGTTCATCCCGTCGTATCCCCGGCCTGGCCCGCATTGGCGGGCTCTACGCCATAGACCCGCCAGAAGGCTGCATCCCTCGAGACCGTCACGGCGTACTGCGTACTGTCGATGCTCGTCGCGCCGCCGCCCTTGGTGACCTGTTGCCTGCCGGTCACCAGGAAGATGACGGAGTTCGGCTGGAAGGTGCGGATGCTGTCGATCGACGCGCTGCCCTGCGCGACGACCTGGTCCTGCTTGCGCTGGTCGATCAGTCCTGGCGTGGCGGCGTCCTTCTCGAACTGGGTGCGCAAGTCATCGGTGACCAGCGCTTGCAACCGCGCGACGTACGCCTTGGGGTCCTCGTCGAAACGGTACGTCCCGTACAGGGCGGTGAAGCGCTGGGCGGTGTCCGCAGCGGTGGCGAAGTCGCTCTGCGAGAACGGCAGCAGCCGGTAGATGTCGAAATTCTGTGGCGAGATCGATGCGCTGATACCGGGCGGCGAGGTGGTCGGACCGGCCTCAGCCGTGACGGTAGGCGACCGACGCACCTTATGGTCGGCCGTACCGCCCGTCGAGGGCAGCGTCAGATAGATGCCCACCGCAGCGAGCGCGACGACGATGCCGGCGAACGCGAACTTGCGCTGCCGGTCAGTCAGGTCAGTCATCCCGATCCACCGGCCGCAACCAGAAGGGGATCGACGGGCTCTCCTCCCGCCCGGTCTTGCCCCACAGCGGCGGCGGGCTCTGCCTGTCGCCACCGCCCTGGCCGGGCGAGGGTGAGGGCTGCGGCTGCGATGAACCGGCAGGCCGCGGCTTGGGCACGTCGGCGCCCGAGCTCCTACCACCGGACTTCCCGCCGCCAGACGTGCGGGAGCCGCCCGAAGACCCAGAACCGCCACCGGAGCGGCCGCGACCACGACCGGTCGAAGAGGCGCCGCCATCGTTCGAGGGACCACCGCCACCATCGCCGCCGCCGAACCAGCCACGGCCGCCCGAGCCAGAACCTCCAGACGACGAGCCGCCCGAACCAGAGCCGGCGGCCCCACCGGATGACGAGCCGCCGCCCGAGGTCGTACGCCCACCGGACCCCGAGGTGGGACGGCCCACACCGCCGCCACCGCGTGAACCGCCGCTGGAAGCGCCGCCGGAACCGGAGCCGCCGCTTGGCGCCTTGGTGCTCGGGCCACGAGAGGACGCGGCGGGCCCACCGGCGACCCTGCCGCCGGACGGCGTCGCCGGCGTGCTGGAGCCGCCCTTCGAGGGCAGGTTGAGCGGCGGAGCACCGGCCCGCGAACGGGAGCCCCCGGAGGCGGTGCCTCCGGAAGCGGCGGCGCGGTTCTTCCCGAGCATGACGCCCGTGGGGTCGCTGCCGGCCACGCCACTTGAGACGCCGCCTGCCGTGCCGCCACCAGCCCCGGCCGGCTCGGACTCGGCATCGCGCTTGGCCCAGCGGGCGATGCGGTAACCGGAGGCCCCGGCCGCCCCTGCGGTGGCCACCGCAGCGGTGTTCTTACGCACCTCGGTGATCGACTTTTGGAGGTGCTCGTCGCTCTTGGCTCGCGAGCCGACCGCGGAGTAGCCGACCGCGGCGAACAGATGCTGGAAGGGCTTGCGGTAGATGAAGGCCGCGAATGTCACCAGCGAGATGAGGATGATCTGCAGGCCCCAGGGCAGGCCCTCCGCGAGGATCAGACCGTACGCCCACAGCAGCAGCGCGAGGACACCTATCAGCGCGGCCTGCTTGAGCAGCATGGACAGCAACAGCTCCATCCAGCGAACCGCGATGACCCGGCCGATGCCCGGATGGATGCCGATGCCAAGGAAGATCGGCCCGGCCACGAGCAGCAGCAGGAATGCGATCTTCACTACGATCAGGGCCAGCGAGATGACCATGATGAGCAGCCCGGCGACCAGTGCGGCGAAGAGCCCGCCGAACGCCACGGCCAGCCGGCTGGTCCACTGTTTGCCCTGGAAGACCGGATAGGCGCCGGGGTAGTTGTCCTTGACGTCCTTGGTGACGGCCTTGTAGTTGTCGCTCTTCTTCCCGAGATCGACCTTCTGGCCGCCGTAGTTCTCCGACAGATCGATCGCCTGGGAGTTCAGCAACTTGTCCGCGTTGTCCTTGACGACCTTGCTGTTGGGGTCGTTGGTGCCGAACTCGCCCATCAGCCAGGGCTTGCAGACCAGGGCGACCCAGAGCCCGTTGGCGTTGCGGGCGGTGGAGTCCAGCTGGGGGGCGCTCTGCGGGTTCTGCCCGCTGGGTGACGGGATGCAGGTCGTGCCCTTGGTGTCGCTCTGCGGCAGTGCGGCATTGAACGCGGTGCTGGTCGCCTCGGAGACCTTGGTGCCGAGGGTGGTGAAGTCAGCGGGCCTGGCGATCAGCCAGATCAGCGCGACCATTGCTGCGACCATCCAGATCGCGCCCTCGGTCGCCTTGCTGGCACGTTTGCGGATCAGGCCCCACCAGGCCATCCAGATCGCGCCGAGGATGACGACCCACGACCAGTACTTGGCGTTGAACGTTTTGCCGATACCGGTGATGACGCCGTCGACGGTCTTCTTCAGCCAGCTCAGCAGTGACTCCGACGCCGCCGACTGGTAAACGGTGATCGTGGTCCGGTCGATGGCCCGGACCAGGGTGAACACGGTGTTCGCGACCGAGTTGCCCATGAGCGCCATGGCGTCCGAGCAACCCATGTCGACCGCGTACCAGTTCTGACCCGCGGTGCCATAGCGGTCGTAGTAGGTGAGCTGCTGCGGCTGGGTGGCCTTGAGCTTGTCGCTGGGATAGTCCGGGGGCTTGATCATGCCATCGGTACCGGATCCGTACGCCTCCGGCGCCGGGCTCGAGGCTGGCGAGCAAACGCCGTTCGGGTTCGATCCTGGTGGGTCCGGGAGCGCGGCGTTGGCCGGGGAGAGCGGGCTCAGCATGAACAGGCCCATCACCAGCAGCATGACCAGTGACCGTCTGCTGCCACGTAGCCGACGGCGTCGCACGGGGCGTGGCGGCTCGTAGCGGACGCCCTTGGCAGGATCCTGCTGCAAGCCCGGAGAACCTGGGAAGCCGGAGGGGCGACCAGGAAGTCCAGGGAGCCTCATCGAGCGACCTCCTCGGTCTCGGCCCCCGTTTCGGACAATTCCCCCTGAGTCTGCGTCGATGCTCCGGGTCTGGCCCGGGTGGGGTTGGTGTCGAGCCAGCGCAGTAGTTCATCGGAGATCAGGTCGACGCCGACGCGCCCCGCTCGGCCGTCCAGGTCGCGGAAAATGCACTCACCGTTGCCGAGGTTGCGCAGCACCGCCATGTGCTCCTCCGACGACTCGACCCCCAGCAACGCCATCACGTGCTCGACCTCGACCCGCTCCGAGGACCGGAACGAGAACACCGACGACAGGCAGTTCGTGACCTGCTCATTCAACAGGTCCCCGGCGTTCTGCGATACCAAGATCAACGCAGTATTGCGAGAACGCCCCATACGCGATACTTCCGGCACCAGTTTGGCGCCTTCAGGTGTCGATGTGATGGCCCAGGCCTCATCGAGGAAGATGGCTTTCGGAGCCCGCCGGTCCAACCCGTGCATCAGGCGCCGGGCGAACTGTGACACCAGGTACATCAGGGCCACCGAGAGTCGCTGCTCGTAGGAGTAGTCCTCTCGGGAGATCGCCGAGTCCGGCAGGGTCAGCCCACCGAGCGTGAACACCGTGGTCCACCCGGCGGTGTCGATCCGCTCGCCACCGGACGGGTCGAAGCAGAGCCGGGCTAGCCGCATCTCCGACATCGACCGCAGCACCGCGCCCAGGTTCTTCGAAGCGGGGTCCGGAGCGGCCTCCAGATGGTCCACGACCTTGCCGAGGCACGGCTGCGGAGCGTTGGCCACGTGGCCGACCGCCTGAATCATCGCGGACTCGCGCTCTTCGGACATCCGCGGGAGGAGCAGCCGCAGCGTCTCGGTGGCCATGGTCTTCTTGGCCGCCAGATCGTCTCCGAACGAGAAGGGATCGAGCAGTCCGGGCGCCGCCGAGCCCAGAGGCAGGATCCGGGCCCTGCGTCCGCGCGCCTGCAGCAGCTGGACCAGCGACTCCGCGTCGCCCTTCGGGTCGATCGCAGCGATCGTCACCCCACGCAACGCCATCTGGTAGAGCAACAACAACGCCAGCGTGGTCTTGCCGCCACCCGGCTCGCCCGTGATCGCTACCGCTGTCGGCCGGTTCCGGGCCGCCGCCACCAGCGGGTCGAAGTGCACGATGGAGCGGGCCCGGCCCAGAGTCTCGCCGATGTACGGCCCGATCCAGCCGCCGCCGGACTCATCCACCCGATCGCCCAGACCGACGGTCGCGATGGGCATGCCACCCGCGATCGTACGGAGTGGCTGCCGCTGGGCGTAGGCGTTGAGCCGCAGCCGGTCCCCCGGCAGGGACTCGCAGAACAGCGAGAACTGGTCGCCGGTCGAGTTGACGACGTCGATGCCGATGTCGCGGTAGTGCTCAACGACCGCGTCCACCCGCTGCAGGAGGAGTTCCTCGGTGTGTGCGGAGACGATCAGCCTGTTCCAGCCGTACACGAACGGCAACCGCTCCTTGGTGATGCCGTGCTCCAGCATCCGGGCGGCGTCGATCTGCTCGGCCAGCGCGATGGGCGCCTCCGCTCCTGCCTCCCGGATGTGCTGGTCCATGTCCCGGGCGTGGGCCAGCCGGCGCGAGACGTCACGGGACGCCGTCGCGGCCGGGACCAGTTTCATTCGGGAGCTGATCTCCACCGGGAACGGCAGCGCGTCGGCATAGTGCAGCCACGGCTCCCCGTCCGGGAAGGGCATCAGATCCGGGAACCGCGCGAACGACAGATAGGCCACATGAGACGCGCCCCCCGGCTGCTCCATCCGGAGGTTGGAGCGGCCGTTGTGGATGGCCCCCTCGATCAGGGCCTCGATCTCACCGGCCCCCC
The DNA here is from genome assembly GCA_025964575.1 of Actinomycetes bacterium. GTDB lineage: Bacteria > Actinomycetota > Actinomycetes > Streptosporangiales > Streptosporangiaceae > Actinomadura_E. The sequence continues at coordinate 8,999 of JAOPYO010000328.1, forward strand.
AGGTACGGCGCGGGACCGCCGAAGGGGGCGGGTCGGCGAGCGATCCCGTCACCGCATGCTGGAACAGCCAGGCCACCTGATCCGACGAGGCATGCCGGGCGTACAGCGCGCTGCCGCCGAGCGATCGGCCGACTCGCTCGGCGGCCTCGGTCCACCGTGCGATCTCCTTCTCGTCGATCGCGTCGTCATGCAGGCCGAGCGTCTGCTCGCTGCGCCGGTAGAGGCCGAGGAGCTGGCTCAGAGACCCACCGGGCAACTGCCCGCCCATACCGCGCTTACCGAGCCGTACGCCCAGGTAGACCTCTTTGCCCCAGAAGTCCTTCGCCCAGACATGGGCGTACATCTCCTCGAGGTACTCCCGCCACCCCGTACCGCCGTCCGAGCTCCGGTCCAGACTGAGCGCCCACTCCGCCGCCGGGTACGTCCGGTGCGCGATCCGCAGATGGACCTCGGCGTCCTGCATCCGGATGCCCGCGAGCGCGATCGTGATGTTGGTGGCGAGCGCCTCGCGCTCCTCACCCGTGGTGAACTCGTACGACACCGTCGGCAGGCGGAAGTACGCCCAGGCCGCCTGATCGGTGAGCAGAATCCGGTCGTCGAAGTATCGAACCGCGAGCCGACTTGCCTTTGACGCTCTACTCACTGTGCCTCGCTCCGCTCGGCGCCTCGCGGACATTCGACAGCGATGTCTTCCCTCGTCGCAGGCTCCTCAGTCCAGACACCGCCCGTCCGCTCGGGGTTCATCGGCCGACCTCCTGCTCATGCTCCTGGTAGCGCTCAGGCAGCGCGGTGAACCCACCCGCCACGACCCCGGCCAGCGCAAGATAAGCACGCCGGGTCGGCGCGCGCAGTGCCTTGAGCTCATTGCGGGGGGATCGGTCCAGGCTGAGGTGATCGTCCCATGGGATGCGCACCAGCGCGCGGCACTGTCCGCGCGCCACCGCCTCGGCCTGCTCGACGTCATCCATGCTGCGTCGGCTGACGCCGTTGATCACTGTGACCGCGCGGGAGCGCAGTTCGTCATAGCCGTGCCCGTCGAGCCACTCGAACGTCATCCCGACAGCGCGCGGTGCGTCCGCGCTGGCCGGCGCCACGAGCACGATCTGATCGGCGTGCGGCAGCACCCGCGCCACCACGGCGGCCGCCGCGTCGAGCATGGTGACCGAGTAGAACCGATCGAGCGTACGGATCGCCAGCGCATAATCGCGGTCGTCCAGAGCTTGCAGCGGGTTCTTGCCCGCGGCGATCACATCCAGCCCGGACTTGGCTTGCGAGGTGTAGCGGCGCATGGCGGTCAGGCTGTGCACCTGGTCCGCGCGGGCGATCAGGCCGGTCAAGGTCTCCGGCGTCTCACTCCTGGTACGGCGCGCCAGCGCGCCCGGCCCGGGGTTGACATCGACCGCCACGATCGGCTCACCACAGTACTGAGCGAAGGTGTGCCCCAGCATGAGCGCGGTGACGGTCTGGCCCGCACCGCCCGTGCAGCCGAGCACGACGATGTGCCGGGTGCCTTGGAACGGTCGTTGCAGTCGCTCCTCGTACTCGGCGTCCAATTCGTTGTGCCCGCCACCGACGGCCTGGATGAGCCGCCGCAGTCCACCGGCCGTGCCCTCCTGGTCCATGTCCGGCGGAGTGATGGTCGCCGCTGGAGGAGGCGGCGGCGTGGGCGGGATCAGCGGGCGCGGACGTGGCCGGACAGGTGACGCCGGACCCGAGCGGACTTCTCTCGCCGGCGACGGCTGTACCTCGACCGCGGGCACAGCGCGCGGCGGAGGCGCCGGCTGTGGACGGGTGTTCGGTTGACGCACCTCCGGCACGACGCTGGGTGGCGGTGGCTTGATGGGAGTGCCCTGGGGGCGTGGCGGGATACCGCGTACGGGTGGCTGCGCCGGCCAGGTTCTCCGGTCCTGCGCTGGAGGTGCCTTCCTCTCTCCAGAAGACGGCTCGTACGCGGCAGCGGCGGGCTGGACGGGCGGCAGCGGCTCACCGACCGGCCCCGGCCGCCCCGGAGGCGGAGCCGCCGAGGGTGGGACCGATGGTGACGCCGCCGCCGGCTTCATTTCGGCCTGGGTCACCTCGGCCGGGGTCTCCGGAGGAGCGACCTCTGGAGACTGAGCCAGTGGCGGACCCGCCTGGGCGGCGGGGGCCTCCGGGGCGATCTTTCGGTGCTTGGACGGGCCGGTCTTGTGACCGGGCGGTGGCCATATCAGAGCGTCGGTCTGCCCCTCCTGCATCGGACGGGCGAGGCTCTTCGACCAGGGCGGCGGTCCATCCTCGGCGTGCTCGGGCGGTCCCGTACCGGGAACCCGGGGTTCTGGACCCGCACTCGGTGCCTGTGGTCCTGGGCCTGAGCTCGGTACGTGTTCCGCACTGGGACTCGGCACCGGTCGCCGGATCTGCTGCTGCGGCTGCTCTGTCTCGGAGGACGGTGCCACGGCCTCCTCCGCCGGAGGCCGCTCGGCGGCGGGCTGTTCGGCCGGAGAGCCGGCGACCGGCTGCGTCTGGGCGGGGCCTCGGCCGCCCGTGCCGAAGGCCCCCGGCACCATGGGGATGTCGGGTCTGGTGGCCACGGGAACCTGTGGAATGTCCGGGCGGGTCGTCGGCGCCGGGGGAATGGCGGTCTCCTTGGGCGGCTCTGCGGGCTCCGGCGTAACGTCCACCGGCTCAACGACTTCTGGCTGAGCCGGTGTGGATTCCGCCCGCTGAGCGGCCCCTGGCTCGATGACGACTGGTTCGGCGGGATCCGGCGTGGCCGGATCCGATACGGCAGCGCCCTCCGACGGCGCGATCGCCTTCCAGAACTCGGCGGCGGCACCGGGGCGCCGTACGCCGGAGGCGAGGGCCCGCTTGCCCGACCCCGGTGCCTCGGCAGTGTCCGCCGAATCCACCCGGTCCGTGGCCGCGGGCTGCTCCTGGGCGGACACCGGCGTGGTGACCGGCTCCGCCGGAGCGCCCGATGACGTCGCTCGCTCCCGGACCTGCGGACCGGAGAGTGGGCCGTTGGGTGGCTGTGCCGGCGGTTGTACGGTCCGGGCTTCGAGTACCGGCATGACAGGGGGCTGTTCCAGCATTGGGGTGACGGGGGGCCGCTCCGCCGGCGGAGCAGGCGCCGGGACCGACTCGGTCCGGCCCTGCGACGCCGGGCTTCGCTCGGCGGCGAGGTCTCGCGGATCCGGCGGCGGCCAGCGGTGCGTCATCTGCGCGCGCGCCGACGTGGGTGCGGGCTCCCGCTCGGCGGGACGAGTGGCGGGCACCGGCACCGGCATGTGCGGCTCCGGATATACCGCGGGCACAGAGGTGACCGGGGCGGCCGTGGTCGCGTCAAGGGCGGACAGCTGCGCAGAGAGCGGCTGCGGAGCGGAAACGTAGGCGGGTCCCAGTCCGGCGCCGGGCATGGCGGCGGGATGCGTTGTGACCCTGACAGGCGCGCCACGACGGCGGCGCTCCTCCTTGCGAGCCTTACGATCCGAGCGGACGGCGGCGGCGACGGACGAGGTCGCATCGCTCGGGCGGCGCCAGACCTTGACGACCACCACGACCTCGCGCGGCTCGCGGATCGGCGTGAGCCGGCACCACGTGCGCGGCTCGACCAGATAGCGCGACTGTGACAGCAGCAGCTCGGTAAGCCGCTTGCCCTCGATGACCGGACGGGTCGCCATCCAGGTCAGGATGCCCGGCGGCACGACATACAGGGGCAGGATCCAGCCGCCCCGGAACGGAATGCCTACCAGCTTGAGCAGAACGATCCACGGTACGAACACCCCGAGGAACACGCCGATCTGGACGAGCGGCAACGGCATCGGCAGCCGTAGGTCGTACAGCTTGTACAGCCGCTTCTCGATGCGCCATATGTTCGTATACGTGGGTAGATCCACGCCCCACTCCCCTTACCGTTTCCGGCTCAGACAAGCTCAGCCGCCGGGTCAGGTCAAGCTCACCCCGAGAGCCTTGGCGATCGCCTTGGCCGTTGTCTCGATCACATTGGGAACGTAGAAGACGACCCCGATCCCGATGGCCAGGACGATGAACTGAACAAAACGCGTGATCTCTCTGGTGAACAGGAAGAAGATCGCGACAATTGACACGATGACCAGAAACAGCGGGCCGAAGACCTCTCGCAGCCATTTGGCGAGATCACCGGTCTTCAGATCGGTCTGTCCTGCCAGGACGAGATGGGGATGAGCCCCCGCCACGGGGCCGGTATCCAACACGTGTGGGATCGAGGCGATGACGTGGTGCAGCATCGACCTAACTGCCTTCCTGGAACGATGGGTTGATCATGCAGTTGCCCCCCGGATGTCCTTCACATACCAGATGCCATCATCCTTCTTCACCACGGTGAGCTGGTAGGTCTGCTCGAGTTTGGCGGCCGTCGCCTTGCTCTGAGCGGAGGGGATCTGCCAGCTGACCGTCGCGGTGATCGTGCGTTCCCCGGCATTGCCACGTGGCGCGACAACGTCTCCGAGCTGCGCAAAGGCGACCGCGCTGCCCAGTCCGTCGATCTGGCCACCGGAGAACAGCCGGCCCAGGATGGATTGATCGCTGATCGCGTACGCCTTGAAGAAACTTTCCAGCGTCGGCTTCAGCTGCGTCTCGAGGTCGCTGTCGCGGTCCTTGGCAGCGGGCTGGGGTAGGGCCGCGCGGCGCGGCGCGGGCAGCAGCGCGGGACGACCGGAGATCACCATCGCGCCGTCCTTGGTGTAGACCGGCACCGCGAGCTCCAGCCACTTGTCGTTGGCCTTGACGAGCAGTGTGACGATGGCGTTGTTGGAATCGCGGGCATCGACCCCGGCGACCTGCAGCAGCTGTACCGCCATCTGACCGTTGCCGTCCCAGCCGAACTGCTGGTCCGCGCCATCGGGCAGGAAGAAGCCCAGCTGATTTTCGCGGACGGCCGGGTTCTTCTGGTCATAATTCAGATAAACGCTGGCGAACTGCAGTGCGAACGCCGAGGCCGCACTCGCCGGGAATTGCGTCGTCTGGGCGTTCTGCCCGACGGTCGGAGCGGTCGTGGGCTTCGCGGTGAAACGCTCGAAGGGGGCCTGGATGCCGTTCACGATGACGACCAGAATGAAGGCCCACAGGATGATCCTGCCGACCCAGATCCACCATCGTCCACCGGAGCCGCCCCAGCGGCCGCCACCGCGGCCCTGCCCGCGCCCCCGCTTGCCGTCCAGGGGGCCCAGGGCGCCCTTGTCCGACGGACCCCATGGATCCGCCAGGGCCTCGCTCAGCCCGTCCTGGGCAGCCGTCTGAGGGCCGTGTCCCACGGCCGGCCTGCGAGCCATTACGCCTCCGCTCGCGCCTAGCCCCCGGTCGGCGCGTTCTGCCTCTACGTGTCGGTCATGTGGTCTGTGGCGTCGGCCTGTCAACCTTGTTACAGGCCCAGCCTAACCACGCGCGTCAATTGTTCCAGCGTCTTACGTAGATACACACCCTCGGCGCGCGGTTGTGCACAATGCAATCCACGTCACGTCGGAACGGAGATGGTTGACAAACAGTGACGTTCTCATCGTCAACGTGACGACTCAGACGTTGAATCGGAACTCGACAACGTCACCATCGCGCATCACGTAGTCCTTGCCCTCCATGCGGGCCTTCCCCGCGGCCCGTGCCGCGGCCACCGAACCCTCAGCGATGAGGTCGCCGTAGGACACGATCTCGGCCTTGATGAACCCACGCTGGAAGTCGGTGTGGATGACCCCCGCGGCCTCCGGAGCGGTCGCGCCCTTGGGGATGGTCCAGGCTCGGGTCTCCTTGGGGCCTGCGGTCAGGTAGGTCTGCAGGCCCAGCGTGTCGAACCCGATGCGGACGAGCTGCGACAGGCCGGACTCCTCCTGGCCCATGCCTTGGAGCAGTTCCAGCGCCTCGTCATCGGGCAGCTCGATCAGCTCGGCCTCGATCTTGGCGTCCAGGAAGATGGCCTCCGCTGGGGCGACCAGGTCCCGCAACCGCCCGCGCAGCGCCTCGTCCCCGAGCTCTTCCTCGTCGAGGTTGAAGACGTACAGGAACGGCTTGGCGGTGAGCAGGTGCAGCTCGCGCAGCAGTGCCAGGTCGATGCCGGCCTTGGCGGCGCCCCCATAGAGCGTGATGCCCTCGTTGAGCACCTTCTCCGCGGCCTTGACGGCCTCGACGACCGCCAGCCCGTCCTTGTCCTTCTTGGTCCGAGCCTCTTTGTCCAGCCGGGGCAAGGCCTTCTCGATGGTCTGGAGGTCGGCCAGGATCAGTTCAGTGTTGATCGTCTCGATGTCCCGGGACGGCGCCACGTCACCGTCGACATGGGTCACGTCCGGGTCATCGAAGGCTCGGATGACCTGGCAGATCGCCTGCGTCTCGCGGATATTGGCGAGGAACTTGTTGCCGAGTCCCTGCCCCTCGGAGGAGCCCTTCACAATCCCGGCGATGTCGACGAACTCCATCGTCGCCGGAATGATCTTGGCTGAGCCGAAGACCTCGGCCAGGCCGGCGAGGCGCGGGTCGGGCACACCGACCACGCCGACATTGGGCTCGATCGTGGCGAACGGATAGTTCGCGGCCAGTGCGTCGTTCTTGGTCAGGGCGTTGAAGAGCGTGGATTTGCCGACGTTGGGCAGACCGACGATTCCGATGGACAGGCTCACGTCGGGCGAGTCTACGACCAAACCTGGTCTCACCCAGTATTCAGGTCGGTGAGACAGCCTGCCGGAACATCTTTCTCTCGGGGACTGCGGGCAGGGCGGCCAACGGCCGGGTGACGGTGTCCGCAGTCCCATGGGTTGGTCAACACCCGGCGCGTCGGACCGACACGCCGGTATCCCGGTGTCACGATACGGATCATGGATGTCGCGCTGTTCGTGGGACTCACGGTCGGCATCGTGGTCGGCTTGGCGCTCGGGTTCGCGCTGGCCACCACTCGCCAAGCGGGGCTCATCGCGCGCGCGAAGGCCGCCGAGGAGAAGCTCTCTTATGTCGAGGACCGCATGGCCGAGCACTTCGGGTCGCTGTCGGCCAAGGCACTCGACGCCAGCAACCAGCGGTTTCTCGAGCTGGCCGATACCCGGCTGAAGGCGGCCAACGCCGAGGCGGCCGGCGAGCTGGAGCGGCGCAAGCAGGCCGTCGAACACCTTGTCGGCCCGCTGCGCGACACTCTCGGCAAGGTCGAGGAACAGTTGCGCGAGGTCGAGACAGGCCGCCGCGAATCCCACGCGATGCTGGCCCGGCAGGTCGAGTTCGTCCGGCAGAGCTCCGAGCAGCTGCGCCAGGAGACCCAGACGCTGGTCCGGGCACTGCAGCGGCCCGAGGCCCGCGGACGCTGGGGCGAACTGCAGCTTCGCCGGGTGGTGGAGCTGGCCGGCATGGCCCAGCACTGCGATTTCGACGAGCAGGCCTCGGCGGTCACCGTGGACGGCACCGTACGGCCGGACATGGTCGTACGGCTGGCCGGCGACAAGAACATCGTCGTCGACTCCAAGGTCTCTCTGGCGGCCTATCTGGACGCCGCCGAGACGGGCAACCCGGCCCGGATGGACGCGCACGCCCGCCATCTACGCGAGCACGTCGACCGGCTGGCGGCGAAGACCTACTGGCAGTCGTTCAGCCCGTCACCGGAATTCGTCGTGCTGTTCATCCCGGGAGAGGCCTTTCTCGCCCCCGCTCTGGAGCGCTCCCCCGAGCTCCTGGAGTACGCGATGAGCCGCCGGGTGCACATCGCCACCCCCACCACCCTGATCACGATGCTCCGTACGGCGTCGTACGCCTGGCAGCAGGCGGCGTTGTCACGGAACGCGCGGGCCGTCTTCGAGCTGGGCAGAGAGCTGTACGAAAGGCTCGGCACGATGGGCCAGCACGTGGACGAGCTGGGCAAGTCCCTGTCCGGCGCGATCAAGTCCTACAACCGTACGGTCGGATCGCTGGAGAGCCGGGTGCTGGTCAGTGCCCGCAAGCTCAACGAGCTCGGTGTCGTCGAGGGGGCCCTGGAAGGTCCCCGGCCGGTCGAGGAGACGGCCCGGGCTCTGTCCGCGGCGGAGCTGCTCGAGGACGCGGAACCGAGCGTCCAGGAACCGGTAGGTTTCGTTCAGCGAGCCATCCCCGACCAGAAGCACACTGAGGGGGTCTGGTGACCACTACCACGAGAGCACGCGGAGTGCCGAACGGCGCTTCGCCGACCCTGGGGGGCCGAGTGCCACGACAGCCCAGCCGGTCATCGTCGCCGATCAGCCTTACCGGACGCGGCGCCATCGTTGTGATCTTCGCCTTCGGCCTGCTCGGGAGCCTGCTCGCCCCGCAACTGGGTCTCGGTCTCATGGCCGGTCTGCTGTTCGTGGTCGGCTGTGTACTGGCGGCGGTCGCCACCCGGCGAGCCGACCTCCTCACGCTCGCGGTCAGCCCGCCGATGGTCTTCCTCACCGCCACACTGATCACCCAGTGCGTGTACGCGCTGGGTGACAAGTCGATCCTGCAGAGTGCCTTCGCCGGCCTGGTGCTGGCGCTCGCCGCAGGTGCCCCTTGGCTGTTCCTCGGCACCGCACTGGTCGTCGGAATCGCGATGTCGCGAGGCCTGATGGACGACCTCCGGGAACTGCGCGTCCGCCTGGCCGCCGGTGGCCCCGCCACCCCCGAGACCGACGTCGACGAAGACCCTGTCCGCTGGGATGTCTAACTGGGCGCTTCACACCTCGGCGCGCAGGTCTTTCCTCAGTTCGTGGGGAAGGGAGAACCGCATGTGCTCCTCCACCGACAGGACCTCTTCGACCTGGCCGAAACCATGTTCGCGCAAGAACGCCACGACGCCCTGCACCAATTCGTCGGGCACTGAGGCGCCGCTGGTGACGCCGACCGTGGTGACGCCCTCGAGCCAGGCCGGGTCGATGTGCTCGGCGTAGTCGACGAGGTAGGAGGCGGCGGCACCGTACTCCTTGGCGACCTCGACCAGCCGAACGGAGTTGGAGGAGTTCGTCGAGCCGACCACGATGACCAGCTCGGACTCCGCCGCGATCTCCTTGACCGCGACCTGCCGGTTCTGTGTGGCGTAGCAGATGTCGTCCGACGGCGGGTCCATCAGCAGCGGGAAGCGCTCGCGCAGCTTGTCGACCGTGGCGATGGTCTCGTCGACCGACAGCGTCGTCTGCGACAGCCAGGCGACCTTGCCCTCGTCCCGGACCTTGACCTTCGCCACGTCATCCGGCCCGTCGACCAGGTGAATGTTTGCGGGCGCCTCTCCGGTGGTGCCGACGACCTCTTCGTGACCCTCGTGCCCGATCAGCAGGATGTCGTAGTCGTCGGCGGCGAACCGGACCGCCTCCTTGTGGACCTTGGTCACCAGCGGGCAGGTCGCATCGATCGTCCTGAGCTTGAGCGCGGCGGCCTCGTCGTGGACCTCGGGGGCGACGCCATGCGCGGAGAACACGACGATGGAGCCCTCCGGCACCTCCTCCGTCTCCTCGACGAAGATCGCGCCGCGCTCCTCCAGGGTCTTGACCACGTGCACGTTGTGCACGATCTGCTTACGGACGTAGATGGGGGCGCCGTACCTGTCGAGCGCGATCTCGACGGCCTGGACCGCCCGGTCGACGCCGGCGCAGTAGCCACGCGGCTTAGCCAGCAGGACGCGGCGAGTTGCGGAGCCAGTCGTAGAGGAGGTCATAACCTCAATGCTACGTGTGATCGAATCCACCCCATTCGGAAAGGGAAATACGCTAACTCGAGGTGACCAACGCCGCACCGTGCGGCACAGTGGGCATAACACCCCGGTGAGACAATCCATCCGTCCGTTTGTGAGGACAACAGGGAGCTGACAGACGATGCCGAGATCGCCGCGCCAGGTGCGGAAAGAGGTCCAGGAAGCAGTGACCGACCACGTACGCGACCTGCCGATCAACGCTGTCCGGCTAGCGATGTTCGGGGTCGGGCGGGCGTTGCTCCTGAGCGACCGCGTCACCAAGGACTACAAGCAGATCAAGGAATCCGGGGTTCGACCGGTGCTGGGACGCTGGCGGGACGACGCCGAGCAGGTCGCAGGCAAGGTCGTCAGCCGGGTCCTCGATCGGGTGACCGGCTCCGAGGAGGCTGTGCCCGAGGCTGAGACGCCGGTCGCGCGGCCACCCCGCAAGGTCAATAACTCCCTTGCGGCCGAGCCCGAGCTCATCATCAGTAAACCCGCGTCCAGCCCGAACAATGTGACGAAGATCGCGCCTGAGCCGGTCATCGTTCCGGAGCCCGAACCGGAGTCGGAGCCCGCACCCGCGATCGCCGTCGCCGAGCCGAACCCGACGCCCGCCCCGAAGCCGGTCACGGCCGCGAAGCCGAAGCCGGTCGCCAAGGAGCCCGAGCCGGTGGCCGCCGACGCGCTTCCGGTGCCGAACTATGACGAGCTCACGCTCGCCTCGGTGCGGGCCCGGCTGCGCAACCTGAACATCGAGCAGGTGAGCCTGCTGCACGATTACGAGCAGGCCAACGCCGCGCGAGCCGATTTCATCCGGATGTACGAGAACCGCATCGCGAAGCTCAAAGAACAAGCCTGACCCCGCCCCTCTGTTCTCATGTGATCCATCACATGAGAACAGAGGGTTG
>JAOPYO010000442.1 GCA_025964575.1 Actinomycetes bacterium
CTGTCCACCGGGTCGTTGCGCCGATACGACATCGTCTACACCTCGACCGGCGTGCACATCAAGACCTACGACTCCGACGACACCCTCATCAGCGACACCGTACAAAATGATGTCGACGGCACACCCGGGTACGCCGGGGTGCAGCTGATCCAGGGCCCCTTTGGGCAGCCCAACACCACCGTCGGCGGGTCCTTCGCCTGGTGTGCGCTCGCGGCATCTTCCGCTAGTACGGGCGGGGCGAACGCGGCATCACAGACGTGCGGGCGGATCACCTCGGTCATCGTCAACCCGAACCGCAGCGACCTTACGGGTGTGGTGATCGGGCATATCACCGTCCACAACATCATCCAAGGCGCGTTCGTGCTGTCGGACCAGGTGCAGGCGTTCGTCGGGGAGACGGCCGGTGACCGCATACAGCGGCTGTGCGGCGAAGAGGGAATCCAGTTCACCGCGATCGGTGCGTCCGACGCCGTCCCCGCCAACGCCACCCTCGCGAACGGGCACCTCCCCGCCAACGAGCTGCGCTGGCAGTTGCTGGACACCGCCGCGATGGGCCCGCAAACCGCCGCGAAGCTGACGGACCTGCTCAAGGAGTGCGCGGACACCGACCTCGGGATTTTGTTCGAGCCGCGGGACGCCCTCGGCCTCGGCTACCGCACCCGCACCTCGATGTACAACCAGACCGTCCGGTTGGCCATGACCTACAGCAACGAAGAGATCGGCGATGCCCTCAGCCCGGTCGACGACGACCAGTCCACCCGCAACGACATCGTCGTCAGCCGCCCCAAGGGCAGCACGGCCAGGGCCGTGCTCCAGACCGGCGCACTGTCCGTGCAACCGCCACCCGACGGCGTCGGCCGCTACGACGACTCGCCCCCGGCGAACGTCCAAGCCGACACCGATCTGCCCGACCAGGCGGGGTGGCGGCTGCATCTGGGCACCGTCGACGAACCCCGCTACCCGCAGATCACGCTGAACCTCGAGAACCCGGCGTTCACGGCCAGCCAAACACTGACCAACGGCGCGTTCATGCTGGAAGCCGGGGACCGGATCACCGTCGACATGCCGTCGACGTGGCCGCTACCCGACCAGATCAGCCAGATCGCGCAAGGGTTCACCGAGACGATCGGGGTGTCCGAGCACACCATCGCCGTGAACTGCAGCCCTGAGTCCCCGTACCGGATCGGGATCGCCGACGACTCCGTGCTGGGCCGGTGCGACACCGCCGGCAGCACGCTGGCGGTGGATGTGGACGCCACCACAACGACGCTGTCGGTGGCCACCACCTCAGGGCCGCTATGGACCACCTCAGGCGCCGAGTTCCCCTTCGACGTCTCGTTGGGCGGCGAGGTGGTGACGGTCACCAACATCACCGGGGCGGCCAGCCCGCAGGCGTTCACCGTCTCCAGGTCCGTGAACGGTGTCGTCAAGGCGCAGACGGCCGGTACCGATATCCGGCTCACCCACCCGATGATCCTAGGACTGTGACAGATGACGACCTACCCCACCTGGGCTGCGGGACAACGGGTGACCGCGGCGCTGCTGGCCGGCATGCAAATCAACCGAGTTGAGGCGTCCGGCGGCACCTCCAACGCCACCACCACGCTGGCCGACTGTCCCGGCATGAACTTCATCGCGGACGCGAACGCCACCTACGACATGCGACTGGTCGCCTCCTACGACTCTCCGACCGCGACTGACATCAAGTTCGCGTGGACGGGGCCGTCCGGGGCGGGCATGGTCCGGTCGATCACGGCCCCGGCGGCGGGGATGACCACGAACGCCGATACGACGGTGACCGCGATCCGCCGCAGCATGGGCACCCAGCAGGTGGGTGGCGGCATGGGCACCGGCAACTTCCTGACGTGGCTGGAGCAGATCACCCTGACCACCACCACCAGCGGGGTGGTGCAGCTCCAGTTCGCCGCCAACGCGGCCGGTACCGCCGTGTTCAACAGCGGCGGCTACTTCATCTACGTGCGGGTCGCGTGATGACACCTGGCGACGACCGCACCCATGACCAGCTTGGCCGCATAGATACCAAGCTCGACGTGCTGATCTCCCAGCACAGCAGCCTGGCGGGGATGGTCGCTGACCATGAGACCCGGTTGCGGACCATCGAGGTCGGTCATACCGCGGCTGTGGGTGTGGTGGCCGAGCTCGGTAAGGACGTCGTGGATCACGAGCAGCGGATCCGTGCGGCGGATCGGTGGCGGTACGCGATCCCGCTCACCACGCTCGGCGCGCTGCTGGCCGGCACCGCCGCGATCATCGGCGCAGTGAAAGGACACTGATGGGCTACCCCTTCATCCCGACCGGCTACCACGGCGGCGCCCAGACCGCGGTCAGCAGGATCGTCATCCACGCCACCGTCTCCCCGTGCAAGCCCGGCGGTGCCCGCAACATCGCCGAGTACTTCCGGTCCCCGGGCGCTGGCGGGTCCGCGCACTACGTCATAGACCCCGGCGAGATCGTCCAATGCGTCAAAGAGAACGTGGTCGCGTATCACGCCCCGCCGAACACCGGGTCGATCGGTATCGAGCTGTGCGACCCGCAGGCCGGGCCCGGTTCCCGCTGGGTTGACTCCGGCCATGAGGCGATGCTGGTGCGCGCCGCCGCACTGGTGCGCGAGGTGGCCGCCCGCTGGAACGTCCCGCTGGTCAAGCTCGGCCCGAAGGATCTGCTGGCCGGCAAGCGCGGCATCTGCGGACACATCGATGTCAGCAACGCCTGGCACAAGACCGACCACGGCGACCCCGAAGAGCACGGGCCGTTCCCATGGGACCACTTCATGGCACTGATTCAGGAGACAGAGATGACCCCCAAGGAAACGTTCGACGCGGTATGGAACACCGACGCGATCCCCTCGCCCGGCAAGGACCCCAAGAACCCTACGTGGGCGCCGTCCAGCTACCTGACCGACATCGACGGGAAGGTCCGCCAGCTTCAGACGAAGGTGGACTCACTGTCCGCCGACATCGCCGCCATCAAGGCCGCAGTCGTCCCCAAGGCCTGAGGAGGAGTTCGTCATGCTCGCTTCCATTATCCGCACCCTGGTGCCGTATCTCGTAGCGGTGCTCGGCGCGTTCGCCGCGAAGTACGGGTTCGACCTGCCTCTGGACGCGCTGACGCTGGTCGTTGCGGCTCTGGTCACCGGCGCCTACTACGTGGTGGCCCGGTTCATCGAGTACCTGTGGCCCGGCATCGGCCGCATCCTGCTGGGGTTCGGCCTGAAGGCCGGTAGCCCGGTGTACGCCCGTGTGGCGAACGGACAGACGCGCCTGCCGAGGATGTAGCCCGCCTGGCAACGCGCCCCACATGCGACCGCCCCGCACGCCTCTTCCCCCGGGAGGAGTGCGGGGCGGTTCTTTTCGTGTGCCCCGCCCGGGACCACGGCGACGGGCGATCTCCGTGGTCCCCCCGGGCGGGGAGTCATCCGGGAGAAACGGCGACCGGGGGCGTCACGGCCGCCGTCCTCCCGCCCCGGGCGGCATGTCCACGGCTTGCGACAGCGGGCGGACATGAGGGCCGGGGAGCTACGGGGTGTTCAGTCGGCTCAAGGCCGACGCTACCTGCTCGTCGCGATCCTCCGGCGAGAACGCGACCACCGAGAACACGTCCGGCTGTTCGAGGGCCAGCCGTTGAGCCCCATGCCCTTGGTAGACGGCGTGGAACATGGGGCCGACCTGCCACCGGTGGTAGGGGTCCTGCAGGAGCGTGCTCACATCCGTGCCGGCGGGTCCTGGCTACCCAGTACCCCGAGCACCTCAGCCCCCGCCGACGCGGCCACCCGGGCGTCCTCCGCGCCCATGGCAGGGTCGGGGGCGGCATGGAACCGGCGGATCTTCGGAGCGCTGAACTCCGCCTGCGCCAGCCTCTGAGCGAGCTCGTACTGGGCGGTGCAGATCACCCGCAGCTCACCCTCGTCGCGGGCGTGGACCTCACCCATCGCGCCGTAGAGCCGCTGGTACTCGGTGAGGGGCGCCTGCCGGACGGCAACCAAGGTTCCCTCGTCGTCGTAGACGTCCCACCCGGGGATGGTGGGAACAGTGCGTGGCGGTGTCATGACCCGGATGGTACGCCGCTACGTATCGATACGTACATAGACGTAGCCAAATGAAGAGCGTCGTAGCAGGTCAGCTAGCGTTTTGATCATGGCTGAGATCGATCACGAGTCACCGACTCCGGTGTATCAACAGATCGCCGCGTGGGTCGCCGAGCGCATCGAATCGGGCCAACTCCAGGCGAACCGGCCCATCCCGTCAGAGAAGACAATCATGGAGGAGTTCGAGGGCGTGGCCAGGACGACCGTACGGCGCGCGGTCAAGTACCTACGGGATCAAGGTCTCGTCTACACCGTGCCGCAGCGTGGGACGTACGTCAGCGGTCCGGACAGCACACCGCCCGCCGACCAGTAGGGCGACGGGCGGGGCGGAGAGAGCTCAGCGACGGCGGAACAGTGGGTAGGCCTCCGGCCTGCCTTGCTTGTCATTCCCGACCGCCCACTGCGCCATGACCCAGCCGCTCGCCTCGATCGCCTCGATCATCTCCGCCCATCCAGGGATGGATCCGGACAGGCCCCCGTGGGTTGCCGGGGTGTTGAGCTTGGGCGTGAAGACAGCCCGGCCCTCCTGGAGGGCACGCTGCGCCTCCTTGGTGACCATGTCCATCTTGGCGTCTTTGATCCAGCCCATGCGGAGCTCCTCGTGCTCGGGGAAGTGCTCCGTTGGACGCTCCAGTTCCGGAACCGGTTGACCCAAGGCCGGGACCGGCCACCTGACAGCAGAACGCCCCGCCAGTCCGGAGACCAACGGGGCGTACAGGCTGTTTCAATCACCTACGCCGACGCGTGGTCGTCGTCCGGGGGCGAGCCTTCGGCCGGGCCTTCACCTTGGCGCGCATCTGCATCCGGTTCTTGGCCGCGTGCTGCGACGCCTTCACCGCGATGAAGCCGAGCAGCGCGGTGAGGACGAGCGCCAGGGTGGAGATCAGGGTCATGCCGAGCTCGAAGACGAGCCCGAGCGTGGTGACACCGGAGATGCCGGCACCCGCCCAAGCGGCTGCGGCCCGCTTCCAGGCGACGCTCCGGTCATGGCTGCGGACCTTGGTCCCGTCGCGTTTGGTGTAGCTGTTCACGCGGGTGGTGCGCCGGTTCTGTGGGTTGGTCATCACGGTCCCTTTCTCGGGGTGATTCACGGTTTTCGGGGATGGTCGCTAGGTCACGAGTCCGCAGGCCAGGCAGGCATGAGGGGTCGCTAGGCCTAGCGACCTTGGTCGCTACCCTCGCGGGCTGCCTAGCGGGCTTCTCGGCGCGTTCAGAGGGGCTTTTTGCGACTGTCGACCACCCCCTGAAGGACCTTCAGGTCGATGCCGCGGGCGGTCTTCTGGTTCTTCTTCGATCCCCGCCCGACGTCCCTGCGGTCGATGCGCGCGGAACGGCACGCGTGGCCGAGGTCGACCGTCGTCCACTCCCCGTAAAGCTCCGGGTGATCCTCGGCGATGCGAGGCAGCAGCACATCCAGCCACACCGCGGACTCACCGGCGGGCCACACGGCGGCCAGGTGCTCGGGCAGTCCTTCGGCCGGCTCGATGGCAGCGAGCTCACCGGCGGCGACCCCGGTCAACGTCCCAGCCTCCTGACGAAGCTGCAGGGCGCGGTCGGTGATGCGGTCCGCAGCCGGGTTGTCGATGTAGAACGTGCGAACGATCTGCGGTTCGTCGGTCTCGCCGAGCAGCAGCCCTATGCCGAGATCCTTGCGGGAGAACTGCATGGCGCTGATCCCGGTCTTGTACTTCCCGGTGCCCAAGATCATGTCGTTGGTGTCCTGGTCAGCGACCCGCAGCGCCATACGCAAGCTCATCTGCGACCGGACCCCGGTCGGCAGCGACTTGGAGTTCGGCTTCTGGGTGGCGAGGATCAGCATGATCCCGAGCGCCGGACCAATCTTGATGATGCGTTCGGCCAGGCCTGCGGCCTCCTCACCGAACTCCGGGTGAGAGAACAAGTTCTGGGCTTCGTCGATGACCTGCAGGATCGGATCGAGGTCCCAGCGGGAATCCTCGACGATCGCGCGGGTCACCTTGTTCTCAGGACACAGCAGCGGGTACTTCGCCGCGATCTGCTTGATCAGCTCAGTGCGGCGCGCCAGTTCCCTATCGATGTCGCGCAGGGACTGCAGGGCGGACTCGACCGCCGGGTCGATGATCCCCGAGGCGTACACGTGGGCGACCTTCCGCAACGGCGCCAGGTCACCGGTGCCCTTCAGTTCATGGACGCGCAGCTGAACGATCGGGTCCAGCGCGGCGGCGAGGAGCAGGACCCGCACCGAGAACGTCTTGCCCTGCCGGGGCATCGCTCCGACCAGCAAGTTCTCGAAGATCAGCGTCAGGTTGAACGGCCGCCCGCGCTGGTCGACACCAAAGGGAAGCGGCCGGAAGATGTCGGCCTTACCGTCGCGCAGCAGCGGCCACATGGGCATCTGCAGCTTCCGCAACGGCTTGTCGCCCACCCACAGCACGAGCCGCCCGGCGTGCTCGTCGGGATCAGCCTCGGGCCACACGCAGGAGATGGGGCGGCGCAGCCCGGAAGCGAGCCGATCCTTCTTGGCGATGATGTCCCTGGCGATGACGCCGAACGGCAGGTCCACGTCGGCCCGCCACCCGGGCCCGTCACGTACAGGGTCGCCGGCGAAGGTGATGCCATCGCCGTCCGCGTCCTTGATCGCCTTGTTGATCTCGGCGATCCCGAGAGCACCCAACGCCCTGACCACCATCGACGGGGTGAGCTTCGGTGCGACGTCGCTGGTGATGACGGCCCGCTCGATGAACACCCGATCCAGCGGCCGGCCGAAGTAGCCCAGCACGGTCAGCAGCACGACCAGCAGCGCCCACGGGATCACCGGGACGAACACTGTCGCCGTGGCAGCGGCCACCACCGCGGCGCCGGCCGCACCGCCGGACACCATGAGCCGCAGCTTGACGCGGTCGTTGCGGATATGGGTGAGGTCCACGTAATCGCCGACGTCGCCGCGCTGCACCGAGCCGAGCCGCAACGGCCTGCCCTCGACGTCGAACACCCACCCGGCCCACAACCGGGTCACCCGGTAGCCGCCGCGCGGGCCGTACAGGCCGAGGCGCAGCGCGTACAGCGGTGTCCGGACCCCGTAGTACAAGGCGTTGTGCTTGGCGTAGGCGGTCGCCCACTTGGCCGCTTCCCGCCGCTCGTAGGGGTCCATCACCCACACGGGCAGCACCCGGCGGGCGGGGAGCGGCTGCCGCCACCGGACGACCTCGCCTTCGAGGACATCTTCGTCGTCGAGTGGCTCGATCTCCTCGTTGTCCGGGACGGCCACCTCGGCGCCGGTGGCCTTCACCAGCGAAACCGGCTCAAGGCCCTCACGCTCGTCCGGCTCGACCGGGCGCGGGACCGACCACAGCCTCGGAGCGTCGTGCGGATCCCGGTGCTGCTCGGTCACCGGCCACCCCGCGACCGAGCCCGGCGCCAAGCCTTGACGAGACCGTGCTGGGCCGCCGTTGCGAGCCAGGCGAGACCCGTCAGGTACACCGCGCCGACACCAGATACGCCCGCGAGTACGAGCACCAGCCAGGCGCCCACTGACACAGCGCAGACGATCAGGCCGTCATAAACGAGGTGGACGAGCGGGCGCCCGTGGGCGTGGGCCTGAGTGCCCGTACCTGGCGTGTACCCGGGCTGTTCAGACATGATGAGACTCCCTTCCATAGGGACCCGGCTCCGGGGCGTACTTGGCGGTGTGACCCGGAGCCGGGTACGGATTACTGTGCGGCGAGCGACTGCAGGTACGCGCGCACCTCCCGGGCTTTCGGCTGACCGACCTTGAGCTGCTGCTTGATCGCCCGGATGCCGGGCACGTGCCCGCGGGTGACGTCGTCGGCGAAGACCCGAGCGCCGTGCAGGTACACCGGATCCGGCTCGTCCTCGATCACGCTGAGGATCCGGCCAGGCTGGGGGACTGTCGCATTTGCGGCAGTCTCGGCGTGGTCCACGTACCGGTGCAGGGTGCGCAGCAGGATCACCAGACCGACCATCGACGCGACCGGCGGTATCGCTGCCGTGGCCTGGTCGGAGAACTGGCCGCCCTGGACGTGGCCGACGTTGAACACCAGGGACACGACCCACCCGCCCAGCGCGGTGGCGCCCGGGATGAGCAGGTCGACCCAGGACAGGGCGCGGCGGGTGAGCTTGTGGCCGTCGATGGCGAGCAGGAACAGACCCAGCTCGCCAACACCGATGAACAGGTCGACCAGCAGCGGGAAGCTCTCGGCCTTCCAGCCGGTCACCTTGTGCTCCAGCGCCCACCCGTACAGACCCGAGTAGGACTGGGCGAAGCCGTCGCCGGTGGCGATGATGACCATCACGCCCATGAGGACGATGGTGATGGTGCGGGCGATGCCGCGTGTCATGAGGTTCTCCCTCGGCGGTAGAGGACAACGGCCAGCACCGAGGCGGCCACCGCCCACAGCACCAAGCCGATCAAGGACAGAGCGGGCAGGGTGATGTCGGCGTGCGACAGCGCCCACAGGACCAGCGCGAAGCCGACGACGACCGCGCCCCGGGCGATCACTCGGCCACCTCGGCGCCCTGGCCGTCGACCACCTTGGCGCCCTCGGCCAGAGCGTGAGCGAACCGGATGATGTCCTCGGGCTGGACAGCGCACAGGACCCGGGCGAACACGCGGGCCTCGTCGGCGTCCAGGCGAAGACAGCGAAGACCGGGCGCACCGGCGAGGCTGCCGGTCTGATCCCAGACCGTGAGCGTGGTAGTCGGCTGGGTGTCGCTACCGTCCACGGTGACCGCCACGCCGGACGCCTCGAGCAGCAGACCCTCATGGCCGTAGTGCTCATGGCCGGTGGTGCACCAGGCCGGGCACTCCGGGCGTTTGGTCGAGTCGGAGGTCATGACGCACCGACGAACTTGGCGCACACCGCGACCGGCGGCACGATCTTCGGCTCGACATACATGGCCCTGACGTCCAGCGAGCCGCCGGCCAGCCTCAGCAACGTGGTCGCGTACACCTCGGCCTCACCCAAGGTCAGCTCCACGCCGGAACCGGTGCCGAGGTACAGCAGCACCCGCGCCTCGATCTCCCGGGCGTCCCGCTCGATGGAGGCGTGCACCGACTCGGAGAACCACTCGTCTTGGGCGTGCAACGACTCCTCGAGGGACAGGTCCACGTGGCGTTCCGCGCTGACGCACGACCGGGCGCCGGGCCCGTCCGCGTCGCTGTGCGCGCTCGTGCACCAGGACGGGCACGCGGCCCGCTGCCACACCGCAGCCTTGCCGCCGGTGCTGTTCCCGGACAGGCGGGCGTCAGCGATCAGGCCGATGATGATGCTGGCGAGCTGCTCGGCCTCCTCGAAGGCCAGCTTGTACTCGCCCGAGTCCGGGTCGTCGAACCCGTAGCTGACCGTGACGTGCGGGATGAGCTCCCGGAAGTCGGACTCCAGGCCGACCCGCAACTCCTCCAGTTCCCACACCGACGTTTCCGCGCCGATCACCTCGACGGCGTCGGCGAGTGTCCGGCCGATGATGTGGCACCGGCCGCGGCACTGCCTGTCGGCGGGGGCGTCGCCGTCAGCGTGCTTGCTGACACACCAGGACGCGCACGGGTGCAGCTTCCAGATCGGCATCTTCTTGGCGCTCATTCGCCTGCCTCCTCGTCCGGGTCGATGACCGCCGCTGCGGTCGCGAGGGCGGCGGCGATGCGGACCATGTCGGCGGGGTCGATGGCCGCGAAGATCTCGGCGAGGATCAGGGCCTCGCCGGGCACGAAGTCGAGCTGGGCCCACAGGGTGCCCGCGGAGCGCCGCAGGACGATGTGCGGGTCGGGCAGGTCCCTGCCGGACGGACCGGCCTGCACGATCAGCACCTGGGTGTCGCTGCCGTCGACGCCCGGGAAGGTCGCGACGCCGGCGAAGTGGTGGTTGGCCTCGTCGGCCGGGTGAGCGGCGGCATCGCACCACGTGACGGTGCACGGGGCCGTACGAGCCGCTCTGCTCGTAGGATCTGACATCAAGGTTCGGCCTTTCTGCGGAAGGTTCGGGACCGAGGGCCCGTTTCGGTGGTGAGACACCGGGCGGGCCCGTCTTCATTTGTCTGGGTACTACTGGGCCTCACCGGCCCTTGTTCGTGCTTCCAAGTTAGAGGTAACCTATAAGTGATTTCAAGAGGTTACCTCTAACAAGCTCATGATCTTTTGTGAGGTGACCTCTAAACTGACCGCCATGAGGAGGCCCGCCACCGTGCTGCGTAAAATGATCGAGGACCTGCGCGCGATCAAAGACCCCGCCGAACGCGGAGCGACAGCGACCGAGGCGCTCGAACAGGTCAAGGCGTTCAACGCCGAGGTGGCACAGATCCGCCAGGCCGCCGCCCGCGAACTCAGAGAGCAGGGGCTCACGTACCAGCAGATTGGCGAGCGCTTCGGACCCGAGGGCCGGCCTCTGCACTTCAGCCGGATCCAGCAGATCGTCAAAGGGCAGGCGACCGGCAGGTGGGCGAAGGTCGCCCGCGACGAGGCTGCGGCGAAGGACGAACCCAAAACCTGAGTGAGCGAACCGCACGGCCCGGGGCATCTCGCCTCGGGCCATTTTCGCGTTTGGGGTTCCGCTCAGTTCCGGCTCAGTTCCGTTCGACCGCCGAATAAGCCCAATCACAACCAACGATGACCAACGACTAAAAGCCTGGTCAGAGCAGGTCCGGATGGAGAAGCCCGAGGTCAGGCCGGGCGGCCTAGAAGAACTGGGCGTTCTCACGGTGGATCTTGCTACCAGGCCTTTGACCTGGTGAGAAGTACTCTCTTCTATCACCCCTAGACCGCCCGTTCCGCCCCAGTTCCGGCAGAGCCGGAACGATCTTTCA
>JAOPYO010000344.1 GCA_025964575.1 Actinomycetes bacterium
TCAAGACCCTGCGCGAACGCTGGCCCGACGACCGGCTGTATGTCGTGCTGGACAACTTCTCCCCGCACAAGCATGCCCAGGTCAGGGCATGGGCGGCCGCCAATGATGTCGACCTGGTGTTCACCCCGACCTACACGTCGTGGTTGAACTGGATCGAATCGGAGTTCGCCGCGCTGCGCTACTTCGCCCTGGGCGGCACCGACCGCCGCAGCCACAACGAGCAGAACACCGCTATCGCCGGCTATATCCGCTGGCGCAACCACCGCTGCGGCCCCAAGACCGGCTTCGCCATCGACTCACCCATCCGGACCAGGCCACGACCCCCGGAAACGACTCCGACAAACCACGCGCCGCCCCAGCGCGCAGCACCTCATCCGACATCGTCCGTTCCCGAGGAACAGCCGGCCCCACCATCACAACCCCGACCGCTCGTCGGATGCCCGCCGGTGTTCGTGCTGCACACATTCGGCGATACGCCGAGCCGCGCCCTCGATATCGGAGACAGGGTGCCGGTTGTCATCCGGTCGCCAGGTGAAATCCGTACCCGACGTGTCCACCAGCACGCGGACCCCGACGCTCGCAGGGGCCGCCTGGTCGGCGCTGACCGTCAAACTCGGCACGGCATCGCGCATCTGCACACCCACACCGAAGACCGCCAACGACCTGCACAAATCACCGAGCAGCCGCAATTGCGCATTCTTACCGATCTCACCCAACGTCCTGACCCACTCTCTTGGAAGCAGGACCGAAGGAGATGGGGCCACGACCGGCATCGCCGGATGCCTTAGCCACCCTCACCACCCCACCAGCCCCGCAGCTCAGCATTGCGCCGCCCGCCCCGTACCGGCGCACAACGCGCAGTCCTCCGGCACTTGCTCCGGCTCGACGGCATCGCCGGGCGGCGCCACGACCAGAGCTCGGCGGGGAAGCACGAACTTCCAGCACCGCCCACCGCATGACGGACACGGATTCTCGTTCTCGGAGTCGGGCACCCACTACTCCCTTGCCATGCGGATCACCGTCACTTGCCACCCCTACGACAGCGCCGATTAGAGGTAGCTCTATAGGACAGCCTATGCTCTGGAGTGTCAATAGAGCTGGTTCTATTTCGATTGATCCGGTGCGGGAGCGGATACCGCTACCGTTAACCGGACGTACGGCAGGAGGCGACATGGGCATCGGCTACCGGGAACTGGCCGACGTTCTTCGGGACGGCATCCAACGGGGCGAGTACCCGCCGGGCAGCACCTTGCCCAAACAGGACGAGATCGCCGACGAGCACGACGTGAACATCAAGACCGTCCGCCAAGCCGTTCGCCTGCTCGAAGCCGAGGGCTTGGTCACTCCCGTGCGCCGTCGAGGCACCGTCGTCCGCCAGCGCCCGCCGATGAAACGCCTCGGCATCGAGCGATACGCCAAGAGCAAATGGAAGTTCGGCCTCGTCGCGTTCGCCGCTGACCGCGAAGCATCCGGCCGCGAGTGGAAGCCCACCGACCAGACACAGACCGTCCGCAAGATCGAGGCAGACGCCGACATAGCCGAGGCGTACGGCATCCCCGAAGGCGCACCGGTCTACGAGCGCGCCCGCCTGGTCAAAGACGGCGACGTCCCCACCCACACACTCGCCAGCTACTACCGACCAGAAGACGTCGAAGGCACCCCGATCATCGACCCGACACCGGGGCCGGCCAGCCGAGGTGGCGGCTTCGCGGTGCTCACGATGCAAGGGCTGGAGCCCGACACCATGACCGAGACGTTCCACTCCCGGATGCCCACGCCCGAGGAAATCGAACAGCTCCAGCTACCCGCCGGAGAGCCCGTCATGGTGCTCCAGCGCCGAACGTTCACCCGCGACGGCCGCATCGTGGAGTTCGCCCGAGGCATTCACGCGGCCTCACGGTTCTCCTGGTCCTACACCTTCAAAATCCCCGACTGAGCGAGGACGAGCATCCATGCCCGCAAGCGCCGAGCTTCCCACCGCCGTCCGCTCAGACGTCGAGATCCTGTGGGACTACCACAACATGCACCACGAGATCCGGCCTACCAATGTCGGCATCGGACTCGGCAGCCACGACCTCGGAGTAGCCACCTACACCGCCGAGCTCTACCACCAAGGCATGTTCCCGCGGATCGTCTTCACCGGCGCGAACGCCCCCACGACCATCGAACGCTTCCCCCGAGGCGAAGCCGTCCACTACGCCGAACACGCCACCGAACTCGGCGTGCCAGCCGGCGCGATCCTGATCGAGCCGAACGCCACCAACACCGGGCAGAACATCGAATTCACCCGCAAACTCCTCGCCGACCACGGCATCGACATCACCTCGGCCATCCTGATCTCCCGGCCCTACCAACAGCGCCGCGCCTACGCCACCGCCAAGAAGCTCTGGCCCGAGATCGAAGTCATCTGCGCATCCCGCCCGCTCCCACTCGACGAGTACGTAGCCGACATCGGCGACACCGACCGCGTGATCAACATGCTCGTCGGAGACACCCAACGCATCATGATCTACCCCGACCACGGATTCGCCATCCCCCAGCAAATGCCCGCCCACGTCCAGGCCGCCTACAACCGACTGACCCAAGCTGGATACACCACCCGCCTGATCTGACCCGCAACGTCTGACGCCCACCCAGGATGAGGATCTTCCCTACGGTTTCAAGGGCGACCCGCTGACGCGGCCACCGGCGACTCGTCCGGCACGACGCCGGGCATGCGGCCTGTTCCGGCCGGTCCCGGCATCGTGCTGGACGGCCACCCCAGCCACAGCGGGGAACCAGCGAACAACGAGGAGTAAGACTCACACCGTCGAGATACGCTCCATGCCCTTGCCACGAGTCCGAACTCGGGCGGGAAGGGAGATCTCCGGAGGTCTTCCATGTTCGGGCTGGAAGGTGCGAGGTCTTCGTCCACACGGCCACTTCGGGGCGGTGGAATCGGGAGGACACACCGGCTACGCCGCTGTCATGACAGTCATGCTTCTCGCGACATGGCCCCTCGGCCGGAGCCCGGCTCTAGCTCACCTAGTACGAGGCGGAGGTCACCGTGATCTTCGTCCCGCTTCCGGTGTCTTTCTTCTTCTTCCCCTTGGTATGACGGTTGACATCAATGAGCGCCGTGCGGTTACACCAAGGGCAGTGCGTGATGTTGATCACGATGGCCCGCTTCTGATCGCAGTGGTTGTTGAAGTAGAACGTGGTCTCCATTCCTTGCTTCCAAGAGACGTTGAGGTGTTCTCCCTTGGGCGACTGGCAGTTGAAGCTCTTCCTCGACACGCTCGCCGTCGATGTGCTGCTGAGAGCGGAGGACTTCGTGGCGGCGGAGGGCTGGGCGGTGGCGGCGCTGGCCGGTGAGGCGCCCGAGACCACTGCAAGGCCGACGCTGGTCGCGGCGACGAGGACGGCTAGCTTCTGGTGGCTCACGTTTCTTGCCCTTCGGTGAGGAACTGACAAGCCGCAAACCTAGAACCCCGACACCAGTGGCTCACAGGGCTTTGGGACCCAACTTGGGCCTGGCACACATGGGCCTGGTCAGTGAGACACGCGGATTCGGGCACTGAGACCCCACCAGCGGTGCCCAACCACTGGGCCCCTGGTGACCTGCCCCGACGGGATCGAGGCGATCCAGAGTTATATGGAAACGGTCATTGATGTATCGGTTCACCAGCTTCACACGTTCCGGGCCGTTTAGGAGAGAGTTGATCAATATCGGGTCTCGGCTCTCGCCGCCGTCCCGCCCCAGCTTCTGTCCTCGGCCCGTAGCCGGCCCTGCTCTACGGGCCGTGGCCGCTCTCGTATCTCAGATGTTCCGCGCCAGGTCCGGGCGACTGCTGTGCAGCACCGGAAGTATGGCAACACCACCGCACACCGCCTGCCCTGGCCGCACACCAACACATGTCCCGACCAGTGCGGCGAGTACCTGACCTTGAGGCCGCCGATAGTTCGCATCGAAGAGGTATGTGGTGAGCATGGGGCTGACCGAGCGCGACTCTGGGGGCTTCGCAGCCCCACCCCCCCGCGAGCCGGTGCACTCATCCGCGCGGGAAGGTCCGTCACCACACCCCACCGTTCGCGCGGGCGAGCACTCCGGGCCGAGCGTGACCAGCCTGCCGGACGTTGGTCAAACCCGCCAGGAACAGGAGCCCGGTTGACGACAACGCTGACGACAACGTCCCCCACCGCTGACGACCACCGACACACCTCAGCCGCCGTCCGACCTCGGCAGACGGCACGCCAGCAGGGTGATTGCTACGTCTGAAAAGCGGAAGGTCGCCGCTCTTGCTATCAGATGGTCTGCCGAATTCAGCCTTTGAGATCAAGCGAGGCGGCGGCGCTTCGCGCCCGCCGCCTCGGCCGTCCGGTCCCGCCGCTACGGGCGTGCGGCGTGGGCGCCGGTCCCTACACGTCGGACCCGGACGGCCGCCCACCGCGCCGGGCGCGCCCCGATCGGAACGCACCGTCAGCCACGGGGTCCGCGCCGCCTCCGACCAATCACAGCGTCAGATGGTTGATCGAGCTCACCCCTGGGGGCTCCACCGCCCCCAGACCCCCGCGGGCCGGAGCACTCATCCACGCGCT
>JAOPYO010000377.1 GCA_025964575.1 Actinomycetes bacterium
TTTCGGGTGAACTGCAACCACAATTGCAACCAGGCAGGAGAGGAGGTGATCACCAAAGTGATGTTTCCCCAGGTCAAGCAAGGTGCCCCCGGCAGGATTCGAACCTGCGACGCACGGTTTAGGAAACCGATGCTCTATCCCCTGAGCTACGAGGGCTTGTCGCTGGTAGAGCCTACTGGAGCCTGTCCGGCGGTGTTGCGCTGGTAGTGATCATCCCGCGTATTTTCCGCGATCTGCTCCGGTGGCCTGCCCTGCGACCTCCGCAAGAGTACCGGTCTTCGGCCGCTGGGCGCGCTTCGATTCCTGCGTGCCGGTGATCAAGCTTCCGTCTCTTCGAGGCCTGGGACCTCCTGCGTCGCGATCCCATGGAGAACATCACGGTTCGCCCTACCTTGAAGAGTAGGGGAGCGCTTACGGGCTGTCCTCGGTACGCTCCTGCCGTGGCTGGTCGGCATCGTGAAGCGCTGGCGCCGGGGTTCGAGTCCGAAGAACCCGCGGCGGACGAGTCGTCCGATCCCGAAATCGGTACCCGCCGCCGACAAGGCCGCCGTATCGCCCTCCTCTTCGGAGTGGTGCTGGTGGCCGCGCTCATGGTGGGCGGTATCGGCGCCCTGCTCTTCGGGGGGACACCGGGTTCCGTCGCCAAGAAAGCCCCGAGGGTCCCCCGGCCAACGGCGACGGTCGAGGCGTCGCCCGAGCGGATCACTCCGGCGGTCTATCCCACCCGCGGGGCGTACGTCCCGCCGATTCCCACCGTCACACCCACCCCAGCACCCACCACCCACAAGCCATCCCCGAAGGCGGCGACGCCGCCGCCGCCGACCACGCATCAGCTGCCGGCCTGTCCATTCAAATTGCCCGTCTTCCACGACTGGTGCGTCCAGCACGGCTTCCAACCTCCAAAGGGTTGAGCTGCGCCGAAGCCGCTTTCGTACGGGACGTTCAGGATCCTGTAGTACCGTGCCTGCGTTTGTTCGAACGTCGGAAGGACCCCCCACGTGCGCACCCCCCGATCAGCGATGCTGGTCGCGGTCATCGCGGTGGCGGCATCACTGGTCTCGGCACCGGTATCCGCCGCCCAGCGGGCCGGGCGCGACACCGTCGAGGAACTGCGCAAGCAGGCCGCGCAGGCGCGTACGGACCTGGAGAAGACGACCAAGGAACTGGACGACCGCCGCCAGGCTCTGGACCGGTCTCAGACCATGCTCAAAACCACCCTGAAGGACCTGGGTGTGGCCGACACTGATCTCAACCGGATCCGTGAGCCGCTCGCCCGGCTGGCCAACGCTGCCTACCAGGGTGGCGCGACCGGCTCGATGACGATCTTCAGCAGCGGTGACCCAGGGGGCGCGCTGAGTGCGGCCGCCGACCTCACCTATCTCGCCGCCGGGCAGGACGCCCTGGTCAAGCGGGCCGCGGACCTCCGGAAGCACCGCGAGCAGCTCGCCGCCACGGCGCAGGACCTGCAGTCGAAGAACGCCGTCGCTCAGGCCAAGGTGCAGCAGCAGATCGATGCGCTCAAGACGAAGTCGGCGCAGCTCACCCAGCAGCTCACTCGGTCGCTCGGCAAGCTGTCCGGCAACCAGGGTCTTGCGGCCGCCTGCGATCCGGCCCTGGTCGCCAACGCGCGCACGTATCCCAACGGACTGATCCCCGCTCGCTATCTGTGCCGGTTGCCAGAGAAGGACCGGATGCTGCGGGCCGATGCGGCGCTGGCGTTCTACAAGCTCGACGCCGCCTTCAAGGCGCGATTCAAGAGCGACATGTGTCTCCGCGACTCCTACCGAAGCCTTGCCAACCAGCAGCGCATCTACTCCCAGCGACCCGGGATGGCGGCCGTGCCTGGTCGTAGCAACCACGGACTGGGCACGGCCGTCGACATCTGCGGAGGGGTGCAGAACCAGGGCTCGGTGCCGTTCAACTGGCTGCTCGCCAACTCGCTGAAGTACGGCTGGTTCCATCCGAAGTGGGCGTACGTGAACCCGTTCGAGCCCTGGCACTGGGAGTTCAAGTCCGGGAAGACCCAGGCCATCGCCGACCCCGGCCAATGATCAGACCGGCGCCCCGTTCATGGGTACGACCTCGGAGGTGCAGAACTGGCAGCGCCGTGCCTTGACCGGAATGGAGGCGAGGCACTGCGGGCAATCCCGTTCGGTCGCCTCCTGGCCTCTGCTGAGCCGTTCGAGCAGCTTGCTGGTGGGCAGGACGACCAGGAAGTAGACGATCGCGGCGGTGATGACGAAGGTCACCGTCGAGGTCAAAAAGACGCCGTAGGGAAACGTCGTGTCGTTGAGCGTGAAGGCCAGCTTGGTGTAGTCGGGCTTACTACCGAACAAGGCGATCAACGGCGAGATGAACGAAGTGCTGAAATCCTTCACCAGCCCGGCGAAGGCCGCGCCGACCACGAAGGCGACCGCCAGATCGACCAGATTGCCGCGGATCAGAAATTTTTTGAAGCCGCCCATGGCGATGCTCCCGGGGGGTAGGGGACATTACGGGCGCCTTTCTACCCTGTTACGGCCTCCCAATCGTCCGATTTCAGGCTTTCTGTCGACTTGGATGACGGTGGGCTTCGCTCCGACCGGCGGTGGCCCTCTGTGAATCACGCCAGGTGATCAGACGGTCGCTCTACGGAAAGGTCCGTCGATCTTGGTTGCCGTTGATGGTGACCGACAGCCTGGCTCCCGCTCCGGCGAGCGCCGCCGCTTGGTCGCGGCTGGTGGCCAGCACGATCAGGGCGCCCTGATCGCCCACCGCTCCGGAAGTGCCGCCAGGCACGGCGAGGACGGGAACGCCCTGCGCCACGGCCCGTGCCGGCCCAGGCGAAATCATCCCCTCCGGCGAATCCGCGGCCGCCAGCACGTCGACCCGATCACCGGAGTGCAGCAGTCGCACGGCTCCCGCGTCGGCGATCCGGACCGGAGTGGCCACCGTGCCGGGCCGGTAGCCATCGAGTAGATCGCGGCCCGCCAGTCGTACGTCGGTGAGTGCCTCTCCCCGGCGCAGTGGTCCGGAGAGCAGACGGCCGGTCGCACCGGACCGTACGGCCCCGTCGGGCACCGCCGCGGCCGGTAGTGCGGCCGACCGCAGGTCGCCGCCGTGCAGGGTCACCCCTCCCGGCAGGTCGCGCGCCGCCACCAGGACCGGCACCGTCGGAGCGGCCGGCGGACGCAGGGTCAGCAGCGCGAAGCCCGAGGCGGCCGCGGCGAAGGCGGCGGCCAGCGGCCGCCGGAAGCGTGCTAACCAGGCGTTCACGGGAGTTCCATGGGCAGCTTCATGCCGTCGAGCGCATGCGGGCAAGGGCAGTCACGGCTGGTGGGGAGCGCGGCCACGACCTCGCCGATCAGGGTGCGGAGCCGGTCGATGTTCTGACCGAAGACCCGGAAGACCTCCTCCATGGTGACCCCTTCGCCTTCCTCGATCCCGGCGTCGAGGTCGGTCACCAGGCAGACGGGGGTGTAGCAGAGAGCCAGCTCCCGGGCCAGCACGGCCTCGGGATGCCCGGTCATGCCGACCAGGGTCCAGCCCTGCGCCGCGTACCACTGTGACTCGGCCCGGGTGGAGAACCGCGGCCCCTCGATGACGACGAGGGTGCCGCCGTCGACCGGCTCCCAACCAGTGGTGCGGGCGTTGGTGAGCGCGGTGCCGCGCCCGGCGGGGCAGTAGGGGTCGGCGAAGGACAGATGCACCGCGCCCTCGTCGTAGAACGTCTGGGCCCGCCCATAGGTGCGATCGACGAGCTGGTCGGGCACCGCCAGCGTTCCGGGCCCGTACTCGGTGGTGAGCGAGCCGACCGCACTCGGGGCCAGCACCTGGGTGACGCCCAGGGCGCGCAGCGCCCACAGGTTGGCCCGGTAGGGGATTCGGTGCGGGGGGAAGCGGTGGTCGCGGCCGTGCCGGGGCACGAAGGCCACCTGCCGGCCCGCGACCTGACCGACCGAGATCGGGTCGCTGGTGGGGCCGTAGGGGGTGTCAACGATCACTTCTTCAAGATCATTAAGGAAGGAGTAGAAACCGGAACCACCGATGACGCCGATCTCGGCGGAGGTCTGTGAGGAAGACATAGCGAGACCCTAACCAGCGCGCTCACGCCGGCGGGAGCCCCGCCCTGGGTTGTGGATAACCCGTTCGACCTGAGGGGGGCGAGATGGTGCCTATCGCTCCCGGGGTTAACCGCGGATCGGACTCACTCGGGAGAAGGAGCGCGGCTGTCCTCTCGGGGGTGACGCGAATCCGGCAGGCATACCCGCACCATCAAGACCGGAGCCCCTGGGGCTGACCCCCGGCCTCCTCTCGGGGTCGCGTCAGGGGCGGGTCGGGGGTGTCCCGGATGGCCTGGAGGCCCGCCCGGGGCGACTCTGTGAGAGCGATCGGGCAACGAAGGTCAAAACGAGATATTACTTGACAACTCTCGGAACCCGAGACATCCTAAAACGAGTTCACGACATATCTTGAGTCAAGGATGCAGGAGAGGTCATGAGTAGTACACCCCCCAGAGCAGGATCGCTGGCAGCCATCCCGGCCGGCCGGCGTACGAAATGGCTCATGCTCATCGTGTGGCTGATCGTCTTCATGGTGCTCGGCTCGTTCGCCGGCAAGCTCCAGGGGGCGGAGAAGAACGACGCGGCCGCCTGGTTGCCCGCGTCCGCCGAGTCCACGCAGGTGGTGAAGCTCGAGGAGCAGTTCCGCAAGTCCGACACCGCGCTGGCGGTCGTGGTCTACCAGCGTTCAACCGGCATCACCTCTGCCGACAAGGCCCAGGCACAGGCCGACGCGGCCAAGTTCGGGCACCTCGTGGGTGCCGCAGGGCCCGCACAGGGGCCCTTCCCGTCGAAGGACGGGAAGGCGCTGCAGACGTTGGTCCCGGTCGAGGGCAAGAAGGTCATCGATTTCACCGACCCGGCGCGTGACCTGGTCAAGCGCGGCCCGCCCGGGCTGACCGCACACATCACCGGACCGGCCGGCGGCGCCGCCGACTCGATCAAGGTCTTCGAGAGCCTGGACGGCTTCTTGCTGATGGCCGCGGGAATCGTGGTGATCGTGCTGCTTCTGCTGATCTACCGCAGCCCGGTCCTGTGGATCGTCCCGGTCATCTCCGTCGTCAGCTCGCTCGCCGTCGCCATGGGGGTGGTCTACCTTTTGGCCGCGCACGCGGGCCTGACGGTCAACGGGCAGAGCGGCGGCATCCTCCCCGTCCTCGTCTTCGGAGTGGGCACCGACTATGCCCTGCTGCTGATCGCCCGCTACCGCGAGGAACTCCACCGGCATCAGGACAAGCACGAGGCGATGGCCTTCGCGCTGCATCGGGCCGGACCCGCGATCCTGGCCAGCGCCGCCACCGTCGCCATCGGCCTGCTGTGTCTGATGGCGGCCGAACTGAACTCCACCGCCGGTCTGGGCCCGGTCTCCGCCATCGGCGTCGTCTGCGCACTGGCGGCGATGACCACGTTGATGCCCGCCCTGCTGGTCATTCTGCCGCGCGCCGTCTTCTGGCCGAAGGTGCCGCGCTTCGACGTGGCGTACGAGAACCCGGACGCGTACGACAAGGAGCACGGCGTCTGGGCCCGTGTCGCCATGCTGGTCAGCGCCCGGCCCCGGCTGATCTGGATGGTCACCGCCGCCGCACTGATCGCGATGACCTTCGGTCTCACCTCACTGCACGCCAACGGACTCTCGAACGCCGGGCAGTTCGTCTCCAAGCCCGACTCGGTGGCCGGTGAAGCCGTCGTGGCCCGGCACTTCCCGGCCGGCAGCGGCGCCCCCGCCGTGATCATCGGTGGCGCGTCCACCGCGGGCCCATTGCACGACGCGATCGCCCGTACACCCGGGGTGGCCGAGGTGAGCGCGCCCGTCACCGCCGGCAGCCACGTGCAGTACGAGGCCGTGCTCTCGGTCGCCGCGGACAGCAAAGCGGCTCAGGACACCATCGACCGGCTGCGGACGGTGGTCCATCCGCTGCACGGGAAAGTAGGTGGTCAGACGGCCTCGAACCTGGACATGAACCGGGCCGCGTCGCACGACAACAAACTGATCATCCCGATCGTGCTGGCCGTGGTGTTCCTGATCCTGATCCTGCTGCTGCGGTCCGTCGTCGCCCCGCTGCTGATGATGGTCACCGTGGTGCTGTCGTTCGCGGCCTCGCTCGGGGTCAGCGGACTGATCTTCGACAAGCTCTTCGGCTTCGAGGGGGCGGATGCGGGGTTCCCGCTGCTGGCCTTCATCTTCCTGGTCGCGCTGGGGGTCGACTACAACATTTTCCTGATGACCCGGGTCAGGGAGGAGTCGCAGGTCCTCGGCACCCGGCGGGGAGTGCTGCGCGGGCTGACCGTCACCGGTGGCGTGATCACCTCGGCCGGGCTGGTGCTGGCGGCGACCTTCGCGGCGCTCACGACCCTGCCGTTGGTGGGCATGGTCGAGATGGGCTTCGTGGTGGCGTTCGGCGTCCTGCTGGACACGGTCATCGTCCGGTCGCTGCTGCTGCCCGCGCTGGCCTTCGACCTCGGACGCCGGATCTGGGCGCCCGGCAGGCTCGCTCGTGAGGAGCCGGAGGTCGAGGGACCCGAGCCCAAGATCCTCCAGCCCGTGAGCTGATCTCGCACGGCTCCGGACACGGCGAAGCCCGGCCCAGGTCACACGACCCTGGCCGGGCTCTCTGCCGCGAGAGAGGTCAGGCGACCTTTTCGGAGGAGCCGCTGCTCGACGAAGAGGAGGCGCCAGAGCCCGAGGAACCGTTCGAGGACGACGAGCTCGAGGAGTCGGACGAACTCGAGGACTTGCTGTCCGAAGAGGTGTCCGAAGAGGTCGTGGACTCGGACTTCTTCTCGGAAGAAGTGGTCGTCGAAGCGCTCTTGCTGGAGCTGCGGCTGTCGGTCCGGTAGAAGCCCGACCCCTTGAAGATGATGCCGGCGGCCGAGAAGACCTTGCGCAGACGCCCACCGCACTCGAGGCACACGGTCAGGGCATCGTCGCTGAACTTCTGCACGACGTCGAGCCGCTCTTCGCACGCGGTGCAGGCGTACTGGTAAGTCGGCACGGGTTCCTCCTATTTGCACTCAACCCGGCTGGGGGCTGGCACTCACGTCTAACGACTGCTAATGGTACTGGCGTCACCGGGGCTTCGAACCCCCGGACCTCCGTAGGTTCCTCATACGGAACGCTTTCTTCCGCTTGGTTATTTCTTGCATCTCGGACTCGGACAATCCGCGTTCCCCGAACCAGCCGGCCAGCCTGCCGCGTCGGCTGACCGCGCGCAACCGTCGTTCCGCGGCCTCCCTGGCCCGGGCCGCGGCAACGACCAGCAGGGTGTCGCCCGCCCAGAGCACCGTCGTGGGCTCCGGCACGAAGCTGTGATCATCGCGGACGATCAGCGTGATCGAAGCCTCCGGTGGCAGCCGCAGTTCGAAGATCTCCACACCGTTCAGCTGGGAGTCCACCGGGATGCGGACCTCCAGCAGGTCGGCGTGCAGGGTCTCCAGCGGTGCCGCCTCCACGTCCAGTTCCCTGGCCTCACCTTCGACGGTGACCTTGCACCACCGCGCGACCAGCGGCAGGGTCGGCCCCTGGAGCAGTGTGAAGACCACGACGACCACGAAAACGAGGGCGAACAACCGGTTCGCTCCCGGCACGTTCTCTCTCATCGGCACGGTGGCGAGCACGATGGGGACCGCGCCGCGCAGGCCCGCCCACGACATGAACACCTTCTCCCGGAGCGGAATCCCGAATCCGATGGTCGAGGCCAGCACCGACAGCGGCCGGGCGACCAGGCTCAGTACGAATCCCGCGACGAGCCCGGGCACGATCTGGGAGGGCAGGTCCGACGGAGACGCCAGCAGGCCGAGCATGATGAACAGCCCGATCTGGGCCAGCCAGCCGATGCCCTCCGCGAACCCCCGGGTGGCGGGGCCGTGCGGCAACCGGGCATTGCCGAGCATCAGCGCGCTGACATAGGTCGCCAGGAAACCGCTGCCGTGCAGCAGGTTGGTCGCGCCGTACGACCCGACCACCAACGAAATCACCGCGATCGGGTAGAGACCGGAGGCGGGCAGCGCGATCCTGCGCAGGGTATAGGCGCCGAGCCAGCCGATGGCCAGACCCATCGCGGCCCCCGCGGCGAGTTCGTACAGCATCGTCCCGAGTAGAAAGGCGGGGTTCGGGGTGGTGAAGTCGGTGGCGCTGAGCACCATCACCACGATGACGACGGGTGCGTCGTTGAAACCGGACTCGGCCTCGAGGATGCCGGACAGCCGGGCCGGCAGCGGCAACCGGCGCAGCACCGAGAACACCGCCGCCGCATCGGTGGGCGCCAGCACCGCACCGGCCAGAAACGACAGCCGCCAGTCGTTGCCGAGAAATTCGTGCACGGCCACCGCGACGACCCCGATGCTGACCGCGCTGCCGACCGTGGAGAGGGCGAGAGCGGCGGGCACCGCGGGGCGTACGAGCCGCCAGTTCGTCGTGATGCCACCCTCGGCCAGGATGATCACGAGCGCGGACAGGCCGAGCGTCTGGGCGATCACCGGGTCGTTGAACTGGATGCCCGCCCCGGACTCCCCGAGCAGCAGCCCGAAACCCAGATAGATGAGCAGGCTGGGCAGCCCGGCCCGGTGGGACAGCCGGACGGCCACGATGGAGACGAGCACCACGACCGCCCCCAGCAGCAGCCACACATCGAGTAACACGCCCACCTCCCTCCGAGTCCCTGCCGAGACACTGCCATAGAACCCCCAGGGACCTGCGCGTACGCGGAAGGCCCCCCTTTTTTCCATCGTGATCTTGCGGTTGGCGTCAACACCAACTGCAAGATCACGATGGGGAAAGGGTTATCGGTGGTGGATCTCGGGGGAGAGACCGTTGACCACGTTGATCACGGGTTTGCCGGTTACGGCGGCGGTGAGGTTCTCCATCACCTGGGAGACGATGTTCAGCTGGGCCTCGCGGGTGCCGCCCGCCACATGCGGGGAGAGCAGCACGTTCTCGTGGGTCCGCAGCGGAGAATCTGCGAGCGGCGGCTCGTTCTCGAAGACGTCCAGCGCGGCCCCGGCCAGCCGCCCCTCGTCCAGCGCGGCGTACAGGGCGGGTTCGTCGACGATGCCGCCGCGGGCGACGTTGACCAGCCGGGCGCCGGCCGGAAGCAGGGCCAGCCGTGCGGCCCCCAGCAGCCCGGTCGTCTCCGGGGTCAGCGGCAGGGTCACGACGAGCAGGTCGGAGGAGGCGAGGAGGTCGTCGAGCTCCCGATAGGTCACGTTGGTGACGGCTCGCGGTGTCCGAGACCAGTACGACACCGGACAGCCGAGCGCCCCGAACAGCCGGGCCGCTTCGGTGCCGATCGCGCCCAAACCGAGAATCCCGACTCGCTGGGTGTGGATCTCCCGGGAACCCCGGGCCAGTAGTTCGGACTGCGGCCACTCTCCGGCCCGGATGTGCCGGTCGCCCCAGACCAGATGGCGGCAGAGCGCGAAGGCGGCGCCCACCGCCCACTCGGCCACGCTGCGCGCGTTGGCACCGGCCGTGTTGGCCACCGGTACGTGAGCGTTCGTCAGCGCGGGCAGGTCGCAGCTGTCCACCCCGACGCTCGGCATCTGCACGAACGCCAGGTGCGGCGCGGCCGCCACGGCCTCGGCGTCCACGGCGAGGAGACCGGTGAAGTCACCGATCACCAGTTCCACGTCGGCCAGCGCCGCGTGCAGTCCCGCCCTGTCCCGGGTGGTGGGAACGGACAGGGTCGCGGCATCGCCGAGCGGGGCGACCATGCCGCGCAGCACCTCTTCGGGAAGCGGGGGCAGCGCGAGAATTCGCCAAGGTCTCATAAAGGTCACGGAACGACCCTATGCCCAATCCACTCCTACACCCGATCAGACAGGAGCTGGAAGCCACCGGAAGGGGTCACCACCGCCCGTACCCCCTGATCGTGGGATTCGGCGGGCACCTCGTCCACGAGCTCCGAGTCGTACACCAGGCTCACCGTGAGGATGCCGGGCCCCACGCGGGCCAGCGCGCGGTCGTACGATCCGCCGCCCCGGCCCAGCCGCATCCCAGTCCGGTCGACCGCCAGCGCTGGGACGATCACGACGTCGGCGGCCTTGATCGCGGCCGTCCCGCGCGATGGCTCCGTGGGTTCCAGCAGGCCGTACGGGCCTGGCACCAGCGAGTCCGGGCCCTCATAGGACGCCCAATCCAGGTCACCGTCCGGCAGCAGCCGGGGGATCAGGACATAGGTGCCGCGCTTCCACAGCGCGAACAGCAGGCTGCGGGTCTCCGGTTCGGTGCCGATCGAGACATAGGCGGCGACACTCGCCGCCATCTCGACCTCCGGACGGATGAGCAATGCGTCACGCAGTGACCGACCGGCCGCGGCGCGCTCCTCCTCGGTCAGATCGTCGCGCGTGTAAAGAATGCTTGTGCGAACGTTCTGTTTCGAGC
The DNA here is from genome assembly GCA_025964575.1 of Actinomycetes bacterium. Taxonomy (GTDB): domain Bacteria; phylum Actinomycetota; class Actinomycetes; order Streptosporangiales; family Streptosporangiaceae; genus Actinomadura_E. The sequence continues at coordinate 10,420 of JAOPYO010000377.1, forward strand.
TGAGGTCCTGCACGTGCGACTCCTCGCGGTTGACTAGGGTTTATGTATGGCCGACATTGCACCTGTGTTGAAGGCGGTCGTCCCGGCGGCGGGGCTCGGTACCCGATTCTTGCCCGCCACGAAGGCGACCCCCAAGGAAATGCTTCCGATCGTCGACAAGCCGGCGATCCAGTACGTCGTCGAGGAGGCCGTGTCGGCGGGCCTGTCCGACGTCCTCATGGTCACTGGCCGGAGCAAGCGGTCCATTGAGGACCACTTCGACCGGGCCTATGAGCTCGAGGAGGCGCTGCGGGCCAAGGGCGACGACGATCGGCTGGCCTCCGTCCGTGAGTCCAGCGAGCTGGCGGTCATGCACTACGTACGGCAGGGCGAGCCCAAGGGCCTCGGCCATGCGGTGTACTGCGCCCGCCAGCATGTCGGTCACGAGCCCTTCGCGGTGCTGCTCGGCGACGACTTGATCGATGCCCGCGACGCCCTGCTGACCCGCATGATCGAGGTGCGTCAGCGGTACGGCGGCAGCGTCGTCGCGCTCATGGAGGTCGAACCCGACCAGATCTCCTCGTACGGCTGTGCCGCGATCGAGCCCGCCGACGAGGACGATGTGGTCCGGATCACCGATCTGGTCGAGAAGCCCGACGCGGAGGAGGCGCCGAGTAACTGGATCGTTATCGGCCGTTATATCTGCGACCCCGCGGTGTTCGACGTGCTGGAGAAGACCCCGCCGGGACGCGGTGGTGAGATCCAGCTTACCGACGCGCTGCGCACGCTGACAGGTATGCCAGCCCACGAGGGTGGGCAGGTGTACGGAGTGCTGTTCCGCGGACGCCGTTATGACACGGGCAACAAGCTTGAGTATCTGCGCACGGTGGTGCAGTTCGCCGCCGAGCGTCCCGACCTCGCGGCCGAGTTCCTTCCATGGCTGCGCGAGTTCGTCTCCGCTCATGAGGCATCCGCTCAGTAATGAGGAGCGTTGACGAGCATCTTGCCGCCATCCTCGGTGCGCTGACCCCGCTGGCTCCGCTCGACCTCGCACTGCTGGAGGCCCAGGGCGCGGTGCTCGCCGAGACGGTGCCGGCACCCGTGCCCCTGCCGCCCTTCGACAACTCGGCGATGGACGGCTACGCGGTGTGCGCGGCCGACGTCGCCCCAGCGTCGCCCGAGGCGCCCGTGGTCCTCGAGGTCGTCGGCGATGTGTTCGCCGGCGACCAGGGCGTCAACGGGATCCGGCCCGGCCTGTGCACCAGGATCATGACGGGCGCGCCGATGCCAGGCGGAGCCGACGCGGTCGTGCCGGTCGAGTGGACCGACGGGGGCACGGTCCAGGTCCGGATCAACCGTCCCGTGCCACCAGGCAACTACATCCGGCGGGCCGGTGAGGACGTTCTCGAGGGACAGGTCGTCGTCCCGCCGGGCACCCTGCTGGGAGCCGCGCAGCTCGGCATGCTGGCCACCCTCGGCCGCTCGCGGGTGCTGGTCCGGCCCAAGCCGCGGGTCGTGGTGCTCTCCACCGGCAGTGAGCTGCGCGAACCCGGTTCGCCGCTGGCGCACGGGCAGATCTGGGACTCCAACAGCTTCATGCTCACCGCCGCTGTGGCGGAGGCGGGCGGGGTGGGCTACCGGCAACAGACCGTGGGTGACGACCCGGACAAGGTGCTGAGGGCCGTGCACGACCAGCTGATGCGCGCCGACGCCGTCGTCACCTCGGGAGGTGTCTCCATGGGCGCCCGTGATGTGGTCAAGGAGGCGTTCTCCGGTGCCGAAGCCCGCCTGACCAGCCCGGTCGAGTTCACCAAGGTCGCGATGCGACCGGGTAGGCCGCAGGGGTTCGGGCTGATCGCCGACACCCGGACGCCCATTTTCACGCTGCCCGGCAACCCGGTGAGCGCCTACGTCTCCTTCCAGGTGTTCGTACGGCCCGCGCTGCGCGCTCTGCAGGGTCTGCCACCCGAACCGCCGGATACCGTGACGGCCGCCCTGACCCAGGACGTCCGATCCCCGGCGGGCATCCGGCACTACCTGCGCGGGGTCCTGTCGTTCGCCGAGGACCGAGGGGCCTACGTGGTCGCCCCCGCTGAAGGGCAGGGCTCGCACCAGATGGCCTCGCTGGCGACCGCCAACGCGCTCATCGTCATGCGTGAGGACCAGGAGTTTCTTCCGGCCGACTCGCACGTCGAGGTGCTCCGGCTGCCAAGATGAAGGCCTCATGAATACAGAGTTGCCCAATCAGTTCAGTCATCTCGACGAGACCGGCGCGGCGCGGATGGTCGATGTGTCGGCCAAGGAGATCTCAGCCCGTACCGCCACCGCCTCCGGCTTCGTACGGCTGTCGCGTGACTGCGTGGCGGCGCTCCGCGGCGGCGGCATACCCAAGGGCGATGCCCTGGCGGTGGCCCGGATCGCCGGGATCCAGGCCGCCAAGCGCACCCCCGACCTGGTGCCGCTCTGCCACCCCATCGCGATCCACGGGGTGACGGTGACGCTCACCGTGACCGACGAGGGGGTGGCCATCGGCGCCACCGTCCGCACGGCCGACCGGACCGGAGTGGAGATGGAGGCGCTGACGTCGGTGTCCGTCGCCGCGCTGACCCTCATCGACATGGTGAAGGCGATCGACCCTGCTGCCGTGATCACAGATGTACGGGTCGAAGAGAAGACCGGCGGCAAGACCGGCGTCTGGCGGCGGGAAGAGTGACCGCCAAGCCGACCACGGTCCGGGCGATGGCGATCACGGTGTCGAACCGGGCCGCCGCCGGGGTCTACGACGACAGGTCCGGGCCGGTGCTCGTCGATCTGCTGTGGGCCGCCGGTTGCCAGGTGGACGGGCCGGTGGTGATCCCCGACGGCGACGCGGTCGAGGCCATACTCCGCGAGGCCATCGAGGCCAGGTATGACGTCGTCGTCACGACCGGCGGCACCGGGCTCACCCCGCAGGACCTCACCCCCGAGATGACGCGCAGAGTGCTCGACCGGGAGATCCCCGGCATCGCCGAGGCCATCCGGATGGAGGGGCGGGACAAGGTCCCCGCAGCCATCCTTTCCCGTGGTGTTGCAGGGGTCGCCGGGCGTACTCTGATAGTCAATCTGCCGGGATCTACCGGGGGTGTACGGGACGGAATGGCAGTGTTGGGGCCAGTGCTGCTCCACGCGGTCGACCAGGTCGGCGGCGGGGATCATCCACGGCCGGAGTAACGGCGGGCTTGTGGTTATCAACCCGTGATAGCCAATTGTCCGCCGACCAGGGAATCATTGGACCTGTGGAACGTTTGCGCGGCTGGCCGGTAACTCTGTCCGAGGGTCCCGTTGGGCTCCGGCCGCTGCGGCTTCGCGACTCCGCCGCTTGGCGTGATGTGCGGGTCCGTAACGCCGAGTGGTTGCGGCCCTGGGAGCCGACCAACCCCGAGACCCCGCTGTTCCGCAGCGGTCTCGGGCCGTACTTCAGCATGGCCAACACGATGCGCAGGGAGGCCCGTCAGGGGCTGGCCCTCCCGTGGGTCGTGACGTACGAGGGGCAGTTCGCGGGCCAGCTGACCATCGGCGCGGTTGTGTGGGGATCCGCCCGATCCGCCCAGATCGGCTACTGGGTCGATCGGCTCGTCGCCGGCCGCGGGGTGATCCCGACCGCGGTCGCGCTCGCCGTCGACCACTGCTTCTTCACCGTCGGGCTGCACCGGATCGAGGCGAACATCCGGCCGGAGAACGCCGCGAGCCGGCGCGTCGTCGAGAAGCTCGGTTTCCGGGAAGAGGGAATTCGCCGCAGGCAATTGCACATCGATGGCGCCTGGCGGGATCACCTCTGCTACGCCCTCACCGTCGAGGACGTTCCCGGCGGGCTGCGTGCGCGATGGCTGGCGAGCGCCAAGAAGGCATTTCCGCGGCCCTCTTCCTGACCGATCGTCCCGCGATTAGAAAAGTTTGAGCAAATATCAGGCCACCGGACGCTCGATCTCGCGACACACCGCCCCTTATGCTCGTCAACCGCTGACAGTGGGTCCTACCGTGCGGGACGTGAGCATGTGCGCGCCCAAGGTCAGCAGCGCTGCTTGGCGTGCCGTGGGGAGCGCCGATGAGTAGCACTCTCCTGTACCTTGCCATCGTCGCCGTCTGGGCCGGGGTCCTCGTGCCCATGTGGTTGCGGCGCGACGCGGACGCACCCGCGCTCTCTCGTCTCCTCCACCGTCGATCCGGAACCTTGGAAGGACATCCGGAGGATATTACGGTGGAACTCGACGATCATGACGGTTCCGGATCGTACGACGTCGTCGACGAGAAGCCGGCGTCGCGGCGGCGGCGCAACAGCCGGGCGGCGGTCATCGCCCGGCGGCGGCGGCGCACCTCGGGGCTGGTGCTGCTCGTTCTGGCCGTGGCCGGGGTCGTGATCACCGGTCTCGCTCCCTGGTGGGCGACGCTGCCCCCGGTCGGCCTTCTGGCAGGCCACCTGTCGCTGCTGAGGGTCGCTGTGGGTGTGGACGTGACCCGGCGCCGCGAGGCCGCCCTCGCACGTCTGGAAGCCCGGAAACTCCGCGAGGAGACCCGGATCGCCGAGGCCGCCCGAGAAGCCGAAGAGGCGAACAAGGCGGAGGTCATCGACCTCATGGCCCGCGACCGGGCCGGCGAGGTCTTCGATCAGTACACCGATCAACTCCGCGCCGTCGGCGACTGAGGCCCTTCGGGTGCGCGAACACCCCCCGACGTTTGCTAACCTTGCGGAGTCCTTGGGGATGTAGCGCAGTCCGGTAGCGCACTTCGTTCGCATCGAAGGGGTCAGGGGTTCGAATCCCCTCATCTCCACCGTGGAAGAGTGCTCAGCACCAGGTCAGGGGCCTGATCGGCGATCATGTCGGTCAGGTCCTTGATCGTTTGGTGCCCATTGGCACCGAGATTTCCCGGCCTCAGGTGACAGGGAACAGTCGCTGGTGATACCCCGAGCCGCTGGTCTCGGAGTCTGTGTGGACATGCTGGCGGCCGAGAGGCATCGCGGTTGGGGATGATCCGCGTGACATCCACGGAGGCATCCACGGGTGGACTAGACGTTGTCAGCCAATGCCTCATTCTGGCCATTCCGCGTTCGTCTGATGGCTGGCGCTGCTCATCGAGAGCTCACGTCTCCGACTACCCATCCTCAGGGGTTCGAGAGCGGGCGTTTTGTCGTTCTGCTGACGGAGCCCACAAGGCCCTGATCGTCGTGCTCTTAATGAGCCCGCTGTTGGTCGATGGGCTGGCCGGGGAGGGGCAGCGCGAGGTGAGGGCACGCGCTCAGCGGCACGCCAGCGTCTCGGCCCACGGCCCGGGAGGATGAACCTGCCGGGCGGAGCCATCCGTGCCTCATCGCGACAGAGGATGATCGCCCCCGCCTACTCTCAGCGACCGCCCGATACGACGATGTCCGCACCAGTGACGTATGACGCTGCCGGGGAGATCAGCCACGACACGACGGCTGCGACCTCTTCGGGCCGGCCGATGCGACCCAGAGGGCTGCGCGCGGCGACCTCTTCTGCCTCCGCGGATGTTGTCATGTCCGTGGCGATGACGCCCGGCGAAACGCTGTTGGCCCGGATCCCTTCGGGCGCGACCTCGTTGGACAACCCATGGCTGAACGAGACCAACGCGCCCTTCGTGGCCGCATAGGGCACCAGGCCTGCGAGGCCGCCGGTCCGAGCGGCCAGCGAGGCGATCGTGACGATGGACCCTCCCTTGCCGCCGTACGCGGTCGACATCGCCCGCACGGCGTGCTTGGAGCACAACATGACGCCGAGTACGTTGACGCCCAGCAGGCGGGATAACTCGGCCGCCTCGCGCTCGTCGACACGCGCCTTTTCACCCAGTATCCCGGCGTTGTTGATCAGTGCCGCCAGCGGACCCATCTCTCGCTGGGCCCGCTCGAACATGTCCGCGACCTCGCTCGCCACCGATACGTCAGCGCGTACGGCCAGGGCCCGGCCGCCACGTGCGTGAATGGCGGAGACCACCGATTCGGCTCCGTCCGCGTTCGAGGCATAGTTGACGATCATGCCGTACCCGGTCTCAGCAAGCTCCGTGGCGACCGCGGCGCCGATGCCCCGGCTGGCGCCGGTCACGATCACCGCGCCTTGCCCATAATCAGATGCCGTCATCTTCAACCTCTCTCTGCGCTGGCCCTTGGGTGCCTGGTGGCCGGAGTCAGCAGCCTTCAGGCGGTCGTGGAGATCTCGATCAGCCGGTATACCTGAGCGCGGCTGAGAGCGAACTCGTGGGCCGCGTACTCCGCCCACGAGGTTGAAGCCCAGCGCCGCCCATACCCTGCCCTGGTGGGCGCGGCGTATCTGGTCAGCCAGCATCGCCCCGGCCTGCTGGACGTCAGCGATGGCCTGGCGGATCTGCCGGTCAGCACCTGGGCCTGTTCGCCGTCCAGCGGCGCGAGCTGGCTGGGGCTGCCGTGGTCCATACGCCAACTCTTCCCCGCAGGGCGCTCCCCTGCATCGGCGGATTCCAGGGGGCAGGACGACTCTCAGGCAACCGTCGTACGGATCCTTGATCAGGTCGCCGGTACCGGGGCGGTTCGTCACGCTGACGGCTGGCCGGGGACGGCCGACACAGGTGCCCAAGGCGAACGGGTCGTAGCCGTTGCGCACGCCAGCGTCATACTCGTGGTCGTAGAACAGGCCATCCAACAAGGTCGTCTTCTCGCGGTCCTCGGGGCGGGGCTCCACCAGGCCACAGGGGTCAGGTAAGCGGCCGCGGCCGCCGGTCCGCGATGCTCATCTTCTCCATGAACGCGCGAACGCCGTCTACCACCTGCCCCGCTCCGGCGCGGTCGTCCGGGAATCCGACCACGTCCCGCACCCGATGCTTCGCCTCCACCCGTGACTTGGATGCGGGAGGTCGTACGGCCGGGTGCATGTTGTGCTGGACGGATTCCCGGTTGTGGAAGACAAGATCAAGAACCTGCGAGAAGAACGCGACGCCTACCGCACCTGCTGGGCAGCGCAGCCGCCCGGGACTTCCCCGGCCAGTTTGTCGCGCTGCCCTGACGCCGGTCTTGTGCAGTGATGACGGCCTTCGCCTGGTGACCGCAGGCCAAGGTTGTCCGATGCTGCGTCCTCGGCCCTGCCGTTAGGCGCTTTGCGCGCTCATTGAGACAGGACACGGGATTTCGCGTCCGAGGATCATCGGTGCCTACTACAGCCTTTGGGAAGCCAATAGCCGGGCATGTACACCGTCTTCCCACGACGGTGTACATAATGACCACGCACGTGGTGGCGACACCTTGGGGCTCTGAGCCTGTCCGAATGCGTGGCGCCGAGCGTGTAGGTCACACCGTGAGGTGCGACGGTAACGCCTTCGTGGCTGGTGAAGGTAGCTGCCTTTGCTGGACCCCCTACGAGGGCGGTCCCACCCGCAAAGACTAGTCCTGACACGGCAAGTGCCATATGCACTTTCATGTTCATGGAAATTACCTCCATTTCGAGCTCACAGGGCTATTGCTGGTACCGAATCTGGACCGAACTAGCCCCGAGTGAACGCACTTGACAGTGCGCTTTTTCGTGATTCTCCCCTACGCAGATCACTCGTAACCGTGCCATCTGGGACTTGGTATTGAATTTTCATGGCATAGATAAGTCGTTGACGTTCGGCAGATCACGACCACCGACACACCTCAGCCACCGCCCGACCTCGGCGGGTTCCCTACGACCGGGGTGGTTGCTACGTCTGAAAAGCGGACGGTCCCCGGCTGAGGTTCAAGACGATCACCGCGTCCGGCCGGGCCACAGCGCAGGCGGGCGAGGCGGAGAGTGCCCTACGCGTGCCACATCCGTGCCAGATGGGGCGGTGACTCATGGGGAATGACGGTGACTCACGGGGTAAGAAACAAGATCGGCCCCTCACCGGGTTTCCCCTGGTGAGGGGCCGTTCTACGTGGTGTGGCGGCTGTTGGGTTCGAACCAACGTAGGCTGAGCCGGCAGATTTACAGATTTCCGCTTCTCGTATTGTTGGTCGTTGTGCATCGTGTGGCCGAGTTGGTGCGTCTAACCTCCTTATGACGGTAGGTGGCGACATGATCACCTCTGATCATCAGCGGGAGGCGACGGGGATGAGTGGGGACCTGGCGCAGGTGGTGAGCGAGGTCACGCCGTATGTGGTGGCGGCGGCGACCACGTACGGGGGTGCGGTGCTGGCCAAGTCTCAGGAAGAGGCGGCGAACGCCACGGTGGGTGTGGGGCGGCGGCTGGTACAACGAATCTTCGGTACCCAGGAGGAGGGTGAGGAGGTTCCCGAAGCGCTGGCGGATGTAATCGCCGATCCGGAGGACGCTGACAACCTGGGGGCGTTGCGCAAGGAGATCCGCAAAGCGCTGGCCGCTGACGAAGAATTGGCCGAGCAGATCCGTAGGATCGTGCGAGATGCCCACGAGACCGGGGTGCAGGTGATCGCGTCGGGAGAGCGTTCCGTCGCCGCGCATACCAATACCGGTATTATCGCGACCGGGGACCGTAACACCTTTCGGCGATGACGGCCGAGGAGTCGGTCAATTCGTCCCCGCCAGTCCGGATACAGACGTCCGGGCCACGGTCTCCAGCGGTCGGTACCAACCAGGGCATCGTCAATACCGGTGATGGCGCGCAGTTCACCACGGTGGAGGCGGTGCCGTTCCCGCCGCCGTCCCAAGTGCCCGGACGCCGTCGACAACGACATCACCACGGACACGCTCGCCGAGCAGGCGCCGTCCTGAGAGTTTGCGCTGAGTTTGGCGCGTGAGCAGCGAGTCTGGCGCGGCATATGGGGAGCAGGCTCCGGCGTTGTGGTGTGATGGGTTCGGGTGGTGCGGCGTGGGGTGATAGACAGGCACGGCCTCCAAGATGATGTGGGTGTCGAAGCCCGTGATCTTCCTTAGAAAACCGTGCCTGCCGTGCAATCATCGCTGATCGCCCTGCCCTGGCCGACTGGCCACGCTGCCGAGTACCGATCGTGATCGTCGGCCGGCAGCTCCCGTTCCTGCGGGCCTATTCGGGTGGGTACACGACCCCTCGCGAACTCAAAGGGTGATACCTCGCTGGATCCCGGGCTGCCGTGTGAGGTCAGCGCGGCACGTAGGTGAGGATGACCGACCCGTTCTGCAGTCGTTTCTCGTCGGTGAGCCTGAGATCCAGCCCTGCGGTGTCCACGTGTTCGAAGAGCCGTTGCCCTGAGCCGGCCACGACGGGCATGTACCAGAAGCGGAACTCGTCGATCAGGTGGTCTTGGATGAGTGTGGCGTCGAAACGAGTGGTGCCGTACTTGATGAGGTCCTTGCCTGGCTGGCCCTTCAGCTTCGCGATCGCGCTGGAGGGGTCGGGACCCAGCAGGGTGGCATTCCATGTCGTCTCGGTCAATGATCGAGACGCGACGTACTTGGGCATGGCGTTGATGCGGTCGATGTAAGGGTTGCCGGTGACGTGGCCCCAGTCCGCGTAGAAGGTCTCGTAGGTCATCCGGCCCATGACGAATGCCTCGTAGTTGCCGAGCTGTTCAAGCGACAACGCCGAGGACTCGGCGTCGAAAAGGGCCCAGCGTTCAGGGGCTTCGATGACGCCGTCCAGCGTGACGAGCGTCGATTCGATGAGTTTGCGCATAGTAGTTCTCCTTTGCTCTGAGTGGATGAGGCGTGCATCCGGCCTCAGCGATGGCCACGATGGTCAGTCGGCCGGGGCGGGCTCTGGGACTTGGCTTTGCAGGGCTGTGGTGGCCTGGGCGGTTGTGGTCTGGGTGATGTCGGTGCGCCGGATGAGGAGGAAGGCGATGGGGACGGCGGCCAGGGCGGTGAGTCCGCAGACCCAGAGGGCGGTGTGGAATCCGCCGGTGAGCGCGTCGGTGATGGTGTGGCCGTGGGTGTGGAGGTCGCGGGTGCGGGTGGCCGCCACGGTGGAGGCGACGGCGATCCCGATCGCGCCGCCGAGTTGTTGGGATGAGTCGATGAGTCCGGAGGCGACTCCTGCGTCCCGTTCGGTGACGCCGATCAGGGCTCCGATCGATACCGGGATGAAGATCCAGGTGACGGCGCCGGTGAGGAAGAGGGGGCCGGCCAGGTTCGCCCAGAAGCTGCCGTGGGCGGGCGCCTGGGTCGCCCACAGGATCCCAGCGCCGGTCAGGGTCAGTCCGGCCGCCATCACCAGCTTGGCCGACGCGCGGGTGACGAGTATCTGCGCCGGCCCAGCGAGCACCACCCCGGTCACGCCGACGGTCAGCCAGGCCAGGCCGGTGTTCAGCGCGGAGTATCCGAGTACCTGCTGCATGTACAGGGTGCCGATGAAGATGTAGCCGTAGAAGCTGGCCCCGAGCAGGAACCCGACGGCGTTGGACCCGGCGAGAGTGCTCAGCCGGAACAGCCGCAGCGGCAGCAGCGGCGCCTGTGCCCTGGCCTCGATGACCACGAACGCCGCCAGCAGAGCCGCCGACAACGCGAGCAGGGCCACGGTCCGGGGGGCTGTCCACCCGACGGTCGGCGCCTGCGAGATCGCGTACACCATGATCACCAGGGCGCTGGTCACGGTGATGGCGCCGAGCGGGTCGTAGCGGCGGCGTGCGCCCCGCAGCCTGCTTTCCGGTACTACACGCCGGGTCAGGAGCAGCGCGGCCCCGCCGACGACCACGTTCAAGTAAAAGATGTAGGGCCAGCCGGCGTACCGGGTGAGGACGCCGCCAGCCAGCACGCCGACGGTCGCGCCGCTGGCGCCGATGGCGCCCCACAGGCCGAGTGCCTTGTTACGCTCGGCGCCCTCGGTGAACATGTTCATCACGATCGACAGCGCGGCGGGCAGCACCATGGCGGCACCCAGGCCCTGGACACCCCGCATAATGATCAGGAAGATGCCGCTGGTGGCCAGCGCGCAGGCCAGCGAGGCCACGGTGAACAACGCTAGCCCGGCAGTGAATACGCGCCTGCGCCCGAGCAGGTCAGCGGCGCGACCACCGAGCAGCAGGAACCCGCCGAAGGTGAGGGCGTAGGCGGTCACCACCCACTGCAGGTCCGCCTGGGCGAAGTGCAGCTTGCTGCCGATGGTCGGCAGCGCGACGTTGACGATCAGCATGTCGACCGCCGTCATGAAGTACGCCACGGCCAGCAGCGAGAACGCCCGCCACCGGTGTGCCTGGCCGGATGCGGCGGCCTGGCCGCCGAGGTCGTTACTGGAGTCTTCCGGCATCGGTCTCTCCTGCTCTGATCGAGTGATCTCAGGAGGAAGACGAACGACGGGCAGGGAAACCGGACACGCCTCTAAGGGTTTTTAGGAGGCCTTGAGGCTCTCGATCCGCCGCTCGAAGGCCGCGCGCTCGGCGGTGCTTCGGGCCAGCGCGATCGCGTGCTCGTAGTACTCCCGGGCTGGGGCGTGGCGGCCGGCCCGCCGTTCCAGGTCGGCACGGGCCGCCCAGTAGAAGGGGTATCGAGACAGCTTGGGCTCTTGCGCCAGGGCGATCAGCTCGCGGCGGCCCTCGTCGACGCCGTCCCGTTCGGCCACGGCCAGCGCACGGTTGAGCGCCACGATGGGGCTCGGGGACTGTTCGGCGAGAACCTGGTAGAAGCCGATGATCCTGTCCCAGTTCGTCTCCTGGACCGAAGGCGCGATCGCGTGCTCGCAGGCGATGCCGGCCTCCAGATGCCAGCGGGACATGTGATCCCCGGTGGCCGAGTGGGCGAGATGGATCAGACCGCGCTCGATACGCGCCCGATCCCAGCGGCTCCGGTCCTGGTCCTCCAAGGGGACGAACACACCGTGCTCGTCCAGGCGAGTGGACAGACGGGCAGCGCCGAAGCAGAACAAGGCGGCCAGAGCGTGCACGTCCGGATGCGCCGTTGCCTTGGCCTGCAGCAGCAACTCGGTGAGACGCAGAGCGTCCTCGCACAGAAAGGGACGTACCGGGTCCTGCGGGTTGCTGCCGTGATAGCCCTCATTGAACAGCAGATACAGCGATCGAAGGACCGAGCCCCGCCGGATGTCGAGGTCAGGCAGGTCGTCCACGTCGGGCAACCGGCCCAGCTCACGCAGGTGTCCGCGACCGCGATGCAAGCGCCGATCGATGGTCTGAGTGTCCACGAGGAACGCTTGACCGATCTCCTTGGGCGACAGACCACACAGCCACCGCAGGATCAGGGTGACGTGCGTCTCGCGGCTCAGGCCGGGGTCACAAACAGCGAACATCATCGCCAACTGGCTGGTTCCCTCGGCAGCCGGAGCCAGGGCCGCCTCGATGGTGTCCGTCAGCACGTTAGTCGTTGCCAGTTCGGGCAGGAAAGAGCGGCGTCGCTGTTCCCGGCGGATGATGTCGATCGCCCGGTTGTGGGCTGCCCGGATGATCCATGCCTTCGGGTCCTGCGGCAGCCCGAACCGCCACGCCTGCATGGCGCTCACCAGCGCGTCATGGACGACGTCCTCGGCGAGCGGGATGTTCGATGGGCCCAGGACCCGGATCAACGCGCTGACCAGGTGCGCATACTCCCTGCGGAACAGGTCCTCCACCAGCTCCGCAGATGAGAGCGCCTCGCGCCCTTCGTTCACCAGCCTCAGATCCGAAAATCCTGGACTGGCCGCACCTCGACGGACCCGCCGAACTCATACGTCGGGCACGTACGCGCGACCCCGATGGCGTCTTCCAGAGAGGCCGCCTCGAAGATCATGCTGCCGGTCACGAGATCCTTCGACTCGGCATACGGTCCGTCGGTGACCAGTTCGCGACCGCGAACTGTAGCCCCCGGACCATCGAGCGCGGTTCCGGTGTTACGCCTGCCCTGTCCGGCCAACTCCTCTGACCAGCGATACCACTTCTCGACATGAGCCTGAAGCTCGGACGGCGACAGGTCATGCCGCGAAACAGCACCTCCACGAAAGATCAACATGAACGTGCTCCGCGGGAGGTGGTCCTCGCCATCGGGTTGCGACATCACGGCCTCCATGTATCCGCGGCAGGCATGCTTGGATCCAGCGACCACCTGGGCCTGGCCCCAACGCCACACCAATGGCAACAAGTCCAGCTCGGAAGCATAACCACAGCATCGGCCGATGCCGGACCAGAACATATCTTCTCCCGCCCGGCCGACCGTGCGCACCTAAGCGCGGACCAGCACCGACAGTCCCCGAGGGTGAGGCCGAGCTCGATGCAGGTGGCGAGTTCGTGGGCCCAGGGCCAGGTTTCGGGGATGCGGATCTTGCGTTTGCGTTGGCCGCGGAGGGCAAAGTCCTGTGGCTGCTCGGGCTCGGTATGGCCGCATGCAACCTCACGGGTGCCCGACTTGGCGTCCACTTCGCGCTCAAACGCGGAATTCGATTCATTCGGGTCGTCCTGCTGTGCGTCGTCATCGCGCTGGTCGTCAAGCTCGCCTACGACCAGTTCGCGTAGTGGCCACGAGCGAACCTCATCAGGGCAGCGCCTACCGAGATCCGGTCCGCCTCGGGGGCGGCCAGGATCAGACCGTC
>JAOPYO010000448.1 GCA_025964575.1 Actinomycetes bacterium
CGCTAACGTCTCCTCCCATGACTACGCCTCCTCCTCAGGACCCGAACTACGGGTCGAACCAGCCCCCCCAGTACGGCCAGCAGCCCGGTTACCCGCAGCAGCAGCCCGGCTATCCCCAGCAGCAGCCTGGCTACCCGCAGCAGCAGCCCGGCTATCCCCCCCAGCAGGGGGGCTACGCTCCGGTGCCCACCGGCCCGCACGGTTCGCCGTATGGTGTGGACCCCGTCACGGGTGAGCCCCTCTCGGACAAGACCAAGATGGTCGCGGGCCTCCTGCAGATCCTGCTCGGCGGGTTCGGTGCCGGCCGCTTCTACACCGGTCACACCGGCCTCGCCTTCGGCCAGATCGCGGCGACCTGGCTCACCTGTGGCATCGGCGGCATCTGGCCGCTGGTCGACGGAATCATGATCCTCGTCAATGGTGGAACGGACGCACAGGGCCGTAAGCTCCGCGACAGCTGACCCACGTCGAGTGCAGGCCCCCTCCAAGCGGCGGGAGGGGGCCTGCGGCATTACATCGGGCGTGTGCTCCGGTCGCGGTGGTGGCCGATGTAGGCGACACTGGAAGGTGCCCGTTCGCAGGGTTTCCAGTCGGTTCTCCAGGAGGTTCCCGCATGCCCACGCTCGATTCCGCGATCGATCGCGCGCCGCAGCAGCCATCGGTCGCCGGCGAGCCGTGCGTGCTGCTCAAACTGGGCGAGCTGGTCCTGAAGGGCAAGAACCGTGAACTGTTCGAGCGGCGGCTGCAGAACAACATCCGGGCCGCGGTGAAGAGCCTGCACATCCCGATCCAGCTGGCTCAGCGCCAGGGGGTCATCGTGGTCCGAGCCGAAAGCCGGGCGCTGGCCGACGTCGAGTCGGTGGCCCGCCGGCTCGCCGACGTGATGGGGATCGTCTGGGTGCACCGGGCCTGGCGGGTGGCCAAGGAGGTCGAGCCCACCGTGCAGGCGGCGCTCGACCTGATCGCTCAGCATCCCGCGCTGCCACGGAAGGCCGCGTTCGCGGTCCGGGCCCGGCGCCGGGACAAGCGGTTCCCGATCACCTCCTCCGATCTCAACATCCGGATCGGCACCGCGGTGCAGGAGCGTTTCGGCCTGCCGGTCGACCTTAAGCGGCCCGAGATCACGGTTTCCGTCGAGGTCGACCGCGACGAGGTGTTCGTCTACACCGACGGGCTGCGGGGCCAGGGTGGGCTGCCGGTCGGGATAAGCGGCCGGGCACTGGTGCTGATGTCCGGTGGCATCGACTCGCCCGTCGCCGCCTACCGCATGATGCGCCGTGGGCTGCGCGTCGACTTCCTGCACTTCTCCGGCATGCCCTTCACCGGCCCGGAGTCGATCTACAAGGCGTACGCGCTGGTACGCGAGCTGGACAAGTTCCAGGGCGGTTCGCGGCTGTACGTCTCGCCGTTCGGCAAGGCGCAGCAGCAGATCAAGTCCTCCGGAGCGGACCGGCTGCAGATCATCGCGCAGCGCCGTCTCATGCTCAAGACCGCGGAGACCCTCGCGCACAAGCTCGGCGGGGCGGCGCTGATCACCGGTGACTCGCTCGGCCAGGTGGCGAGCCAGACGCTCACCAACATCACCGCCCTCGACGACGCCGTCGAGCTGCCGATCCTGCGGCCCCTCGTCGGCATGGACAAGCTTGAGATCATGGACGAGGCGCGCCGGATCCATACTCTGGCCATCTCCGAGCTGCCCGACGAGGACTGCTGCAGCCTGCTGGCGCCGCGCCGCGCGGAAACCCGTGCGAAGATCGAGGATCTGCGGCAGATCGAGAAGCGGCTGGACGCGGGGGAGCTGGCCGAGCAACTGGCCGACTCGGTCCAGCAGCACAACCCGTCCTACGGGGACGGCACGACCTCCTGAGCGACCCGCACCCATTGCGGCCGGACCCGATCGCTTTCTACCACCTGGACCCGGTGTCCTGAGATCACCGCCGTCCTCCCGGTGCACCGCCAAGGCGAGCCAGGGCGTTTCTCACCGGCGGTTCAGCCTCAGTAGCAATAGCAATCTGGTCGATGTCGATTCGCTCCGGAAGGTCGCGCCGATTCGTCTGATGTGCTGGCATGTGTGGTGAATACGGAGCCTGACTTTCGGGGATCTGAGAGAGGGGTGCATCATGCCGTTGCGGTCCTATGGGGTGCTGGCCGGACAGGCTGTCGACCGGCGGCGGGAGGATTCGCAGGACACCCCGCACTTCCAGATCCAGCTGAACGACAACGCGGGCACCCAGTACCGGATCGCGGTCAACGTCCAGTCGCAGCAGGCGCCGTCCGAGCTGCTGTACGCCGCCATCGAGGACTTCCGGCATCCCCTCACCGAGCTGCTGCCGGAGGTGGGCGCAGGCTGGACGACGCTGAGCTCACAGCCGGGCGGGGCGGGCCTCGACTACATCCGCGGCAACCTCTTCGACCCCGGGCAGTTGCGCTCGCTGCCGCCTGATCTGCCGGGTCCCGACAACGATCTCGCGGATCTGCTCGACCACTATGTGGAACGGGCGATCTCCGACCCCGCTGCGGGGGTCTACGCCTTCGGCCAGCGATGGGGCCCAGAGCCGCGGACGCCCGACAAGATCTTCGGTTTCCAGCCCGGAGACGGTGTCCACGACATCCATATGAACCAGGGCAACACCGGCCGGTTCACCGCCGACGACGGTGTCTGGCAGGACGGGGGGCTGCTGCTGCGGTTCCCCGGCGACTCACGGTGGGTGGCGGTCTTCCTCGCCTTCCAGTCCCAGGCCTGGCACACCGACGACATCACCGGTCACGCCATCACCACCGCGCCGCCTCGGCCGGTCCCCGGTGATGCGCCGGTGCGGATCGTGGCGGCACTGGTCAACCCGGCCGGGCCGGCCCCCGAGGCCGAGACCGTCACCCTGCTCAATGCCTCCCCGGAGCCGGTCGATCTGAGCGGCTGGAGGCTCGTCGACCGCCGGCAGCGTGCCCTTCCCCTGCCCGCCGGAGGGCTCGCGGCCGGTGCGACGCTCGCACTTCCGGTCAGCAGCGTGCTCCAGCTGGGTAACGGTGGTGGCGCGATCACCCTCCTCGATCCGGCGGGCCTGAAGGTCCACGGTGTCTCCTACACCCAGGAACAGGCTCGTCCCGAAGGCTGGACGATCACGTTCTAACCCGGCTCTGGACGTGGTGATCGGGCGGGGAGTCACCTCTGCGAGATAACGGCGGGGTGGACTACTGCTCCTGGGTCAGGCGGTGGCGAGGAGGACGATGCTGCCGCCGAGCACGGCCAGGCCGATCAGGGCGACGCCACCGAGATGCTCGCTCAGCACGGCCAGGCCCAGCAGAGCGGCCACGGCGGGTTCGGCCAGGCCGAGTGTGGTCGCGACGGCGACCGGGGTGGTGCGCAGACCGCGGGCGTAGAGGACGTAGCCCAGGCCGGTGGTCACCGCTCCCAGGTAGAGCGTGACGAGCAGGCCGGAACCGGTGAGCAGGGTGCCCGGCTCACGGCTCAGCAGCACCGGGAGCAGCAGGATCGCGGCGCCGCCGAACAGGGCGCCGACGACGGCCCGGTCGTCCTCGCCCCGGGTGATGAGACGGGCCGCCACGGTCGCGTACACGGCGTAGCCCAGACCGGACAGCAGGGCCAGGGAGATGCCGACCGGTTCGACCCCGGCCGCTCGGCCGCCGCTCACCAGCAGCGTGCAGCCGGTGACGGCACCGGCCGTGGAGAGCATCCAGCGGCGGGACAGCCCGCCCTGCCCGGTCAGCAGGGAGAGTAGGCCGGTGAAGGCCGGGGCGCTGCCGATGGTGACGACGGTGCCGGTCGCGACGCCGGTCCGGGCCACCGCGACGAAGAACGCCGTCTGGTAGACCGCCACGCAGATCGCGCCGAGAGCGAGCACCGCCCAGGTCCTACGGCCGCCTCTGAGCAGTGGGCGCAGCCCGTCGCCCCGGCGGGCGAGGATGAACAGCAGCAGGCCGCCGAGGATGATGCGCGCGGCGCCGACGGTGACCGGACCAGCCGTGGCCGGGGCGAACGTGCGGACCGTACCGGTAGTGCCCCATAGGGAGGCGGCCACCAGGATGTGGGCCGCGCCGCCACGGGAGCTCGGGAGGAGACGCGGGGACAGAGAAGAGAGCACGTGGAACGCTCCAGAAACTCGAATCGGAAGAAGAAGATCCGTGTTCCGGGGCGGAGCCGTACGGGGGAATGCGCTGACAGGACCGGGCGCCTCAGCGCCGGGCCCGTACAACGAGAGAGAAGTGGCCGCCCCGGGTCAGGAGGCGGGTGGCGGAGTGACCGCGTGCCAGTACGTCATGGCCGAAACTCTACCGCTTCATCCGATCTCGCCGTGATCACGCAATCGTTCGACGAACGATTGCGTGATCACGGCGAGGTGTGGGCCTGGGCCTGGGAGTGAGGAGAGACGTCAGGCCAGGGCGGTGCCCGCGGGCTGGGCGAGGGTGCGGCCGACCAGCGGCGGGAAGTCCCGGACGATCTTCGCCAGTTCGCGCAGGTCACCGTCGACCAGCGCCTGCGGGCCATCGCACAGGGCGGTCTCCGGGTGCGGGTGCACGTCGATGATCACGCCGTCCGCGCCGACCGCGACGGCCGCCCGGGTGAGCGGCAGCACCAGGTCCCGGCGGCCCCCCGAGTGTGACGGGTCCACGATCACCGGCAGGTGTGACAGGCGCTGCGCCACCGGCACGGCGGAGATGTCCAGGGTGAAGCGGGTGGCCTTCTCGAAGGTGCGGATGCCGCGCTCGC
>JAOPYO010000415.1 GCA_025964575.1 Actinomycetes bacterium
CAGAGCACTGCCCGCACGGCCCGGGCCCAGATCGTCGACGACGTCGGCCAGTCACCGTCAAGCCCCGCCCACCCGGTGCGCTACGGGTTGGTGTGGGACACGGGCAAGGACGACACCCCCGTCCCGCGGTGGCCCAGCGCACGAAGGTTTAGGCGAGGCTCACCGGCAAGGTCAGCGGACCGTAGGTGATGAAGGACGGCGAGTACGGGATGTGGTCCGCGTCGATGGCCAGGCGCAGGTCGGGTAGCCGGGTGAACAGGGCCGAGAGAGCAATACGGCCCTCCAGCCGGGCCAGCGGCGCGCCGATGCAGAAGTGCGGGCCGTAGCCGAAGGCGAGGTGCCCTGTCTGCTCGCGCATGATGTCGAACCGGTCGGCGGCCGGACCGTACTGCTCGGTGTCCGTCCCGGTCGCTCCGTAGCACAGCAGCAGCGCGTCGCCGGCCGGGATGCGCACCCCGGCGAGCATCGCGTCGGCCGTCGCGTACCGAAAGGGACTGGCGATCACGGATGTGCGGTTCCGAAGGGTCTCCTCCACCACCTGGGGCCAGCGATTCCCCGCCATGGCGAGGGCACGCTGCTCCGGGTGGGTGCACAGAGCCACGATGGCCTGTCCGAGCAGGTGCACGGTGGTCTCGTGCCCGGCGATGAGCATCAGCCAGAGGGCGCTCACCAGTTCGGCGTCGGACAGCCGGTCGCCCTCGTCGTGCGCGCGTACCAGCTCGGTCGTCAGGTCGTCGCCCGGGTCGCGGCGCTTGCGATCGACCAGTTCCGCCAGGAAGGCGAGCAGGGCGCCGTTGGCCGCCGCCGCCTGTTCGCCGGTACTGGTATGCGAGATCAGTACGTTGGACCAGCTCCGGATCTGAGACCGTTCCGGCCCGGGTACGCCGAACAGCTCGCAGATCACCGAGATCGGCAGCGGCTCGGTGAAGGCGGACACCAGGTCCACCCCGTCGCCGGCCGCGGCCACATCGTCGAGCAGCTCGGTCACCGTCTCCTCGATGCGGGGTGTCAGCATCTCCACCCGGGAAGGGGTGAACGCCCGGGAGAGCAGGCCTCGGAGCCGCCGGTGGTCCGCGCCGTCCTTGACCTGCAGATGATCGCCTTCGACGAGCGGGCGCATCGGCCAGTCCGATGGAACGCCCCCGTTGTGCAGGGCCGACCAGTGCTTGGGGTTCCTGGTGAAGAGCTTGCTGTCCTGCGCGAGCACCTCGGCGACCGCGGCGTGGGTGGTCACCGCCCACACACCGACGTTGCCGGGGAGCTCTATGGGAATGACCGGGCCGAGCTCTCTGAGGCGGGCGACGGCGCTCGGGGCCGGCTCTCCGGGGACGGGAAACGGGAGGGGGGACTCAGGCACGAAGGGCCTCCAGGTAGCGCGTGAGCACGCCGTCACAGTAACCAGCCGAAGACGTACAAACAAGATCAACTCGAACGTCTCCATGATCACATGGAACGGTCGTCAGAGCACGACAGAACCTGACATAAAACAACGGCATGTGTTTTGCGGATGCGGGGCCCGCTCGGCTGAAGCCACTCGGCCGGCGGACCTGCCACCCATGAGAATCGTCAAGCGAGAACAAAACAGCCCTAGGTCGGGTAGGTGGCCGTCTTGAGGAACTTGACACGGTCCAGGGGTACGACCGCGCCCGTATCGTCGACGAAGGCCACGCTGACCGGGCGTTCGTCGTCTGCGGCGCGTCGCACCACTGTCGGTCCCGTCTCGAGGGGCCGGTGCTCGTCGCCCCACTGTTGCAGAGCGCCGAGCACCAGTCGTAGCTCCTCGCCGGCCGGGGTCACGTGATAGCTGAACCGGACTCGCGAGCCGGGCTCGCGGTAGGGCTGCTTCTCAAGCACACCAGCGGTCACCAAGGTGGCCAGCCGATCGCTGAGGACATCCGGGGCGACGCCGAGCGCGTGGCGGAAGTCGGCGAACCGTGTGACGCCGGACAGCGCCTCGCGCAGGATCAGGAAGGTCCACCGTTCGCCCAACACCTCCAGCGTGCGGGCGATCGAGCATGTCGACTCCGCCCGGGGAGCCCGACTCTCGGTAGCAGCCATGTCACCAGGCTAACCCCCCTGAGTTGTCATCTCAAAGTCAACCAGCTAGGTTTGAAAAACCTACACAGCTTTGCCCAAGCGAATCAGAGCAGTCAGGGGACGACACCATGGACATCCGAAACTCCGTTGCAGTGGTGACCGGCGCCAATCGTGGCCTCGGCCGGCACCTGGCCGCCGGCCTTCTGGAGCGCGGCGCGGCGAAGGTCTACGCGGGAGCCCGCAATCCCGCCACGGTCGACCTGCCCGGCGTACAGCCACTCCAGCTCGACATCACCGATCCCGAGTCGGTGTCCGCTGCCGCGGCCGCCGCAGGCGACGCCACACTGCTCATCAACAACGCCGGCTCCTCCACTGGTGCCGGTCTGCTCAACGGCGACTTCGGCGACATCCGACTGGAGATGGAGACACACTTCTTCGGCACACTGCGCACGACGCGCGCCTTCGCGCCCATCCTGGCCGCCAACGGCGGCGGGGCGGTTCTCAACGTGCTGTCCGTGCTGTCCTGGATACACTTCCCGGCGTCCGGCGGCTACAGCGCGGCCAAGGCCGCGGAATGGTCCCTGACCAACTCTCTTCGGCTGGAACTGGCGCCGCTCGACATCGTGACGACCGCTCTGCATGTCGGTTACATGGACACCGACATGGCCGCCCACGTCGACGCCCCCAAGAGCGATCCCGCAAAGATCGCCGCCGCCGCGCTCGACGGCATCGAGGCCAAGGCCTGGGAGGTCCTCGGCGATGACCTCAGCCGGCAGGTGAAGAGCGCACTCTCAGCCGAGCTCGACGCGCTGTACCCGCAGCTGTCCTGACTCCTGCGCCAGTCGGCCCGGCTCGCGGACCGGCCCATCGAGGATCGGCCTGCTTCGGGAAGGTCAGGATCTGGCGTTGATGCCGTTCAGGAGGATGGTGACGATGCCGGGGAGCTGCCCGAAGAGTTCCTCTCCGGTCTCGCCGGCCATGCCCATAAGGCTGGTCAGTGCGAGCATCATCGTCGCGCCGGTGAACAGTGTGGTGGCCGCTTCCACGTCAACGGCGGGGAGGCGCCCGAGGCGCTGCTCGCCGTGCAGGTATTCGATGATGCGCTGCTGGTAGAGCTGCGGGCCGTAGGGGTTGCGGTGCAGTTCGTCGATGAACCGGCGGAGCAGCTCGGGATCGCTCAGCAGCCCGGCCACGATCGGCAGCCCGTCCAGGTGCATCTCCAGCGCGGCGCGGGAGTAGGCGAGGAGGTTGTGTTCCAGAGTGGCGTCGCCGGGTTGCGGCAGCTCGGCGTCGAAGCGCACGACGAGCCGTCCGTACCGCCGCACCAGCGCGGTGATCACGAGCTCGTTCTTGTCGGCGAAGTAGTTGTAGAGCACCCCGTCGGAGAGATCGGCCGCGCGGGCGATCTCCCGGGTCGTCAGGGCCGCCGCGTGGCGTTCGGCGAGCAGCCCTTCGGCGGTGTCGATCAGGTGTTCGCGGAGCGCGGTGGCCGGGTCGTCGCCGACCCGGCCACGGACTGCTTTGGCACGTCTAGGAGACATCTCGACGTACGGTAGTGGACACTGCCACCACGGCGAACAATGCGGCGTACCCGGCGAGGACCAATCCGGCACCGACTTGGGGAAGCGGGCGGACCGTGCTGCCGGCGACGGTCATGTCGCCGAGCGCTGAGCCGCTGGCGAACGGGAGCCACTTGGCCAGGCCGCCGACCAGCTGGCCGACGATCCCCTCGACGAGCGCGATCCAGGCCAGCGCGGCGGCGATGGCAGCGGTGAGGTTGCGTACCAGGGCGCCGATGCCGACCCCGATGACGGCGAAGGCGATGTTCCATGCGAAGCAGCCCGCGATGGTATGCCACACCGCCGTGCCGGACAGATCGAAGGGGACTCCTTTGGCCGCCCACCACAGGTAGGCGCTGATCAAAGCGGTGATGGCATTGACGATGCCGAAGGCCGCTCCCGCGATCGCGGAGGCGTACAGCTTGGCCTGGACGACGCGGCCGCGCCGTGGAGTGGACAGGTAGGTGTCGGTGATGGTCTTGTTCCGGTACTCCCCGGCCACCGCCATGATGCCGAGCACCAGGGTGAGCAGCGAGACCAACCCGGCGTGCGCCAGTGCCTGCGAGATCGTCTTGGGATCCCGCAGGTTGTTGCCCGAGATGACCAGGCCGCTGACGCCGCCGATGATGACGAGCTGGGAGACGGCGAGCAGGAGCAGCGGCGCGCGTACGGTGCGCAACTTGTACAGCTCGATGTGGATCAGTGCGTCCATGACAGCTTCCCTTCAGCGCGCGTCGGCGGATGTGGTCATGTGCAGGAACGCGTCCTCCAGCGACCTTCCGCCGGTACTCAGCTCGGCCAGCGGACCGGCGAACCGCAGCCGCCCCGCATTGACGATCACGACGTGGTCGGCGGTCTGGGCGACTTCGCTCAGCACGTGGCTGGAGACCAGGACGGTCCGGCCCTCAGCCGCCAGGTCGCGCAGCAAGCCCCGCAGCCAGGCCATGCCCGCGGGGTCCAGGCCGTTGGACGGCTCGTCCAGGACCAGGATCTCCGGATCGCCCAGCAGCGCCGCCGCCAAGCCCAGGCGTTGGCGCATGCCCAGCGAGTAGCCACCGACCCGCCGGTGCTGGGCTTCGGTCAGGTCCACCTGGGACAGCACCTCGTCCACCCGTTCGGGTGACGCTCCGGCCGCGGTGGCGAGGATCCACAGGTGGTCCCGGCCGCGGCGGCCCGGGTGCGCGGCCATCGCCTCCACCGCCGCGCCCACCACCCGGCGCGGCTGCGGCAGCCGGTCGTAGTTCCGGCCACCGATCAGCGCCTCGCCCGCGGTGGGCCGGACCAGACCCAACAGCATCCGCAGGGTCGTCGTCTTTCCCGCCCCGTTGGGTCCCAGGAAACCGGTCACCTGGCCCGGTGGGACATCGAACGTCAGGTCCCGCACGGCATCCACCCGGCCGAACCTCTTGGTCAGGCCACGAACCGCTATCTGCGTCATGACTCCACCCCATCGTTGTGAGCGCTTGCTCATGAACATACGCTCATGAGCGAGCGTTCACAATATGGGCCAACCGGACTGATTTGTCTTCCGGACACTCACCGGCTGCTAACGCGCGGCCAGCAGCGTGAAGTCGCTACGCCCGTAGCGCACGCCGTTGACCTGGAGTTCGACGGCGTGCGCTCCCGGGTGGTAACGCCGGGTGGTGATCTCCCGGAACGAGTGCCGGCGGGACAGCTCCAGCTTCTGCCCGGGTGCGAGGGTGGCGGTGGTGAGCTTGAACGTCTTGCCGCTCTGCTTGCCTGTCGCCTTCAGGTGGTGCACGACGTAGTCGATCGCCAGGGTGGCCGGCTCGGTGCCGGTGTTGACGACGGTCGCGGTGAAGGCCAGCTCGCCGCCGAACGGGATCTCGGCGGAGGACAGCGCCGGGCCGACGACCTCGACTGTGGCGGGCGCGAAACCCATCAGGGCGAGCGCGCCGGGGTCGCCCTTCTTGACGAGTGTCCGCAGGGAGTGTCTGACGAGCCGCGGCGTGTTCTCGTCCGGGTCGGCGAGCCAGGCGGTCGCGGTCTCGACGACGAGGTCCGGCTGCTGTCGGCTCAGGTCGTTGAGATGATTGGCGACGGAGCGGCGCACGTATTCGCCCTCGTCTCGGTAGAGGGCGTTGACGACGGGCAGCGTCTCGCGCGGCCGGGCCAGGATGGCGGGAACCCGTTTGGCCCACGGCAGGAACGGCCGGGTGCCCTCGGAGGCCAGGCGCCGGACGTGCTCGTCGGGCGAGCCGGTCCAGGTCCGCACGATGGCGAGGGCCCGGTCGAGGTCGTGGTCGAGCAGCAGCCGGATGGCGAACTCGGACGTGAGCCGCGAGGTCAGCTCGGCCATCATCTCCATGGCGTCGTCGAATGCCTCGGTGCTCCCGTCGGCGATGGCCTTCGTGGCGATGGCGGAGGTGACCGGCCAGATCAGCCAGCCGTTGAACGGCAGCGACCCGTGCTGTGCGGCGCGGATCGTGCGCGTGAACACCGCGTAGTCGCCTGGTAGGTCTGCGAGCAGGGCATCGCGCAGCAGGTCGCTGCGTTCCCGCAGCGTCCGCGTCGCCAGGTCACCCGCGGCGGTACGCAGGCTCGGCAGCGGTGATGCAGGTGCCGTCGCCTCGATCGCGTTGATCAGGGCCTTGGCGGTGTGGTCACCGATGAGCTCGTCGGCGAACGGCACTGTTCTCTCCCGTCGATAGGTACGGCGTAGGGTGGTGATCGTGCCAAGTCCAGCGACCACCGAGCTTGGCGGGTTTCTCCGTGCCCAGCGGGCCCGGCTTGAGCCAGCGGACGTCGGCCTGGCCGGCGGGGGCAGCCGCCGGTGTGGCGGGTCTGCGCCGCCCCCTGCACGTTCTACTCTTCGATGCCGAGGTAGGCGCGGAACATCGGATGGACCTGGAAGTGCCGGACCGCCGCCAGGTTGAGATGCTGCACCTGGTGCACGCCGAAGAACGAGCCGTTGTCGCCGATCGGCCGCGCCGTCAGGAACCCGATCTGCCACAGCACCTCGATCAGATCGTCCGGATCACAGTTCGGCACCCACGACGACGTCTCCCGGGTCGGGATGTCGCCGGTGGCGAGTTCCAGACAGAGCAGCTCGAGATCGTCGCGGCCGAAGGCGTGGCCACGTCCCCGGAACACGTCGAAGATGCCCAGCAGCCCTGGGTACTGGAACCGGTACTCGGCGGCGATGTCCTTGGCCCGCTCCCCCGAATAACCCCGCTCCGCCCGGCGGATCGCCTCGTACGGCAGGGGGAGCGTCGCAGTCCGGCCCCGTGCCGCCTCCAAAGTCTCGGTGCAGAACTCGATGATCTCCCGCGGCCGGTACAGCGTCCTGTCGATCATGTATTTGAAGGAGCCGGCCGGGTCGGCGAACACCGCGCCCCAGCAGGCGGTGTCATCGACCCGCTCCAGGGTGTCACCGCTATAGCCCTGTTCCTGCGCGGAGTAGCGGATCCGCTTGGCGATCAGCTCCAGCAGCAGATCCTCCGACCAGTGGATCGTCTCCAGTAGATCCCGGTGCTTCTGCGCGTCCTCGTACAGGGCCGGAATGTCGTCGTAGAGCTCCTGCCGCAGCGACACGTACACCCGCAGGTTCCGGTGCAGACCGTTGATCGACACGCAGGCCTGGAACAGCCCGGCGACGAACGCGATCGCGTCCTCGGAGGAATCCCAGCCGCGGTCCAGCTCATCGACCAGTACCACGACCCGTCTGCCTTCCAGGATCTGTCGCAACGCGGGCAGCAGGTTGTGGATCTCCTCCAGCTTGTAGAGCCGGTCCAGCTCCACGCTCCGCAACCCGGCTTCGATAGGGCCGATCTTGATGCCCTCCAGCCGCTTGAGGTAGGAGACCAGCAGCGAGAGCGCGCCCATATGGCTGTTGGAGTGGTTGTCGCGCAGATACCGGTGGATCTCCCCTCCAGCGCCCTTAAGCCGCATCCCCTTCTTCGACAGGTCCTTCATCACCAGGACATAGATCAGGTACTTCCAGGCGGCCGCGTAGGCGCCGTGCTTCACCCACGAGCCGGCGTTCTCGGCCGCCAACGTGGCGTTCAGCAGCTCGTACGAGTAGTCCTCGGGGGACAGTTCGATGACGTGACTCCCCGCGATCCGCTCCCGCTTCGCCAGCACCTGGAAGATGGCGCTCTTCCCCGCGCCGCGGTTCCCCAGCACGATGGTCTTGTCGCCGGACCGGACTCGCTGGTAGGCCGCCGACTCGACGAAGTATTTCTCCAGTCCGCGCCCGATGTCCCGCTCCGCGGACGGCGTGCCGAAGTCGAGGTAGTCGAGGATCTTCGGCGACAGCACCAACCGAGCCACAAGCCCTCCGATCACCGGGATGCTCTGAGTCTCACATCCGTAGTCCCCGCCATCAAGAAACTGGATCTGGCCAGAGACACCCGAGGACACGCACCTCCTGGACCGGCTCCTCGCACTGGTCACCAACAGCCTGCGACCACGACCCGCCGCGGGTTTCTGATCTCCGCCACCCCGACTGCCAGGAGCTGCTGATGGGATCGCCCTTATCGAGACGATAGGGCTGGGGACCGCCGGTTCCTGCCGGCGGCAACGTCGTCGATCAGGCCGTACAGACCGTAGCCCCTGGCCTCTTCCGGCGTCAGAGCCTTATCCCGCTCGATGTCCTTGCGGACCCTGTCGATCGACTGGCCGCTGTGCCTGGCGAGAATCTCCTCAAGCTGGTCGCGGGTCCGGCTGATCTCCCCAGCCCGAATCTCCAGGTCACCATCCTGCCCGCGGGTACCTTCGGTGACCGGCTGGTGGATCAGGATCCGCGAGTGCGGTAGCGCCACCCGCTTACCGAAAGTGCCGGCGGCGAGCAGTACGGCCGCGGCCGCGGCGGCCTGGCCGATGCACACCGTCTGGATCTCCGGCTTGACGAACTGCATCGTGTCGTAGATCGCCGCCATCGCGGTGAACGAGCCACCAGGCGAGTTGATGTAGATGCTGATGTCCCGGTCAGGGTCGATCGACTCCAACATCACCAGTTGCGCCATCACGTCGTCGGCCAACGCGTCGTCGATCTGCGTTCCGAGGAAGATGGTCCGCTCCTCGAAGGACCTGTTATACGGATGCGTCTCCTTGATGCCGTCTGTGGTCCGCTCCCCGAATGACGGAACGTCGTACCTGCTGTCGATGGGTCTGACGTTCATTGTCCGCTCCGTCTCGGGCATCAGGAGGTCGCGACCTCGGTGGACACCAGGGGCGCACTCAGCACCACGCGGTCGACGAGGCCGGCTGTGAAACACCTCACGGTCCGAGTCGGCTTCAACCGAGGCGTAGGCGCCGGCGGCAACGGGCGGCGAGGTCAGGGGGAGATCAGGGGAAGGAACGCGAAGAGGGTTCGCCATGTTGGTCTCTCTGGCACGGATGATAATCAGGTCTGGCGACAAGGTCCGGCGACGAACCGAACGCGTTGCGTCAGCTTCTAGCTTGGCGGTTCGACCGGCGAGCCGACAGGGCCAAAGACCCCGTTCCGAACGGCAGAGACTGGGCCCCAAGACCCAGTCCCGAAGGGGACGATCAGCACACCCGTCGGCATCGAGGGGGAAAACGCCCATGGTCAGCGTCAGCGTCGAGACTTCGGAGCAGATCGAAGAACGCCTCCGGCGCGTGATCGCCGCAGCCGACTTTGTGACGCTTGACGGAATCTGGTGTGGTGATCGAGGGGCTACGTGCCGGCTGACCCAGTCCTCCCCCCGATGCCCGTTCCTCGCTGACCGGCGCGCGAACCGCCGGCCAGCGAAGAACGGGTCCGTCAGGAGACGTTCACGGCGGTGTCGTCGAGGACGAACGACGTCTGGAGGGTCGAACCTTCAGCGCCGGTGAACTTCACGGTGACGGTCTGGCCCGCGTAGGCGGAGAGGCTGTAGGCGTGCTGCACATAGCCGGTGACAGCGTTGAGGTTGGAGAAAGTCGCCAGAGTCGACAGCACGGTGCCAGAGCTGTTGAGGACCTGGACCTTCAAGGTGTCGTAGGCCGTCGACGTGGTCGTCTCGGCCGTGTCGATGTGGAGCCAGAAGCTCAGCGATGCGGTCGAGCAGGTC